>CAZQEN010000091.1:0-21867 GCA_964591605.1 uncultured Planctomycetales bacterium
GGCAGAGAGCTCACTGAGTGTGGCTGCATCGGACATCCCTGGCATACCACGAAGGCACGAAGACACGAAGAAGAAACAGAAACAGAATCATCTCGTCGGTCTTCGTGTCTTCGTGCCTTCGTGGTACAGACCGGTCCCTGACCGGCCTTGTCATGTTGTAGCCGGGCTCCGCGACGGCGCCTCCCCATCAGTGTAACGTCTCCGCCTGTCCGGCCAGTGCCCGCTTTGCATTTTTCGGTGGGGGTTCTTACGTTGGCTTGATGCACGTGGTCAGCGTCAACGTGGGCCGGCCGATGCTGGTGGTCAGGGATGGGCGGACGTACAGCACGGCGATCAACCGGCGGCCGTCGGCCGGACCGGTGGAGCTGGGGCCGGAGGGTTTCGCGGGCGACCGCGTCTCGGATCTCAAGCACCACGGCGGGCCCGATAAAGCGGCGTGCGTTTATCCCTTCGATCATTATGACTACTGGACCGGGCGGCTCGGGCGCGAGCTGGCCGTGCCGTCGTTCGGTGAGAACCTCACGACGCAGGGGCTGCTCGAGACCGAGGTTTGCATTGGCGATACCTTCCGTATCGGCGCCGCGACCGTTCAGGTCACACAGCCGCGCCAGCCCTGTTTCAAGCTCGCCGGCAAGCACGCCGAGCCGCGGCTGATCCGCTGGATCAACGAGATCGGCTACTGCGGTTTCTACGTCCGCACGCTCGCGCCGGGCGCGATCGGCCCGGGCGATGCGATCGAGCTGCTGGCCCGCCCCGCCCCGGACATGCCGGTCGCGCGGGCGCTGCGCATCATGCTCGACAAGGCGGCTCCGCGCGAAGAGGTCGAGGCGCTGCTGGCCGTCGAGGCGCTCTCTCAGGCGTGGCGCACAGACCTGCAGACGCGGACCGGCGGCCGGGATGTGGAGATTGAATAAGGAACGCAGGAAAGCGGGAATCGTGTGCGCCATGGTCAGCTTCTACGCCCGCTTGAACTGGCGCTCCAGGTCGCGGAGCGTGAGGCGCAGGGAGGTGGGGCGGCCGTGGGGGCAGTTGCTGGAGCGCTCGACGCGGTGGCGCTCGCGCATGAGGGCCTGGATCTCGGCGTCGGTGAGCTCGTCGCCGGCCTTGACCGCGGCCTTGCAGGCCATCATCGAGAGGATGTCGTTCATGAGCAGCTCGGCCGAGGCGGGGGCGCTGCGCATGGCGAGGCGGTCGATCAGATCCTTCAGGAAGTCGCGCACGCGGTCCGCGGCCAGCAGGCTGGGGGCGGCGTGTACGGCGATGGTGCGCGGGTCGTACGGCGTGAGCTCGAAACCCAGCCGCGCGAGCGTCTGCTCGTGCGTCTCGATCAGCCCCACGTGGTCGGGCGAGACCTCGATGAGGTCGGGGATGAGCAGGCGCTGGGATTCGAGCGAGCCGGCCGCGATGCGCTCGCTGAGCTGCTCGTAGATGATCCGCTCGTGGAGCGCGTGCTGATCGATGATGATCAGCCCGTCGGCCGTTTCGGCCACCAGGTAGGTGCGGTGGACCTGCAGGACGTGGTCGGGGAGTGAAAACGCGGCCTGGCGGGCGATGAGGGCGTCCTCCGCCACGATCGGCGTCGCGAGGCGGGCGCTCTCCGGCCGCGGCTCGGGTCTTGGAGTGGTTGGTTCTGAGTTCTGAGTTCTGGGTTCTGAGTCGAAGGCCGTCGGATCCGCTGCCGCGCCACCGGGATGCAGCGTGGCCGCGTCGGAGACAGGCGGGCCGTAGGCGGGGGGAGCGGAGGAGCCGACGATGGGCCGGGCGCGCTTGAAGTAGTCGGCAATCGAAGCGCGGATTTCCCGCCGGCGCTGCTCGGCGGCACTTTCATCGGCGGACTCGCGCGCGAATGCCGCTCCAGGCACCCCTGATCCCGCCTGGGCAGGCGGGGGCTCAGGGCGATCCGTGTTCTCGAAGTCCACCTGCGGCAGCATGGCAGCGCGGTTGAAGCTCTCATCCGTCTGCAGGGCCGGCGTCAGGTCGGCGCTGAGGAACCGGTCGCGCAGGGCGGACAACACCTGCGAATACAGCACGTTCGAGTCCTGCCAGCGGACCTCGATCTTGGTCGGATGAACATTGACGTCAATCGCGGCCGGGTCGATTTCGAAAGAGAGAAAGAGCACCGGGTGGCGGTGCGGCTCCATCAGCCCGCGGTAGGCCTCGCGGACGGCCGCGGCGATGAACCGGTCGCGGATGAACCGCCCGTTGAGGAACAGGTACTGGTACTTGGCCGACGAACGGCTGTCGACCGGCGAGGACACGTATCCGCTGATCTTGAGGCCGCGCTCGTTCCGGTGAATCTCAAGCAGGGCGTCGGCAAGCTCCTGGCCGTAGAAGTCGGCGATGCGCTGGCGCATCCCGTCCTGTCCGGCCCGCCTTCCCGACGGGATCTCACCCGCCACCGGGCTGGCCGTTCCCGTCGCCCGCAGGTGATGCACGACCCGGTTGTTGTGCAGGAGCCGGAACTCGACGCCGGGCTGCACGAGGGCGATCCGGGCGACCTGCTCGGTGATGTGCCCGATCTCGGTCGGCGCCGAGCGCAGGAACTTCTGGCGGGCCGGCACGTTGAAGAACAGGTCGCGCACCTCGACGGTTGTGCCCGGCGGGCCGCTGGCCGCGATGAGCGGCGCGATGTGTTCGCCGGTGACGCGGATTTCATGCGCGGCGTCGGAGTCCGGCCGTCGCGACACGACGCGCAGGTACGACACGGCCCCGATGCTCGGCAGGGCCTCGCCGCGGAAGCCCATCGTGCGGATGCGGAACAGGTCATCCTCGTGGCGGAGCTTGCTGGTGGCGTGCGGCTGGATGCACAGGGCCAGGTCGTCGCGGTCCATGCCCGCCCCGTCATCGGTGACGCGGATGAGCCGCCGCCCGCCGTCCTCGATGGCGATTTCGACGCGCGTCGCGCCGGCATCGAGGCTGTTCTCCACGAGCTCCTTGACCACGCTGGCCGGACGCTCGATCACCTCGCCGGCGGCGATCTTGTTCACAAGGAGATCGGACAGCACCTGGATTTGAGGCATGGCGCATCCATACGCAAGGCGGACATCTTCACCAAAGCCGCCAGTATACGCCCTTGGCCTGATCGCATACAGCAGAGCCGAGGACGTTTCGCGGAGAGAATGTGAGTTTCCACGAGGGGAGGGGTCAGAAGCGTGAGCGGACGGGCCGTCTTGAGCAAACTACAGTTGCACGCCCACCGACTTGAGGCACTCGATCGGATTCGGCAGCGGGTTGGACCACAACCAGTCGAGGGCGATCGTCAGCCCCGGCAGAATTCGGCTCTCGAATCGTCCGGCCGTGAAGGTGCTCGACTCATACCCGCCGGCCGTCAGCGCGTCGACGTCCACTCGTCGCAGCTCCGGATCGATCAGCCAGATCTCCGGCACGCGGCCATCGTGATAGGCCGTGCGCTTCGCCGTAACATCGTAGTCCCGCGTGCTCGCGGAGAGGACCTCGACGGCGAGATCCACCGGGCCCATCACGCGCCGATGGCGGATGCGCCCGGCATGGTCGGCGGCCAGGAAGTTGACGTCAGCGCAGAACCGCCGGCGCCCGAGCTGCATGACCGTGTTGGAGCCGTAGACGCGGCCGAGACCGCGGCACGAGACGAAGTTGTTCAGCAGCGTACCCAGGAACATGACATGGTCTTCGTGTTCGACAGATGCGGGTGAATGCACGATCAGCACTCCATCCAGGTACTCGCAGCGCAGATCTTCCTCGGCCAGCTCCTCGAAGTCATCCTCGGTGGCCTCGTACTTGCGGAGCAGATAGGGCGGAGGGATCCGCTGCAGGTCGCTCCGCAACTCCCGGATGTCAAGGATATCCAGTGATGGCATCGCTCACCCGCCCCCATTGTATCCCGGCGGCGCTGCGTGAACAAAAGAGGGGAAAGCCGCTGGTCCGCAGGGCAGATCCTGCGGAATGGGGGTGTGACACTTCGGGCGGGGCCTTGATCAGAACCCGGAGCGTGAGCGACCCTTGACACGCCAGGCGGCCTGGCCGCTCTTGAACGCGAATGCGTTCCTGGCGTGTCAAGGGCGACGGGCCTGCCTCTCGATGAGAAAAGCCCCCCGACGACCGGCAGGGTTCACCCCGATCGCGCACAAGGCCCCTCACTGACGTTCGGGGTTCTGATCAAGGGCTCCGCCCCAAGCGTCACGCCCCCCACATGCACCATGCACCCCGGGGCGGTCGCCCCATGGACAGCGGGCGCACGAATGGCTACACTATTACGCCCCCGCCATCAGGCGAGTTAATCGTGAAGGACGCCCGTGCAGCTCAAAGAAATCCGTAACGTCGCCATCATCGCCCACGTCGATCACGGCAAGACCACGCTGGTCGACCAGCTCCTGCGCCAGAGCGGCCAGTTCCGCGAGGGCCAGCTCAAGGGCGAGTGCATTCTCGACTCGAACGACCTGGAGCGCGAGCGCGGCATCACCATCCTCGCCAAGAACGTCGCCATCACCTACCGCGGCACCAAGATCAACATCATCGATACGCCCGGCCACGCCGACTTCGGCGGCGAAGTCGAGCGCGTGCTCAAGATGGCCGACGGCTGCCTGCTGCTGGTCGACGCCTTCGAGGGGCCCATGCCCCAGACGCGGTTCGTCCTGCGCAAGGCCTTCGAGTTCGGTCTGCGCCCGCTCGTGGTCATCAACAAGATCGACCGCCCCGACGCCCGCCCGAACGAAGTGCTCGACGAGATCCTCGACCTGTTCATCGAGCTGGGGGCCGATGATTCGGCGCTCGAGTTCCCCACGATCTACACGTCGGCCACCCAGGGCTATGCCAGCCTGAATCCCAACGATCGGCCCCCGAACATCCAGGTGCTCTTCGACGCGATTCTCTCGCACGTGCCCCCCCCGGAAGTCGACGCGAACGCACCGCTGCAGATGCTCATCACGACGCTTGATTACAGCGACTATGTCGGGCGCATCGGGATCGGACGCGTCTTCGCCGGGACGCTCCGCGCCGGCCAGCGGGTGACCGTCATCCGGCGCGACGGCACGCACGCCTCCGAGCAGATCGCCGAACTGCACGCGTTCGACGGCCTGGGCCGCCGCAAGGTCGACGAGGTGCCCGCGGGCGACATCTGCGCGGTGATCGGCCTGGAGTCGGCCGATATCGGCAACACCATCGCCGACCCCGAGAACCCGCTGCCCCTGCCGATCATCAGCATCGACGAGCCCACGCTGCACATGACCTTCCGCGTCAACGACTCGCCGTTCGCCGGCCGGTCGGGCAAGTTTCTGACCAGCCGGCACATCCGCGACCGCCTCGAAAAGGAGCTGCAGAAGAACGTGGCCCTGCGCGTCGAGCCGGGATATACGCCTGAGGAGTTTCACGTCTCGGGCCGCGGCCTGCTGCACCTGTCGGTGCTGATCGAGAACATGCGCCGGGAGGGCTACGAGCTGGCGGTGGGCAAGCCGAAGGTGATTTTCCGGCAGTTGGACGGCCACAAGACCGAGCCGATCGAGTTCTGCGTGATCGATGCCCCCGCCCAGCACGTCGGGCCGGTGATGGAGCTGCTCGGTTCGCGGCGGGGAATCTGCACGAAGATGGACACGCGCGGCGAATACTCGCACATGGAGTTCACGATTCCCGCCCGCGGGCTGATCGGCCTGCGTAATCGATTGATGACCGCCACCAACGGGACGGCCATCATTCACCACAACTTCTACGAATATGAGCACCTGCGCGGGTCGATCCCCGGCCGGGCCAACGGCGTGATGATCGCCAGCGACGCCGGCGCCGTCACCGCCTACGCCCTCGACAGCCTGGCCGACCGCGGCACGTTCTTCGTCAAGCCGACCGACGCCGTCTACGTCGGACAGATCGTCGGCGAGCACTGCCGCGAGAACGACATCGAGGTCAACGTCGCCCGCGAGAAGAAGCTCACGAACATGCGGGCCGCCAGCGCCGACAAGACGGTCGTCCTGAAGCCCCCGCGCATCCTCACGCTCGAGCTGGCCCTCGAGTTCATCGAAGACGACGAGCTCGTCGAAGTCACGCCCGACGCCATCCGCCTCCGCAAGCGCCTGCTCACCGAGTCCGAACGCCGCCGCGCCGATCGGGCGGCAAGGGTGTAGCGCCGGGCCTCTGTGGCCGGCGGCATCGGCTGGTCGACACCGTCGCGAGACAGGTAGGGTCCGCTCCGCGGACGCAACGGCCGGTGTGGCGCCGATGCTCCCGAACAGACGTTCCGTCCGCACAGCGGACCCCACGGGGCTGCGTCTCTGCGGTTAGATCTCCGAACGTCGTCGGACGCGGTTTCAATTGGCCGGAGCTCTGTACTTCTTCTTGTAGAACTCATAGGCGGGGGCGGCCTGGGAGGCTTCGAGGCCGTCCTTGGCGTTGGCGTGGCGATAGGCGACCTGGACGAGGTCGACCACCTGGCGGAGGCGCTCGGCCTCGCGCTCGACCGACGCGAACTCGTGGCGGGCGAGGGCCTCGTCGCCGCGCTGATCGAGGATCTGGATGCGGGCCAGGTGGTACAGGAACCGCACCATGGCCTCGCCGTACGCGAAGCGGCGTTCATCGTCGATGAGCCTGGCCCGCTCCGCCGCATCCGTGCACTCCAGCAGTGCATCATCGATGGCCCGGCGGGCCTGGTTCATGGCGGCGACGATCTCGACCATGTCGGGCGCGTCATTGAGCACCGGGCGGTACGGCTCGTAATGCAGGTGATCCAGCACGAACAGGCTCTTGTCGCGGTTGTCCAGCTTGCCGGGCAGACAGTGGTATTTCTCGCCCCCCAGCCACACGTGGTGCTTGAACGCCTTGCAGTTGGCCATTGCGTATTCGAGCTCTTCATAAAACTCGCGCGTCCGGGCGGTGGTGGTCGGGTAGTAGCGGCTGAAATAGTCGTCGAGCAGGGCCGGGACGTCGGTTTCGGGGTCCCACAGCAACCGGCCGAGCAGGTACTGGCTGAGCGTCCACGTGCCCCACAGCGACGTGGGCGTGTGCATGTACTGCAGGTGCCGCGCGCCGCTGCGGTGATACCACGGGATGTCGGCGGTCAGGATGTGCGTGTACAGCACCGGCAGCGACTTGAGCGAGCTCACGTTGTAGTACTCACCGATGCACATCGAGCCCTTGTAGAAGGCATCGCGCCCGCTCGTCCAGCCCTCGTAGCAGCGAAGCGTGTGGAGATTGATCTCGGTGCAGGTCGGGTCGGCCAGCGGATGGGCATAGCAGCGCGAGATCGGAAAGAACGTCACCGAGCAGTTCTCGTCATCGAAATCCGCGGGCAGGGGCTTTGTCGGCGGCGGGAGCGTCTCCAGGTACGCCAGGCTCGCCACGTGCACGTTGCGATGCAGCCGGCCCTCGCGCCGGGCCTGCTGAATCGTGTGGCTGACGGCGTTCTGGAAGCAGAGCATCCGGTCGGTGAAGCTTCCCTGCTTCTGGCAGGCGTCACACTCGCACCACGGTCCGTGGTCGAGCATCATCAGATCCAGCGAGTCCACGTCCCGGTATTCGCCGTCGATCAGGCTCTGCACGAGATTCCGGGCGAGCTCGCGGGTGGCGAACTCGTTCGACGTGCAGAAGTTGTGGCTCAGTCGCCTGGCCTGGTGGGCGTCGCGCTTGCCTCCGTGCAGGGCGTACCACTCCGGATGCACTTCCGCGTAACTGAGCTTGCCGTCCTTGTTTGCGTCGCCCAGATACTGGGGGCTGGCCGGATAGGGGTCGGCCGGCTTTCTCTCGTCGCCCTCGAACGGCTTCACGTCGTAGGGGTAGTCGCTCTGCGGTCCCAGGAATGTCTCCTGGATGGTGTGGCCGCCCTCGCTGAGCCGGACGCCGAGTTTCTTGAGAAGCGGGGTGCGTTTTTCGCCGGCGATCCACAGGTTCATGCGGTTCCGGGCCATCCACAGGAAGAACTCCTCGGTCCCGCGCGGCGTGCAGGCGAAGAAGCCGCGCGTCAGGAACGCCGGCGCTTCGAAGATTGTCAGGTCATCAGTCAGCGTTGCCGGTTCCGCCGGGAGAACAGTGCCCGGCTCGCCGAGGCCGAAGAATCGCACGCCCATCCGCTCGAGCGCCGCGTACGTGCCGTACAGAGTCCCGATGCGGCCCTTGCCCTCGATGAGCACGATCCGCCGGCCGTCGCGCCTCGAGGCGTGGATGCGGAATGCTTCGGGACTGGTCGCTTTCTCGAGGTCCTCGGAGGGTGGTGTGATCGACGCGATCAGCGGATTTGAGGCACGGCTGCCGAGGATGAACACATCGCCCTGATCCGGCAGCTTCCCGGATCGGGCGAGCCGGATGCTTCCGGGGTCCTGCTTCAGGCACGGCGCCAGAAACCGCCGCAGCTCCGTCGCGGCGAAGCATTCGGTGCACGCGTTGTCATCGGCGGGGTCGGCGTCGCGAAAGTTCACGCGCTCCTCGCCCGCCGCCGCCTCCTCAATCGACGCGAACGGACCGGGATTGCAGATGATGGTCCATTCGCCCGCGGCAGCGCCGGCCTGCAGGAGCACGGTGATGAGAACGGTCGGTATCCATCGGATCATGAGTGTGAATCCTGTCGAATCGCGAGAACGTGAAAGGGCGAAAACGCGAAAGGGACGGACCTTCTGCTTCGGACCACATGCCGCAACATATTGCTTTTCTGCAAGAGTCTCCCGGCTCGCAGGTGAACCTCGATTGAAGGAGTGACGCTTCTCCTGATCTGCGTTGGCCCGCGATTGATTCCGTCCGGTTGCGGCCGAACGCAGAGCTGTGCCTTTCGCGTTTTCGCGATCTCTGTTCCAGTGGGCAGCGGCAGGAGGCCGCTTGTCAGTTCGCGACAATATTCACCATCCGCCCCGGCACGACGATCGTTTTGCGCACCGTCTTGCCGCTCAGCTCCTGCCGGATGCGTTCGTCGGCCATCGCGGCGGCGGTCATCTGCTCCTGCGTGGCGTCCGGGGAGATCTGGATTCGTGAGCGTACCTTGCCGTTGATCTGCACGGGAATCTCGATCGTGGCGTCGATCGTCAGCGACTCGTCATAGGCGGGCCAGGTCTCGAACGCGATCGACCGCGTCCACGCCGGCCCCTGCACACGCTGCCAGAGCTCCTCGGCCAGGTGCGGTGCGAACGGGGCGAGCAGTTTGAGGAAACCCTCGGCGATCTCGCGCGGCAGGGTATCGCCCTTGAGCGTGTTGTTCAGCTCGATCAGTGCGGCGATGGCGGTGTTGAACCTCAGGCCCTGCAGATCGTTCGTCACGCGCTTGATCGTCTTGTGCAGCAGCCGCCGCAGGGCATCATCAGCCTGAAAGGCGGGCGTCTCGCCCGCCTTCCCCTGGTGTGGCACCGCCGTCTCGGCAGTGTGGTGTGGCTGGTGTGGCACCGGCGTCTCGCCGGTGGTTGTGGCACCGGCCTCTGGCCGGTGCTGCACAGGCGGGACACCTGTGCCACACCCATCCATCACCTTCAACGAGCCATCCTCCGCCACGAACCGCCGCCACACGCCGTGCAGGAACCGGCTCATGCCGATGATGTCGCGCGTGCTCCACGGCTTGCTGGCTTCGAGCGGACCCATGTACATCTCATATACGCGAAGCGTGTCGGTACCGAATTCGTGGCAGATTTCGTCCGGCGAAATGGCGTTCTTGAGGCTCTTGCCCATCTTGCCGAGGTTGCGGTTGACGGGTTCGCCGGTCGATTTGCGAATCCAAACACTGTCGCGTGAACCCCTCGCTCGCGTTTCGGGCTCTACTGGGCGCTCTACGACGTCATGAACGTCGACGTAGATCCCGCGGGCGTCCTGATACGCGTACGCCTGGATGTACCCCTGGTTGAACAGCCGTCCGAATGGCTCGGGCGTGCTCACGTGGCCCAGGTCGTAGAGCACCTTGTGCCAGAAACGCGCGTAGAGCAGATGCAGCACCGCATGCTCGGCTCCGCCGACGTAAAGATCGACACCCTCGGGGTGTGGCACCGGCCTCTGGCCAGTGGGTGTGGCACCGGCCTCTGGCCGGTGCTGCACAGGCGAGACGCCTGTGCCGCACATCCAGTACTTCTCGATGTCGGGATCGACGAAGCGCTGGGCATTGATCGGATCGAGATAGCGCAGGTAATACCAGCACGAGCCCGCCCACTGCGGCATGGTGTTCAGCTCGCGAACAAACGCCCGCGTCTGGACGTCGGGGGAGGGCTCCTGACCGGGCCGGCAGAGCTGCACCGAGCCGTCCTCGCGAATCCAGCCCTTCACGTGGGCCCACTCCTTCGCGCGGCCCAGCGGCGGCGACGGGGGCGCATCGGGATCTTCGGATGCCCGCGGTGAATAATCATCGATCTGCGGCAGCACGACCGGCAACTCGCTCTCGTGCAGCGGATACACCTGCCCCGTCTGCGCTTCGTGCACGATCGGGAACGGCTCGCCCCAGTAGCGCTGCCTCGAAAACAGCCAGTCCCGCAGTTTGTACTTGACCGCCCGCTGGCCGAGGCCCTGCTCCTCGAGCCAGGCCGTGATCCGCTGCTTAAACTCTGCCGTGGGCAGGCCGTCGAACGGCCCGGAGTTGACCGCCACGCCGTCGCCCGTATAGCCGCGCCAGTCGATGCCCGGCGGCGGCTCGACGACTTTGATAATCGGCAGGTCGAACTCCAGAGCGAACTCGAAATCGCGGGTGTCGTGCCCCGGCACGGCCATGATGGCGCCCGTGCCGTAGCCCATGAGCACGTAGTCGGCGATCCAGATGGGGATCCGCTGGTTGTTGACCGGGTTGATCGCATACGAGCCGGTGAAGACGCCCGTTTTCTCCTTCGTCTCCGCCGTGCGGTCGAGCTCGCTCTTGTTCCGCGCCGCTTCGATATACCGAGACACCGCCTCCCGCCGGTCATCGGTGGTAAGCACTCCGACCAGATCGTGCTCGGGGGCCAGCACCATGTACGTGGCGCCGAACAATGTGTCGGGACGCGTGGTGTAGACGCGGATGGTCTCGGCGTCTTCATCGTCTTGTAGGGTGGGCTCCGCCCACCTCTCACCCTGTAGGGTGGGCTCTGCCCACCCCTCTCCCTCGGTTTGCGCCGCATGGTGGGCGGAGCCCACCCGACCTGGCTGCGGCGAGGTGGGCGGCGCGCCGGCCGTACGCGGGGCGACGCGGAAATCGACCTCCGCCCCTTCGCTGCGGCCGATCCAGTTGCGCTGCATGAGCTTGATCGGCTCGGGCCAGTCCACCAGTTCCAGGTCATCTTCGAGCCGCTCGGCGTAGGCTGTGATCCGCAGCATCCACTGCTTGAGCGGGCGGCGAAACACCGGGTGATTCCCGCGTTCGCTGCGGCCCTCGTTCGTGACCTCCTCGTTGGCGAGCACCGTGCCCAGGGCGGGGCACCAGTTGACCGGCACCTCGTCGAGGTAGGCCAGACGCTGATGATCGAGCACCTCGCGCCGCTGTTCGTTCGACAGTTCGGACCACTTCTGCGCCCCCGGCGCGGGATTCATCGTCGAAAGCGCCTGCATCACCGGGATCTGTGCGGGTATCGGCCGCCCGTCGAAGTTGACGTGCAGCTTTCCCTGCTCGAGCTTCTCTTCGAGCTCGCGGATCGGCCGGGCCGCCCCGGCCGCCGGGTCGTACCAACTGTTGTAGAGCTGCAGGAAGATCCACTGCGTCCACTTATAGTAAGTGACGTCCGTGGTCGCGATCTCGCGGTCCCAGTCGTAGCCCAGCCCGAGCCGCTGCATCTGCGAACGCATGTTGTCGATGTTTTTCTGCGTCGTCTCGCGCGGCGGCACGCCGTGCTCGATCGCGTACTGCTCGGCCGGCAGCCCGAACGCGTCATAGCCCATCGGGTGCAGCACGTTGTACCCGCGCATCCGCAGGAACCGGGCGTAGATGTCGGTGGCGATGTATCCCAGCGGGTGCCCCACGTGCAGACCGACGCCGCTGGGGTAGGGGAACATGTCCAGCACGTAGAACTTGGGCTTGCCCTGATGCGGCTCGAACGCCGCATCCCCCGGCTGAAACGTCTTGAACGTCTTGTTCTCGAGCCAGTAGCGTTGCCACCGGGCCTCGATCGCATGGAAGTCGTATGTCGCGTTTGAAGTCGTCATGATTCTTGCCGCGGCCGCCCGAATCTCGCGGGTGAGACGCCGGGACGGTCGAAGGAGGGCGGGTTGGGCCCGGCCGCTCCGCAGGTCCGGTAACACACAAGCACTCAGAAAGTCGGATGATAGCCCCACGGCGGGAGGGGGGCAAAGTTACGGCGGGGGCCTGGCCGAAGCGTGGGGTCTTGCCCGAGTCGTAACGATGCTGCTGGCCGTGCAGCAGGCCGGGCGCTGACGCTTCCGGTTCTGATCGAGAGCCTGCCCAAGGTGCTGCGAGGGCGGGAGGAGGTCTGCAGACGCGGGTGTGATTGGTCGATAAGGGAATGATGAGCCTGACCGACGGCATCATAGAGCTGGCCGCTGCACAGTCGATGGCGCAGGTGCAGATGGCCGTTGCGGCGAAGGTCCTCAAGGTGGCAAACGCCCAGGGGGACGCCGCGTTGCAGCTCATTCAATCCGCCACGCAGAACGTCCAGGAGAGTATCGAACGCGTGGCCGAAGACCTCACCGCGGGCGTGGATCTCTACGCCTGACCATTCCTTCCTCCGTGGCATGCAGAAGATCAGGTTGTTGATGGGGAGAGTGTGCGCTGTGGCGTGCACACGCCTTGCCCGGCATGGCAGTCTGGCCGCGGCATGGCGATCAACATCGATCGCCATGCCACACGGTCGAAACCCGGGTTGATGTCAAATCACAACGGCTCGTGCGAGCAGATGACGAGGCGCTGGAGGGTGGCGCGCGCGGCGCCGCAGTCGATGGCCTCCGCGGCGCGGATGACGCCGTCGGGCAGATCCGTGGCGTGGCCGGAGATGACCAGGGCAGCGGCGGCGTTGAGGATCGCGTGATGGCGCGGGGGGCCGATCCGGCCTTCGAGGATATCCAGAATGACGGTTGCGCTGGCTTTCGGAGAGTCGACCAGAAGGTCGCTCAGTTTCGCCGGGGGGAGACCTGCGTCGTCGGGGCGGACGGTAAACGCACGGACCTGGCCGTCGCGCACCTCGCAGACCTGGCTGGGGCCGGTGACCGAGAGGTCGCACAGGCCGTCGTGTCCATGAACGACCCAGGCGTGCGCTGCGCCGCGAGCGGCGAGGACGCGGGCGAGCCGATCGGTCAGCTCCGGTTTCGAGACGCCCACGAGCTGACGCTTCACACCGGCCGGGTTACAGAGCGGGGCGACGAGGTTGAAGATCGTGCGGGTGCCGATGCGCTTACGCACGGCCGCGACGTGCTTGAAGGCCGGGTGAAGGTTGGGCGCGAAGAGAAAGGCGATGCCGCATTCCTTCAGGCAGCGTTCGAGGACAGGCACAGGGGCGTTGATGTTGACGCCGAGTTCGATGAGGACTTCGGCCGAGCCGCTCACCCGGAGGTTGGACCGGTTTCCGTGCTTGGCGACCACGACGCCGGCAGCGGCGGCGATGAGGGCGGCAGCGGTGGAGGTGTTGAACGTGCTGACGCCGTCGCCGCCGGTGCCGCAGGTGTCGATGCATTCGCGGTCGCACCGCACGCAGGTGGCCTTGACGGTGATGGCGTCGGCGGCGCCGGCGATCTCATCGACTGTTTCGCCTTTGGCGGCCAGAGCGGTCAGGAATTCGGCGAGGAGCTCCTCGGGAATGCGGCCGCTCAGCATGTCATCGAACAGGGCGCGCGATTGCTCGCGCGTCAGATCGCGGCCGGCGCGGACCGTCTCCAGTTGCTCGAATGTCTGCATCAGACCGGGACCTATCACAAACGGCGGACGCTGACGCCGTCGGACGCCGTGGTCGTGTAGACCAGCGCGGGCCTGGCGAAGCGGCCGTCGTATTTCTCAGCGATCACCTTCCGGAGTTTCTCCACAGCCTCCGATTCGACCAGGGCGATGGCACATCCGCCGAATCCGCCGCCGGTCATGCGGGCGCCGTGCACGCCGGGAACCGCCCGGGCCAGTTCCACCAGGGCGTCCAGCTCGGCGCATGAGACCTCGTAATCATCGCGGAGCGACTCGTGGGACTCGATCATGAGTCGGCCGAACGCGGGGACGTCACCCTGGCGGAGCGCTTCGGCGGCGTGCAGCGTGCGGGCGATTTCCCTCACGACGTGCCGGCAGCGGCGAAGCGTGAGCGGTTCGAGGTGTGCGGCCTGTTGATCCAGCTCGGCCGGCGTGACATCGCGCAGGGCGGCGAGGTGCGGATGCGCTTTCTGCAGGATCGCGAGGCCTTCGCGGCATTGACGCTGGCGAACGGGATACTCGCTGGACCCGATGTGGTGCTTGACCTGCGTATCCATGACCACGAGGCGGCAGTTGGCCTGCGGGAGCGGCAGTTGCTGGCATTCATGCGTGCGGCAGTCGAGCAGGAGTGCATGGCCGGCCTGGCCGAGCACGCAGATGAACTGATCCATGATGCCGCAGGGAGAGTGAGCGTATTCATGCTCGGCCTGGCGGGCGAGCAGGGCGAGCGGGATGGACTCCATGGCCTGGCGGGCGAGGGCGAGCAGGGTGGTCGCGCAGCCGACTTCGAGGGCGGCCGAACTGCTCACCCCGCCGCCAATGGGGACCTCGCTGTGAATGAGATACCGGCCGGGGTGAATCCGGACGCCGCGGGCCTGCAGCATGGCGGCAACGCCGCGGACATAGGCGCTCCATGCCGCAGGCGGCGGTGCGGGCGCCCCGGGGTCATCGGCCGGGAACTCGACGGCATCAGGGAAGGCGGTCGAGCGAAAGACAACGAGGCCATCGTCGGCAGGGGCGGCCAGCACGTGCAGGACCTGGCTCATCGCGATGGGCAGGACAAAGCCGTCGTTGTAGTCCGTGTGTTCGCCGATCAGATTGACGCGGCCGGGGGCACGGACATGGAACGTGGGGGCCGGCCCGGAAAAAAGTTCGCTGTGCCGAGCTACAAGGGCTTCGAGCGTGACCGGGACTCCGGTTTGAATGGGTTCAGACACGAAAGTCGCTTTCCTTTCCGCGGCGTCAGGCGTGCAGAGGTTTCCAGGTGCTCAGGCCGCAGCGCGCACAGACCGTCCACCGTCACGACCCGGCCCGTCCTCAACGAGGGGGGTCGCTGATGGTTTGACCGCCGGTACTTCGTCACCGACAATGCCTCCGGCGGACTGTAGCGCTTGGCGAAAATCATGTCAATTGCCACCCGTCGGGCGGCGGTGAACGGCCATGGCGATACCCTTGCTCGTAGATACAGACATGGGCGTGGACGACGCGGTGGCGATCGCGCTGGCGCTGTCCACCGACCAGATCAACGTGCGGGGGCTGGTCAGCGTGGGGGGGAATGTCTCGCTGGAGCAGGCGTCGCGGAACATCGCGCGGCTGCTGAGCGGGCTGGGCGTGGGGCAGTGGCCGGCATTGGGCCGCGGGCTGGATCAGGCCGACGAGGGGCTGTCGCGGGCGCACCATGTGTTTGGCGAAGACGGGCTCGGGGGCGTGGGCCAGGAGGGCGCCGAGCGGTTCGACCCGCTCGCGGATGATTTCCGGAATGTCTATGCGAAAGTGCTTGGCGGCGGGGCGGGGGAGGTCGTCGTGGCGGCGGTCGGACCGCTCACGAACCTGGCAGCGCTGCTGCGCGACCGGCCGGGCGTGCTGGAGCGGGCGTCGCGGCTCATCATCATGGGCGGGGCCGTGCTCTGTCCGGGCAACGTGACGCCGCACGCGGAATTCAATTTCTATCGTGATCCGGCTGCTGCCGCGGCCGTGCTGGGCGCGCGGGCGCCGATCACGGTGGTCCCGCTCGACGTGACCCGGCAGGTGGGGATGGATGTATCGCACACCGCGCGGCTGTCGCGGAGCGGATCGCGGGTGGGTGAGCTGCTCGCGCGGATGATTCAGTATCCGCAGGAGAATCATGCCGAAGCGGGGGCGGGACGGTTTCTCGTGCACGATGCATTGACGGTGGGCCTGCTGCTGTGGCCGGAGCTGTTCCTGCAGGCGCGCATGGGACTGGAAGTCGTCACGAGTGGTCCGCAGGCGGGACGGAGCAAGCCGGTGGTCGTCAAAGACAAGAGCCGCCAAGTGAGCGTGGTGATGTCGGTGAATGCGGAGGATTTCCTGGACCGCATGCTCGAGCTGCTGTGCCGGGAACGGTTCGTGGTGTGAATCTGCGTCTTGTTTCACCAGATTGAAGACACGATTGCGGCGATCTCATGCGCGCCGGGGGCGGGCGGTCGCGGCCTGCTGCGGCTGAGCGGGCCGCGGTCGGCGGAACTGGCCGACGCCGTGTTCGCGTGCGCCGACGGGATGAAACTGCAGGACGTGCAGAGCCGCCGGCGGATCATGGGGCGACTGCGGGTGGCGGGATCGACTGTTCCGGCGGAGGCGTACGTCTTTTTGGCGCCGGCGAGCTACACGCGGCAGGACGTGATCGAGCTGCACACGGTCGGTTCGCCGCCGCTGCTGTCGATCGTGCTGGACGCGCTGCTGGCCAGCGGTGCGCGGGCGGCGGAGCCGGGCGAGTTCACCGCCCGCGCGTTCTTCAACGGGGCGCTGGATCTGACCCGCGTCGAGGGTGTGGCGTCGGCGATTGCCGCACGGAGCGACGCGCAGCTCCGGGCTTCGCGGCATCTGCTGCTGGGGGGCCTGGGCCGGAGGATGAGCGGAATCCGCGAGGCGCTGGGGGATATGCTCGCGCTCGTCGAAGCGGAGATCGATTTCGTCGAGGAATCGATGGGCTTCGTGACATCGGCCGAGGCGGATGCGCGGATCAGCGACGCGCTGCTTGCCCTTCGTGAGACCCTCGATGCATCGACGTCGCTGGAACGACTGGAACTGCTGCCAGAGGTGGTGCTGACCGGCCGTCCGAACGCGGGCAAGAGCACGCTGTTCAATCGACTGACGGGGACGGATCGCGCCATCCGCTCGGCGGTGGCGGGGACGACGCGCGACCTGCTTCGCGCGCCGGTGAATCTGGCGGGAGGAGAGATCATCCTGGTCGACAGCGCCGGTGTGTCGGATGTGCCGCGCGGCGCGGAGTGCGAGGCGCACGGGCCCGATGCGCTGGCCGAGGCGGCCGCGCTGCGCGCGATCGAGACGGCGGATTTCATCCTGTGCGTCGTTGACATTTCACAGGCGCCCGAACCGGCGCAAGTGTTGTCATCGATGCGATTGCATCGCCCGGGGCTCGTCGTGGGAAACAAGTCGGACCTGGTTTCGCCGAGCGCACGTGCACAGTGGGAGGACCACGCAGCGAAACGCGCAGCGGAACCATTCACAGCGGATGTGGTGCTCGCGAGCGCGGTCACGGGCGAGGGGATCGAGCTGCTGCGGGAAAACCTCGGTGCGCGGCTGTTTTCCGGAGTGCCGCATCGTGCGGCCGAGGCCGTGGGCTTGACGGCGCGGCAGTATCAGGCCCTCCGGAACGCTGCATCAGCGTTGTCGCGGGCACAGGCGTTGCTGCGGCATGCGACGGATCTGGGCGCGTGCGCGGAGCTGGTGGCCGTCGAGTTGCGCGAGGCGATCAGCGCGCTGTCGCTGCTGACCGGCGAGATGACGACGGAGGATCTGCTGGGGCGGATCTTCTCGCGCTTCTGTATCGGGAAGTGAATTGAATCAAGGGCGATCCTCCGTCTGGTCGATATACATCCAGCGTGCCGGAAGCGCGCGCCACCCGCGAAAGTTCGGGGTGATGAGTAAAAAAGTTTTGACATTCGTGACGGCGACGATAAGTTAGACGATCAAGAAAGGAGGTGACGTCGATGGCTAAGAAGAAAGCGAAGAAGGCCAAGAAGGCCGCTCGCAAGAAGAAGTAAGCCATGACATCACCGAAGCCGTCCTCCCATGAGTGTGCCTCAGAGGCAGCGGGAGTGACGGTGGGTCGCGTGCCGCGGATCGCGGCGCGGCGACAGGATGTCGGAAGGTGCTGATCGCCACGGTAGCACCTTCCTTCTTTTTGCGCTGTTGTTGTCGGGCGTAGGATGCGGCGGGAGGCACACGGGCGGGGGCAGGAGAGGGCCCGGCGGGCCTGGCCGCCCCGGAGCTTGGTGGAGGTTCAGGGGGGTTCCAGGGGTGACAGGGCGAACGCGGGCCGGGCCGGGCCCGGGCAGCACGATTCCGCCATCTGAAACGTATTAGAAGCCGGCAAGGCGGGACGGGCGGAGCGGATTTCACAGGCGCGGATTTGTGTGTTGCACCGGCGGGGCTGAATCGTACAATCCGCGCTATGGGAGCACATGCAACAGCCCGGACCCCTTCCCTGAGCCGCTGGTCGGACGAGCGGCTGCTGTCCACCCGCCTGTGCGACCTGCCGCTGGACCTGAACCGTTCGCCGATCCGCCACTGCGTCCGGCGGGTCCTGGCCGAGCTGGCGGACCGGGGGCTGGCCTTCCGCCCGCACTTCTGGTTCTCCCAGGAATGGTTTTCTCCGGACGGTGTGCCCGGGGTGGCGATTCCCTTCTACATGGCGCATCCCCGGCTGATGCGTCTCGAGCGCCGGATGATGCAGGATGTGGAGGGGGGGACGCCTTCGGCGTGCCTGAAAATCCTGCGTCACGAGGCCGGCCATGCCCTGGACCACGCCTACCTGCTGAACCGCCGTGTGTCCTGGCAGCGGTTCTTTGGGAAATCCTCGAATCCTTATCCATCTTACTACCGGCCGAAGCCGTATAGCCGTCACTTTGTGCTGCACCTGGACCACTGGTACGCCCAGAGCCACCCGGACGAGGACTTTGCCGAGACGTTTGCCGTCTGGCTGGCCCCGCGATCGGGGTGGCGCAGGCGTTATCAGGGCTGGCCGGCCCTTCGAAAGCTCGAGTACATCGATTCCCTGATGCAAGAAATCGCGGGCAAACGGCCGATAAATAGGTCTCGGGCACGCGTCGAACCTCTGCGGTCGATGCGGACGACGCTGGCCGAGTATTACCGTGACAAGCGCAGCCGTTATGCATCCGAGTACCCGGACGTGTATGATAAGGACCTGCAGCGGCTGTTTCAGCGAAGCAGGCACGGCGGACGGGGTATGTCCGCGGCGGCCTTCATCGGACGGAGCCGTGGCTGGCTGCTGGCGCATGTTGCCCGGTGGACGGGTGGATGCGCGTACACGCTGGACCAGGTGCTCAAGGAGCTGATGGCACGGTGCCGAGAGCTGAAGTTGCAGGCAGTCGGATCCCCCGGTCAACTGAGGCAGGACCTGGCCATCCTCCTCGGTGTGCAGACGATGCGCTATCTCCACAGGGGCGGCCACCCGGTCGGCATGTGAGCCGGCGCGGCGCCCGCCGTCGGAGTCTGCGGGTCCTGGTCCTGGTTCATCACACCCTGGTGCCGCCGGATTGCCTCGACGGCCTCCCTGAGTCCGAAATCACCCGCGTCAAGACCGAATACGACGTGGTCAGCACCCTGCGCGGCCTGGGCCACGAAGTGCAGGTGCTGGGCCTGTCGGACGATCTGTCGTGCGTGAAGGAGAGCGTGGAGACGTGGCGGCCGCACGTCGTGTTCAACCTGCTCGAGGAATTCGCCGGTGAGGCGGTCTATGACCAGAACGTGGTCAGCTACCTGGAGCTGCTGGGGACGCCGTACACCGGTTGCTGTCCGCGTGGGCTGATGATTGCCCGTGACAAGGCCCTTTCCAAGAAGGTGATGGCCTATCACGGGGTGCGGGTGCCGGATTTCGTGGTCTTTCCGCGCGGGCGGGCTGTGCGGAGGCCGGCGAATCTGGCGCTGCCGCTGTTCGTCAAGTCCCTGAGCGAGGAGGCGTCGCTGGGGATTTCACAGGCCTCACTCATCGAGGACGACGAGCGGCTGGTGGAGCGGGTGGCGTTCATTCACGACCGCATCGGGACCGACGCGATCGCCGAGCAGTACATCGTCGGGCGTGAGCTGTACGTGGGGATGATCGGCAACCATCGGCTGCGGGTGCTGCCGACGTGGGAGCTGCTCTTCACAAAGATGCCGGAGGAGGCGCCCCGGTTTGCGACGGCAAGTGCCAAGTGGGACAAGCGCTACCAGGAGCGGTGGGGGATTTGCAGCGGCCTGGCGCAGGGACTGGACGAGACCCTGGAGGCCCGCATCCGGCGGGCGGCGCGGCGGATCTATCGGGCGCTGGGCCTGACGGGCTACGCCCGCATCGACTTCCGGCTCACCCCCGAGGGCGAGCTGTATGCGCTGGAGGCCAATCCGAACCCGCACCTGGCGATCGGGGAGGATTTTGCGGACTCGGCCGCCGCCGCGGGGCTGGACTACCCGGCGTTGCTGCAGCGGATCGTGAATCTGGGGCTTCGGCAGGCCGCCGAGCCGGTCCTGAGTGCCTGCTGAGTCGGGTGCGGGCCACCCTCAGCTTGATTGTCCATGTCTGGATCGAGGAGCACTGCATACATGCGGGCGGGGTGGAACGGCTCTGCGGGGGCGATCGTACTCTGCATCGCGGCCCATCCGCCGCAGACAGATCGCCCTGCCGGCTCGGCTGCATGGCGGGCAACAGCGCTCGCCATGCCACGCGATGGCGGGGGAGGTTCGTGACCGATAGAGCGGGACCGAACGACGGGGGAAATTGTGGTGCAGGCGTCCCGCCTGCACTCCCTCGCGCGGTGAGGCGGGTCCGGGCAGGGGAGCGTGGCTAGAATCGACAGACAGCTTCGCATGATGCGCCGGGGGCGGGCGCGGGGGGAAAGGCCCATTCGTCAGGACTCAGATGCCGCTCGAGACCTTGTTCATCAGTGGCCCGCCCCGGGCGGGCAAGACAACGATGGCGCGTCTCATCGTTGACGAGGTGCGGGGCAAACCGGTGCACTATCTCCGGATGCGCCGGTCCTGCGACGGCCAGACCAACGCCATCGTCCCGGAAACGGCGATCCCCCCCTGCGACGGCCGGCGGTGGGCTTCCTCGCACGTCATCCAGTATTCCCCCGAGCGGGTGTTCGAGATTCTTCCGGATGGCCTGCGGTCGGTGCGGCGTCTGGACCGGAACGCGATGATCGTGGTGGAGGCCGACCCCGACGCGGTCCTGCGTCATGCGTTTCCATACGATTACCGGCTTTTCGTGATGCCGCCGCCGATGAGCCTGGAGACCGTGTTCCGGGACGAGAAGTCGGCGGCGCGGGCGCTTCAGCAGGTGATGCAGGACACGGCCGCCTTCGCGTCGGAGATCTTCGGGGTGTTCGACCCCTCGGGCCTGGAGGACAGCGTGGGGGTTCGGCACTCCGAGCCCCTGGCGGCGCGGTCGGGGGTCTACGTCGAGCAGCTTCACGTCGACGACCAGCAGGTCCGGCATTTCCTCAACAGCCCGCTGGGGGCGGAGATCGCCTCGCGGATCCAGCTTCAGCCCGAGTACTGCGCGGTCGTCGAGTCCGACGTGGCGGTGATCAACACGGGCGTCTTACGTGAGACCGACTGCCTCGAGGCGTGCCTCAAGCGGCTCGAGAAGCTGCTCAAACGCGTGCGGCACGACGCCCGTCGGCAGAGCGTCCTGTACTGGGGCGACATCGCCGACGTGGACGACGAGGCCCGGACCAAGCTCATCGGCCGGCTCAAATCGCTGCTGTCGCTGTAGGCCGCCCGGAAAGAAAACGCCCACGGACGCAGATGGAACGTCCGTGGGCGGTGTGTTTGGCAGAACTGCTGTCGCCGGCTTACGGGATCAGGATCGAATCCGTGAGCCACTGCGGGGCGGAACGGATGGCGCCGTAGTTCGAGCCGTTCAGGGGGACTGCGGGATACTTCGTGGTCGGGTCCAGCGATCCCCAGATGAAGTCATCATCTGCGCCAGCACGCGGATCCTTTTTCCACTGGGCATGGCCGTCGTAGTACGCGACGTTCTGGCCTTCCTGCTTGTGATTGCGGGAGTTCGGATTGAAGCCGGGCGTCGGGCCGCGCAGCTCGCGCGGGTTGTTCAGATCCCCGGCAGTGAACGAACTGGGCGGGGGCGGGACATTGCC
>CAZQEN010000092.1:0-21690 GCA_964591605.1 uncultured Planctomycetales bacterium
CAGGACCTAAGAGCGGCAGAGGCGGTGCGGGACTTGAATTCGCAATGCGAAGGTCGAGGGTTCGAATCCCTTCGCCTCCAGTCTATAACTCACGTCGGATTCACAAGTTGTGAATCACCTCCCGCGATCGGGAGCGCGGCATTGGAACTCGCTGTGTCGGGAAAACCCGACAAACAGGAGAACCGTGCATGGTCCGGGGGTAAAGGTCCTCATACACGTTCTGATTCCCTCTGAAGATGAGCTGTCTGAGCGCCGGGGCCGGGGGTCTGTCGGGGTTTGGTGACGAGCTCACTCGCACGCCGGCGGGACGTTCGCGCCATTCAGACACTGCAGGAACAGAGTGGTGTCGGTGGCGTCAACCCCCCCATCCACGAAAAAATCGGCCCACTGGCACCCCGGCGGGTAGGGGCCTTCGGTGCGCGAGAGACACAATTGATAGGCGCCGAAGTCGGCCATGTCCACGTCATCGTCGGCATCGAAGTCGCCCAGGTAAGACACCTTCAGCGCGGCGGGCGCAGAGGGGACAGAATCGTTCGGATGCGAGATGATGCAGCGATAGTTCCCCTCGTCGGGTTCCTGTGCGTTGTTGATCTGGAGGGTGTCGGAGGTGGCCCCGGAGATGCTGCCGCCGTCGCTCAGATCATTCCCGTTGCGCTGCCATCGATACGTGATCGGACCGGTGCCTCCGGCGACGATGTTGAAGACGGCCGTCTCCCCCCGCCGCACGGTGACCGGCGCCGGCGGCTGGATGACGCCCAGGTCGCGCACGGTGACGACATCGAGATAAAACAGACCCGGCTGCGAATGGAGAATGCGGAAGTCCGCTCCCCCGTTCTGGCGGTGGGCAAAGCGGGCATCGACGATGCGAAAGGTGTGGCTCTTCCACGTATCGCTGCCGGTCAGCGCGACCTGTCCGCCATTCTTGTAGATGTCGTCGGGGAACGGCGCGGAGTCCATCGAATCGTACTGCAGCGCCAGCGAGCCGCTGCCGGTATCGTAATACTCCGTGGTCACGAACAGCTCGGACCTGGTTCCGTTGAGCGCCTGATCGAGGCCGAAGTAAAAGTGAGGATCATCGTTGGGGTCGAGATTCCTCCGGCAGCTCCGGCCCCCGATGGTCGCCGGCTGCGTGTCCCCGTCGCCGACCGAGACAAGCGCCATGCCCTGGTTGACATCCGGATCTCCCAGGTCCGTTGAAGCCAGAACAGTGGAGCCGGATGATGAGTTGTAAGCCTGGACGACGGCATCGGCCACCGCCTTGTGCCAGTTGACGATCGTGGTCTGCGGCCACTGGTTGTGCGGCTCGTTCATGATCTCAAAGATCACGTTGCCATATCCGTTCAACTCGCTCACCATGCGCTGGATGAACGCCTGGTTCACTGTCCAGATCGGGGCCGGCGACAGATCCAGGAACGGCAGAAAACCGCCCGAGCAGGTGAGGAAGCTGATGGAGGGCAGGTTGTTGGGGTCGTAATAGGGGCTGTCGGTGTACATCCCGACGCTGCCCGAACACTGGACGCCGAAGCGGTCAAACAGCGTCAACTGCACCACGATCCCCCGCGCCGCGGCCTTGCGGACAAACTCCTTGACCCGGGCGAAGTATTGATCGTTGTGCGAATAGAGGTTCCACCTGGTTTCCGGCGGGTTTAACGAGGAGTCGGGCGTCTTGTAGCCGTCGTAGGGCAGCCATCCTGCGCGTTCGAACCCGGCGGCGCCGTTGGCGGTGGCCGTCCATTGCTCGATACACCACACGCGGGTCAGGTTGACGTGGTAACTGGCGAGCACATCCAGATATCCGTCCACGTCGCACATTTTGGCCACCAGCGCCCCGAACCAGCTCGAGCCGGCCAGCGTCACCGGCTGCCCGTCCCAGAGGAATTCGTGTCCCGAAACGGTCAGCCTGCCGCCCGGCGTCAGCGGCGAGGCGTGCGTGCCCAGCGTGGTCAGGATCTGCTTGCTCTCGGCGGGAAAATCCGCGGCGGTGGAAATGAAGTCGCCGAAATGGGCCCTCGGGCCGGAAGCCGGGGAGCGCCCGTCGCCGCCCAGGTGAATATCGTAATGCTCATAATGCTCGCCCAGGGCGGCCGTCCGGGCGATGGCCTCCTGAACCCGAGTGACGTTGGCGGCCGAGCTGTTATCGTCCGAGACGATCACCGGCTTACCCTCGGCCTGACCCTGGGCGATAACCGGATCGAGCTCGTTGGCGAAGGCCTCGGTGACGCTCAGGTGATAGGCGTTGGCGTGGATGTTGACGTGATCCTCAAAGCCGATCCGCGGGCCGGGCATCTGGCTGATCGGAACGCTCGCACAACTGCTGACCACGGCAGCGCCGTTGTTGGTGACCCATCCCGAGCCCATGGATGCGAGTCCGGGGATGGCCACGTCGCTGAAGCCGCGGTTCGCGCCGATCCCGGTGTTCACCGCCTTGTCGTACTTGTCATAGCGCACGAAACCGTTGCTGCTGTTGTATCCGTACAGCCGCGCCAGCCAGATGCTGCCGGTCATGCGGTCCAGGGAGCCGCTGGAGACGAAGAAATTGTTGTTGTAGAACGTGCCGCGGCGAACGAGATTGCCCTCGGCGTCGGACTGATCCAGGTAATACTCGTTGCAGGGCATCCTGGTTGCATCCCAATTCCATGTGGAGGGTATCAGCAGCGTTTTTCGCCCATCTTCATGGTCGGTGCCGCGATAAACGACGGCGATGGGCTGATGGGAGATGGAAACGCTCTGCCGCGGCTTGGGGAAGCCCGGATCAGCCAGCGTGTCCGGGTCGTCGCGGCGGGCGAGGACCTTGCCGTTGATGAGCGTGGTCCAGGTCGTCGGGTTCGTGCCCGCCGGGGCATAGTTGAAGGCGACGAGGTCGCCCCGCCCCAGCGCCTGCGTGGGCTCGTTCAACGCCGAGGCCACCATGAACATCCGGCCGGTTGAAGGGTCGAAATCCACGCGCGGCCCCGAATCGCTCGCCGAAGGTCCGGTGTAGGTGTTCTTGAGCGTGGTCAGGTTCAGGTTGACTTCGTACACCCTGGCAGGCAGATACTGCGGAGCCCGCGTGAGGGCGGCGATGAAGAGGCTGTCGGCATGCCCCGCATAGGTGCTGAAACGGATGCATCCGACCCGGACGCGTTCGCCCAGGTGGTTCGTGCCCAGAAATGTGTTGGCGAGCTGCACCTTTTTCACGAGGCTGCCGCTGGCCGTGTATTCGGCGATCTCGATGTCGCGATAGGTCTCGGCCGGAAGCGCCTGGGACGTATCCCGGTCCATTCTTCTCGCGACGAACAGCCGGGCGCTGCCGTTGCCGTCGTAGGCGAAGGTGATCATCTCCCAGCCCCAGTCCTGCTTGTCGGGGTCGGGGTCGGCCACGAAGTCGATCAGCTTGCCGACGTAGGCGCCGGTGTTCTTGTTGAACATCAGCACGTCGCCTGCATCGGGTTTGTCGTCCTTCCAGGCGGTCTGAACGCCGTAGAGATACTCGGTATTGAACCCGTTGTTGATATCGCCGCGGACCGGGTCAGCAGCGGCCGCCGTCAGCAACACCGTCAACAGCAGGGAACCGATCGCCGCCCGGCTCTGTTCGTTCATCATGACCTCGCGATCCTGCGACATCTCAATCCCGGAACTGGATCCCAGATCTCGGATTGGGCATTGCGCAACGCCTGCGCCCACGGGGTCACGAGCGCAACGCGGTGCTCGCCTATCCGCCGCAATCCGGATCGGCCGGTACCCCGGATCTCGATGCGCAGTCGTTGAATGCCTCAAGATCCGACTGGCTGATCTTTCCATCCCCGTTGGCGTCGAAGCATTGACAGCGGGCCGACAGACCGCCCCCACCAGACAAACCCGTGTAACACTGCTGCCACTCACCGAAGTCGGCCATATCCACGTCATGATCGCCGTCCGCGTCCGCGGACGGCGTGTTGCACCCGCTGAGGACGGGGATCAGGCTCACCCCCGTGCACAGGAGTTCCTCGCCCGGGGCGAACATGCCGGCGTTCGTGCCCGTCATCCAGTCGAGCGTGAGCGTGCCCTGGCCGCTGCCGTTCTGGATTCCCCAGCCGAACGTTCTCGCGTTGACCGCCGGACCCTGCCCCGCATTCGTGTTGATCAGAATCGGCGTGGGATTCTCGTTGAGATACACGGCAAAGGTGTTATTCCCGTAGTGGCCCGTGCCCGCCACCAGCCGGAGGATGACGAATTCATGTCGGGCACCCGTATCCGCGCTGGTGTGCGGTTCATTATTGGCCCAGAAACGGTCGTAGTCGCGGACCATCCCCGAGAGGCTGAACACTCCCTGACCGCCCCACATGATCCGGGCGGCCGTCCACCCGCTCTGGCTGAGCCGATGGATCATCAGGTTCGATCCCTGATCGACGCTCTGGTCAACCCTCAGGCGGGCGACGACGGTCGCGCCGGCCCAGGCATCGTGGGCCGCCCCGATCGTATTCAGGCCGTCCCCGTTGTTCAGCAGATGCGCAAAAACGGTGGCCGGATCGCCGGTGTTCTTCACAATCTCGTAAGCCTTGCCGTTCCAGGACTGGTAGGGGCCGGTACCCCTGGGAAGCGTGACGAGGCCGCCCCGCCTGGCCCCTTCCGCCAGGTAGAACCTGAAGCCGGGTCCGAACGCGTCGTCGCTCTCAGGATCGACATCGCCGCCATAGACGAAGGTCTGTACGTTCGATACGATCCTCACCTCCACCCAGCGCAGCAGATAGGGATCCGCGGTGATCTTATTCGGGGTAAACTTGAGATAGGCAAACGTTCCGCCGGCGGGAGGCGGGGAATCGATCGAGACGAGCACCGTGTCGGTCGGACTGGCATCGGTCAGCGGGCCGCCGCCGGTCTTGTTCAAATGCAGCCACGAAGGCAGGCTCACCGGGTTTCCATTGGCGTCGGAGCCCTCGACCGTATAGCTGAAGTCCGTCCCGCTGAGCTTGGTGATGGTGAACGGGCGGGTCATGCTTCCGCTGCAGTGCCCCACCGCGTACAGGCCCGGGTCCGGCGTGATCTGGTAAAGCATCTCGACGACCCTGAGCGTGACCGTCCGATCGATCGTGCGGCCGGAACCTGTCTCCGTGAAGCGCACGGTGGCGGCATGGACGCCCGGACTCAGTCCGGTCGCATTCAGGCTGGCGGTCACGGTCTCGGTGCTCCTGATCGTGATCGTGCCACCGCTCTTGTCCAGGCTGAGCCAGCCAACGTCAGGCGCTTCTGCCACGGTGTAACTGACATTGCCACTATAGGCCTTATTCCGCACGCTGAACTGCACGCTGCCGGGATTCGGCGTGCCCCCGGCCGCGACAACGATCTCCTGTGCCGTCGTCGGAGTGACCAGGAGCTTCATGAATCCCGGGGTGGCGACGTCGTAGTAGGCGTTGTCGAGCAATATGTTGTTTACGCCGGAGACGAAGGCCGGCCGGTAGTGCAGGTCGTCCGCCAGGTACTGGTCGATCCCAGCATTGTGCAGTCCGGCCTGCTGTGCGGCCTGGCGGCACACCATGACCCGGCCGTCGACCTCATCACGTTGTCCGGGGCCGGGGAAGCGGAGCATTGTGAAGGCCGATGCCTGACGCAGTTTCAGGTTGCCGTCGGTATCGACCTGGTTGACGTAATACTCGAGCACCGGAGCGCTGGTCGTCGCCGTACTCCCGCCGCAGACGACCAGCAGCGTTTCCTCGTTCTCGGGATGATTGATGCCTCGGTATATGACCGCATAGGGATGGACCGAGCCGCTGGTCCACGAGCCGCCCTCGGTCGATCCGTTGATCAGCGTGGTCACCGTCCCTTTCCCCGGGTCCACGGTGTCGACCTTCATCAGCGCGCCTTCGGGAAACGACGGCGAATTGAACACCATCACATACACGTCGCCGTTGTAGCCGTTTACATCGAGGTTCACGACCTGGTCGCCGCTGCTGAGGGTTTCGACCGTATAGACATTCAGGACGGTGTCGAGAGCCAGGTTCACCTCGTGCACGTAGCCGGGACTGCCCCCTGCCCGGTTGGGATTGACGCCGATGAACAGCGAGCCATGGTAGTGGCTGTAGCGAACGCACCAGGGGAACAGATCGGTGTGGTCCGCGGGATAGGCCTTTCCCGGCGTATTGGCGTAAATGGCCTGCAGATTCGTGCTTTTGACGGTGCCGCCGCCGGCATTGAGCTCGGTGATCAGAACATTATTGGCTCCGCTGGCCGTGTTGGCCTTGATGATGAACAGTCGAGCGTCGTTGTTTCCCGTTCCGGAGAAGGTGATCGAGTTCCATGCCGAACCGGCCGGCAAAACCGTCTGCATCGCCTCGCCGCTGATCTCGTCGAAGGCATAGACGGCCCTCGTCGTGCTTCCACGAATCCCATACATCCATGCTGTGTTGAAACCGTTGTCGGTGTACCCGAACCCGACGTTTGTGCTCAGGCCGAGCGTCAGGGCCACGCACGCCATCAGCCTTCGCCAACACCACGTCCGCTCTGCCGCGCCTGCCGCCATACTCATCATTTGACCTTTCTGGTGCTTTGCCGGGCCGGGCTCCGACCCCGCACAGTTCTCGTCCGGGCACTGACGGCCATCCGACCCCCCAAGAAAGGGCGTTGCTGCCGCCTGACTGTGCCGGATGATCAGTTTCTTCCGCGACAAGACACGAGCAGTTCGCGCCACCCTCACTCACGATGGACACGACCCTGAACATGCTAATTAGCTCATCTTTTGCGAGCTGTTTGTTCGTGCATTAGACCCAATCGCCCGCAAAAAGTCAATCAAAAAGCGCGTCAATCGCATCTAAAGTGCCAATGGAACCCTCGGCGATGATGGCCGGATGCCGACGCGAAAGCCCGTCTGTAACACAGAAAAACCATGGATCGATCGGCCTCACCCCACAAAAGGCCCCTGAGGGCTGGCATTCACGATGCGACATGTTAATATGTATTATCATATGACCCAGGCGACCCGCCGACCCGTCGGTCCGGTCGCGAACACAAGGAATGAATCGCGTGCCATCGGAAGCTTCTCCAAAGTACCTCGAGATTTACCGTCACCTGCAAAAGGGGATTCTGACGGGGGAGTTCGGGATCGGATACCGGATTCCGACCGAGATGGAGCTGGCCAGCCGCTTCGACACCTCCCGCGTCACGGTCGCCCGGGCGATCCGGGACCTCGTCAGGGATGGTCTGGTGGTGCGCCGCCGCGGCTCCGGTTCGTTCGTCTGCCAGCGTCCGCCCTCGTATCACAGCCCATTCTTGATTGTCTCGGTCAGCACGAGCGCCCGCGTCGGGGTGGTGGGGGTCATCGCCCAGGAGGTCATGCGGAACCTGCGGAAACTCGGCTTCGGCTTCACGGCGGAGACCCTGACTCCCGCGGATTTTCAGAATCTCGGCCGCCATTTCGAGTCGTTCTGCCAGCAGATCGACTTCCGGCAGGTCAAGGGCCTGTTTCTGACGCCGCTGGCCAGCCCCCTGGAGCTGATGTCGTTTGAGGAGCAGGCCGAAGTCAACCGTCGAATCTGTGATTTCATGGTGGCGCGTCAGGTGTCGGTCGTCCTGATCGACCGGGACATCCTCCCGTTCCCGCAGCGATCGCCCTTCGACCTGATCACCGTCGACAACGCGCAGGCGGGCCACATCCTGACCCGTCACCTTCTGAACCTGGGTTATCACAGTATCCACTTCATCGCCTGGGGGCTGCTCGCCTCGCACTGGACCGTCGGAGCCCGCATCGCGGGGTATCGCCAGGCGCTGCTGGACGAAGGCATCACGCCGCCCCCGGAATGGATTCATTTCGGACCGCTTTCGGACCCGGCCTACGTTCGAAGCGTGATGGCTGACACGCGCCCCGAGGCATTCGTCTGCGCGAACGACAGTTGCGCCGCCCACCTGATGCGGACGTTGAACGAATTGAAATACCGCGTGCCCACGGACGTGGCCGTGGTGGGAATCGATGATGACGAGTGGGGAAACCTGCTGGCCGTCCCTCTGACCACGTTCCGCCAGCCCGCGGCCCGACTGGGCGCGATCGCCGCCAAAACCATGCTCGATCGTCTGGCACACCCGGAGGACCCTCCACGGACGATTACGATCACCGGAGAACTGGTTGTCCGCGAATCCTGCGGCACCGGCCAGCGTGTTCGGCGCGACGAGCGGCGGCGGCCTGCTCAGGGCAGGGCGCAGGGCGACTGAATCTGCGGGCCGGCCAGGCACTCGAGGAACTCGGGCAGGTCGTCGGCGTTGACTTTCGAGTCGCCGTTGAGGTCGGCCTGCTCACACCCCGATTGAATGCTCGACAATCCCGAAAAGCACTGCTGCAGCAGCCCAAAGTCGCTGAGATCCACGTCGCCGTCGCGATCGAAATCGCTGTCCACCCGTCGCAGCGCGAACTCAACATCGATCCAGTTGAGATTGAAGCCGCCCGCGTTGATGAAGACCCGCAGATGGTGTGTGCCCGCGGTGAGCTGCAGATCGGGGATCAGCACCTTCTGCCAGACCTGCGGGCCGCCCGTAGCCGGCACACCGACGGGCCCCGCCAGCGCTGCTCCGTCCAGTTGGAGGCTCACAGAACCACCCGCTGCGGCCGCGGCCGCGCGCAGGCCCGCGGCGTAAACACCCGTTTCCGTGACACTCACCGAATACTCCATCCATTCGCCCGCTGCGGTCGCCGTGACGTCAAACCCGCTGCCCGCATCGGAGGTGGACTCGATGTCCACATCCTCGCTGCGGTAGGCGCCGCCGCTGTTTCCCGCGGTCGTGTCGTGATAAGCCACGCCCTCGCCGCCCAGGTCGTACTCTTCGGCCTGGATCACGCCCGGGACGGGTGCGGGCGTGCCGTGGTATGGGGTGGGGCCTCCGGATTTCAGGTGGAGTACCCAGTCGTTGCTGTCGGGCGCGGTGAACGATGGCCCGCCCGCCGCGGGCTGGACGACACCCGTCCGCGGGTTGAACCATCGGGCCGTATACGCCCCGGGCAGGCTGGAGACGCTCGTAGTGCCGCCGGTCATGAGATAGACGACATATTCATCGCCTGAGCGCGCGCAGCACCAGCCGCTGGTCACCAGGTTGTCGGCCGGCACCATCCCCTGCAGGTTCACAGACAGATCGCCGATAAACTTGTTCAGGAACCCCAGGTACCGCATCCGGTCGGTGACATCCTGCGAACGAAGGACGTTGTAGTCGCCCAGCGTGTAGTGGAAATAGCTGATATGCGCCGCCGCGGTGAGACAGGCCCACCCTTTCCTGCGGGCATCGTCCGGAGAGAGGTCAGTACCTCCTGCATCGTTATCGGCGATCAGCGGCTGCGGCAGCACGGCCGGGATGTCATTGGCCCACTGGTAGAGCAGGTCGCGATGCGTCCCCGTCGGCGTATGGCCGTCGGTCTCATTCGGGGCGGTGGCAAAGAAATTGGGGCGCTGACCGGCCGTATGCTGATGGTCGGGAAAGTCGGGTCCTGCACAGATGTGGTTGTAACCCCGCGTCGAAAACTCGTACGTCTTGATGTAACTGCCCATCTGCATCGCCCAGTCGTTCACCGGCGGCGGGCGGTCCGGGTAGATCTGACCGTCATAGTAGTAATTGGGCTCGTTGCTCACCTCCCAGATGATGTTGGGCAGATCGCCGAAGGTGTCGATGATCTTGCGCACCAGGGCGGTGTGCCGCTGCCACGCCACGCTCGACGTATTCGTCGAATGCCATTCAGCTCCGGTGTTGACTGCCACCCCGTTGACGTTCATGCCCGGCGACAGAAAGTCGTATTTGCGGTGCCAGGGCAGCTCGACGTTGTTGATGTGCCAACTGTCCAGCATGCAGGTCTGGACGACAATACCCTTGTCGCGGGCATATTCGAGCACGCTCCGGACGTAATCGAAGTGCGCCTGGTTGAACTGGTCGAGGTCGACCTGCGGAAACGTGAAGCCGTCCCCCGAGACCGTGCCGACACGCAAGTAGGGAATGCTCTCGTACGAGGCCAGATCACCGTAGCCCTGCAGAAGGCTGACCACCAGACGGCAGTAGTTGATGCCCTGAGCGGCCGCCTTGTCGAGGAACTCGGTCATGTACGGGTACAGAGGGTCATTCCGGATGGTGAAGGTGCCCAGCCCCGGATAGTAGCCCACCGGGTACCACGGCTGGCCGTCCATGAGAAAGTGACGGGGGTCCTGCGGGTCGAGTTGCGGGCGGGAGGTGATCGCTGTCGCCACCGGCGCCTGCGATACGGGAGCGGGACGCACTACTCCCGGCTCACCATCGATACCGCTGTTGGGGGTCGGCGCCGCACCTGCATCCGCGAAAGCCGCCGCCGATCCCGCTGCTGACCACGCCACCCAGCCCAACACCGAAAGCCAGAACATCACGGGCAATCGACTCATGGATCCGATCGCTCCCTTTCTCGTGAACGCCGCTGCGGGGACAGCCGGGCGCCGATCCCGCCCCGTCCTGAGGAGGCAGTCCGGCCCCGAACGCGCGCAGCCGAGATCGCTCCGCATTCTGGCTCTCGTGTCGAAGTGAACCTGAAAATCAGGTCGCCGGGGGCATCCGGTCACAACCGCACACTCGCCGCCGCCGACCGCTCCGCTGTACGATCCATCCGGGGGACCTTGGGCGCCCATCTTACCAGATTGCTCAGGATATGTTGAGTCTTTTCTGCAAAGAAGTAAACATATTCATGATCCAAGATGATCGGGCTTGAGCCGTGCGAACGCGAGAAGCACACTCCTGCTGACACGATCCCCGACGCCAATCCTGCAAAGCGGACGGTCTTTCTTGTCCCGACGGAGCGAAAACCGGAGCAAACAGGCGTGTTGCGGGAAAGGGCCGTGGCGATGCCATATTGGCTCATCGCGGCGGCGAAATCAGTTGTCTCCGGGAGGATTAGACTTGACAAATGGGCCCGAAAGACGATACCATCGGGGTCGGAGTGGAGAAGGGCAAGCATGTCCGGCCAGCTTCTCCTCTTGTCTGACGATTTCACTCTTTAGCCCACAGCCCATTGGGCAACGTTTCAAAACGATCAGGAGGTGCGAGATGGTTAGGCATTTATGCGTTGCACTGGTCGTGTCCTGCGCCGCGTGTGCTTCGTCTGCCAGTGCATTGGTTTTAACGACGACGGGCGACGTCAGCGTGGACCGCAACGCCCCGGCAACGAATTTCGACGGCCTTCAACTCCAGGTCCAGACGCAGGGCGGCGGGACGTCGAATCCGCGCAAAATGGGTTTCGTCCAGTTCACGCTCGGAAACACCCAGGCCGCGTCGGTGAGGTTGAGCGCCAGGACCGCCGGCGGGACGAATGGCTCGAGGTTCGTTGGCGGGTATATGTTCGCCAAGGCGTTCAGCTTCGACCAGACGACGCTCACGTACAACAACTCCTTCCTGAGCGCCATGCCGGGCGGAACGGTCACACTCGCGGACGTGACGAGCTACATTGCGAGCCAGGGCTGGACGCAGCTCGATCCGGGTGACGGGACCAATGTGCTGTTCCAGCTTGGTCAGGGCGTTGCGGATACGGTTTTTGACACAAGTGGACTCCCGGCCCTGGAGACGGATCTCAAGAACTTCTACAACGCCAACCTGGGCAGTACCATCAGCCTCCTGTTCGTATCCAGCGCGCCGATCAACGGGAATCAAATGAACTGGCGTGACATGGAAAACGCCGCCGTTCAGGTTCCACCGGTACCACCGTATTTCCAGCTGGCGGTGGTGGAGGTGCCCGAGCCGGCCGCCGCGGTTCTGCTGGCGATGGGTGCGCTGCTCGTGCGGCCTCGCCGCAGGACGTGCTGACGGGCACAGGAAAACTCCTATACCCTGTGTCAAAGAGTGAATTCCATCCGACGCCTCGATCAGTCGAGGCGTTTCCTCTGGGATCTCCCGCGGAAGCCCGCATGCCTGCAATCGGTTGAATCGTGTCCTGTGAAGGGTCGGCCCGTCGCGTGGCCCCGTGGAAAAGCTGTCGCCGACATCATCGCCGGATGTGCAGCACCCAGTCGTTCGCATCGGGTGCTTTGAAGACCGGTCCGCTTGGCCCGGGTAACTGCTCCGCCGTGCGGGGGTTGAACCACGTTGCGGTGCAGCGTTCCGGCAGGTTCTTGACCGTCGTCTCGCCGCCGGTGATCAGATAAACGACGTACTCCTCACCGGGCCGGGCCAGGCACCAGCCGTTGGAGACCAGTTCATCGGATGGAACCATCCCGCGCAGGTTCACCGACAGATCCCGGATAAACTTCGGCACGAATCCCAGGTATTTCATGCCCTCAATGACGCCGCGGCTGCGGACGGTTTCGAGATCGCCCATCCGGAACTCGAAATAACTGGTGTGCCCGCCGGCGGTCAGCACCGCCCATCCCTTTTGCCGCACGCCGGTTACATCCAGGCCGCTCCGGCCGGCGTCGTTGTCGGAGATCAGCGGGGCTCGCGGCTGCAAGGTGCGGGCCTGGCCGGCCAGATCGCGATGGGCGCCTGCCGGCGTGTGCCCGTCCTTTTCCTCAACCTGCGTCATGAACCAGTCGGGGCGCTGACCCGCCACGTGCTGGTGATCAGGCAGGTCGACACCCACGCACAGGTGGTTATACCCACGGGTCTTCGCCTCATACGTCTTGAGATGTCTGCCGATCTGAATCGCCCAGTCGTTCGTCGTCTTTCCAGCCACCTCCGCGTCGGCGCCGTCGTAGTAGGGCCGCGGTTCGTTGCTCACTTCCCAGACGATGTTGGGCTGATCGGCCAATCGATCCACCACCGCCTCGATCAAGCGGGTGTGCCGCTTCCAGACGGGGCTCTGGGGGTCGGTCGAGTGCCAGGCATCCTCACCGTCGGCGTCGACGCCGTTGATGTTGTTGGCGCCGGCGTAGAAGTCGAACTTGAGATCCCACTGCCGCGGTTTGGACTTGAAGTGCTTGTTGTGCCAACTGTCGAGAATGCAGAGCTGCACCACGATGCCTTTTGACCGCGCGTGCTGGATCAGCCCTCGCCAGAAGCTGAAGTGCTCGTCGTTCCAGGCATCGAGGTCAAACTTGTTTCCGCCGTCGGCCGCGCCAGGCACATTCGACCGTTTGAAAACCATCGTCTGGTTCGCGTTTTCGAGAATCGGCTGTCCGAACGAGAACACCGTGCGATAGTAGTTCAGCCCACTCGCGGCGAGCTGCTCGTGCAGCGCCCGGTAAAAGGCCTGGCGATCCTGGCCGGGCGGCTGGGCGATCATCGACGAGAGCCGCGGATAATAGCCGCACGGGTAAAACCGCTCCGCGTGCATGACCAGCCAGCGCGGGTCCTGCGGGTCGAGCTGAGGCATGCCGGCCGGGGGGACGCGCGGCGGCCTGATGCTGATCCCCGGGCTGTCCGCGTCCTGCCAGCCCCACGCTTGGCCAATGACCCTCACCGCGTCATCGGGGGCGATCAGATCGATCCCCGCCAGCCTGTCTTTGCCCTGAAGCCGGGTGGCCATCACCGTCCCGGTCATCTCATCGAGCTGGCCGCGCCAGGCGGAGCGCCGGGCCGTGTAAGGCGAGCCGCGGACGCGCAGGCTGGCCCGGCGCAATTCGGTGTCGTCGCGCGAGCCCAGAAAGAACTCGAGCTGCGGCCAGGGGCCCACCCCTTCGCCACTCTGCAGAACGAGCAGCGTTGACTGGCCCGTCGGATTGTGCGGGCCCCGCCAGATCGGGCACATCGGGCGGCGCCAGCGGCGATCCTTCATCTGATACGTGTAACCGTCCACCAGCGACACGAATACGTCCGTGGAGCCACGGGACGTGTCGATGGCGATCAGATCTCCCTGCCCGCGGCGCGGCTCATTCTGGATCGGCGGCTGGCCCATGTTCGCCTCGCACACGTACAGGGTTCCGTCGATGGGGCTCAGGTCGATGTTCGGCTCGTCGTTATGAACCGTCGCACCGACGTACGTGTTCAGAATCCGGCGGAGGTCCAGGTCGACCTCGTAGACGTGAGCCCGCGACTGGTCGTCGCGATAGTGTGGGTCGGCCCCCAGGAACAGGCTGCGGTGATAGCTGCTGTACCGGATATTCGCAAGCCGCGTATAGGGCCCCACCTGTGCGGGCGCACCCGGCAGCAGCGAGCTGAGCGTCGCCGATCGGACCGCGTTGCCCTGTGCATCGAGCTCCGCAATGCGAATGTCGGTGGAATGCTGTTTGACCGCACCGACCTGGCGCGGAAACGCCTGGGCGACATAAAGGCGGGCGTCGTTGTTTGAAGGCGTGCCCGAAAACGTCAGTGAGACCCAGCCGGTGCTGGCCGGGTCCTTGAGGTCCACGCCGCTCAGCAGCGTGGCCATGAGCTCGCCGTCGCTCTCGCGCAGGGCAACGAGCGAAGCGTCCGACGTCCTGATCGCGTAGACCCAGTCGGTCTCGAAGCCGTTGTTCACGACCGCCGATACCGGGGATCTGCATAAACCAGCGAGCAGAAGCGCCGGGACCCATGCGGTCAGCCCGCCACGCCGCAATGACATTGCCGCACACTCCTCCTTGAGCTGCGGACCGGTCCGCGCTGTCTCAGGGCACATTGTCGCAGTTGATGTCGACCGGAACGTTGGCGCCGCCCGCGCAGGCGACAAATGTGTTGGGCTCCGGGTCCAGCGGGTCACCGAAGTCGTGCACGTCGATGTCATCGTCCCCGTCACGGTCCAGACACTCACATCCCTCGGCCAGTGAGCCTCCCGAACCGGTGTAGCAGAGCTGGAACTCCGCGAAGTCATTCAGATCGACGTCGCCGTCCTCATCGATGTCCGCGAATGGATCGGGACACCGCGACGGGATCAGGCTTCGTCCGATGACCGCCACTTCCTGGCCGGGCGCGAACATGCCGGCGGTGGTGAAGGCGACCCAGTCGAGCCACACCTCCCCCGTCACGTCGGCTGTGCCCTCCATACCGAAGCCATAGCCGTAGCCGCGCCCCGACGGACCGTTGCCCGGACCGCTGAACGAGAGGACCTGCAGGGGAACCGGCAGCGGATCCCTGTCCTCGTTGACGTAGATCCTGATCGTCCGACTCCCGTTGATGCCAAAGCCGCTGGCGATGCGGATGATCGTATAACCGCCGCTGGTGGAACCGTTATCCACGCCATTCACTCCGCGGAACGTCTCGCGAACCAGCCCCGGTAGATTGGGCCCCGGCCCGCCCCATTCCACCCGCGCCCCGCTGAACGGCGCCTGGTTCAGGTTGATACCCAGCATGGTGCCGGCAGCCGTGTTGCCGGGGACCTTGAGCCGGGCCACCAGCGTCGAGCCGAGATTGCCGTTATGCGTCCCACCCTCCCCGATGTTCGGTGCGCTGTTGGAAGTTCGGAAGTGTGTCCAGGTGTCGGCGAGATGGTCGTCCTGGATGCGCCAGGCTTTCTGATCGTACGCGTTCGAGTCGAGTGCGACCGAACCCATGGACATGTTGCCCGAGTCGCTGGTGATCTCAAAACTGCAGCCGGGCCCGCATGAATCCGCGGAGAGCGGGTCCACGTTGCCCTGGTAGAGGCTGTACACGGCCTCACCGCCCACCAGGTTGTTGATCACCGAGATGGTGCGCACCTGCGGCTGTGCCCCGAAGGTGCCGCTGCCGCACGTGGGCACAAACCGCAGATAGCCGGTGTTGGCGGTGTTCGGCGAGTTCACGGTGAACATGACGGTCTCGCTGTTGCCCGCGCTGATCGGGCCGCCGCCGGTCGGGCTGACGGACAGCCATGCGTGATTCTGCAGCGTGATGCCGTCGGCGGCCACCTCTTCCACGGTGAACGTCAGATCGGCGCCCTGCAGGTTCTTGACGGTGATCGGATAGCTTTGAGGTGTCAGCGCCGCCAGAACGTAGGCCGTCGTGGTCGGGGTGGGAGATACCTCCCACAGACATTCGGGCGGATTCAACTGGACGTTCAGATACGGCGTCCACGCGCCCAGGCCGGGGGCGGTTGTGTTTTCCATCGAACGCCAGCGGATCTCCTGCCCCATGACCGGCAGAAGGTTGGTGATGGCGATGGTGATCGTCTCGCCGGGGTGCGCGTTGTAGTAGGCGGTCATGTCGAAACTTTTCCAGCCCGTCGAGTTGCCGAGCGTGTTGACGGTGCCGGAGGGCGGATCGGTCTGAGGCGGCGGCGGAACGGGGCTGATCTCCGTCCAGCCGTTGCCTGGCCGGAAGTATCCATTGGTGGGGTTGTCGTCGGGGGCATCCGTTCCGATCGTGTTGAGATACGTTGCCGTGGTCTGGTCAAAGTCCATCACCTTGGCATAGATGTTTCCGGTCACGTTCGCGTTGGCCTGCTCGCAGAAGAGATTGCAGGTGACCGCGGCCGCCGTGGTTGCCCCGAGCGTGAATTCGATGAAAGGAATCTTGAGCGGTGTTCCGCCCACGCCGCCGGAGCCTCCGCTGCGCGACACGACCAGGCGCATCGTGTTCCATGGAACATCGTCCGGACTTCCGGGGGTGGTTCTGAACAGAAAACAGTCATCATTGGCCAGAATCTGCTGGCCCCATGCCGGCCCGGCGGACAGAATCATCACCGCCCCGGCCAGGATCATGCCCCGGTCATGACGCATTTCGCCATCTCCATTCCCGTGCTGCGACCGCCCTGAAACTCACGGTCCATTGTCGCAATTCGGATCGGCGGGAACATCCGCCCCGCTTGCACACGCGACGAACGTGTTGACTTCGGGGTGCAACGGATCACCGAAGTCGTTCCGGCTGACATGCGAATCCGCGTTCCGGTCGAAACAGATGCAATCGTCGGTTACGACCGCGACGGATCCAGTATAACACCGTTGAAAAGCGGCAAAGTCATCCAAATCCACATCCCCGTCGTCATCGCTGTCGGCGAAGGGGTCGTTGCAGCTCTCGGGGATGAGGCTCCGGCCGATGATGTCCACCTCCTCACCCGGTGCGAACATGCCGGCGGTGGTGAAGACGACCCAGTCGAACCAGACCTCACCGGTCACCGCGCCGGTGCCCTCCATTCCAAAACCATATCCGAAGCCGCGACCGCCGGGCCCGTTGCCCAGGTTCGCCAGCGACAGCACCTCCAGGGGAACCGGAAGCGGCTTCTTGTCCTCGTTGACGTAGATGCGGATGGAACGGCTGCCCGTGGTGCCGAAGCCGCTGGTCATGCGGATAATCGTGTAACCCCCGCTGGTCGAGCCGTTGTCCAGCCCGGTGGCGCCGCGGAACGTCTCCTGCACCAGGCCCGGTAACGTCGGGCCGGCGCCGCCCCATTCCACGCGGGCCGCAGTGGACGGCGCCTGGTTCAGATTGATGCCCAGCATCGTCCCCGCGGCGGTGTTCCCGGGAACCTTGAGCCGGGCCACCAGCGTCGAACCCAGATTGCCGTTGTGCGTCCCGCCATGGGCGGCATCGCCGACCCCCGGCGCGTTGTTTGACGAACGATAATGCGTCCACGTGCTGGCGATGTTGTCGTCCTGGATCCGCCAGGATTTCTGGTCGTATGCGTCCGGGTCGACGATCACCGCGCCCATGAGCATGTTGCCCTCGTCAGCGGTGAGTTCGAAGTTGCAGCCGGGGCCGCAGGAATCGGCCGCGATCGGGTCCACATTGCCGTCGTACTGGCTGATCACGGGCTGGCCGCCCGCCAGCGTGTTGATGACCGAGATCGTCCGCACCTGCGGCTGCGCGCCGCTCGTGGCCGTGCCGCAGGAGGGGGTGAAGCGCAGGTAGCCGAGGTTCGCCTGGTTGGGGGAGTTGACCGTGAACATCACCGTTTCGCTGCTGCCCGCGCTGATCGGTCCGCCGCTCGTCGGACTCACCGAGAGCCAGGCATGATTCTGCGTCGTGACGCCATCAGCGGCCACTTCCTGTACGGTGAAGCTGATGTCGGCTCCCTGCAGATTACGGATGGTGATGGGATAGGCATGAGGCAGCGGCGCCGCCAGCACGTAGGCCGTCGTGGTCGGAGTGGGCGACACTTCCCACGAGCACTCGAGCACGCTCAACTCGATCATGCGGCTGTGCACGTTCGCCGGCACGGCGTTGTCCATGAAGTGCAGTTCCACGGCGTACAGGCCGGCGGCCAGGCCTGCCGCGTTGATCGAGGCGGTCACCGTGTCGCGCGCCCCGGGCGCGAGCCCGTTCACGCTCGTCTTGTCCAGCTTCAGCCACGCCGTAGACGCATCGTCGGGAACCTTGGACACGCTGAAATCGATGCTGAAGTTCACGTTCGGATCGCTGTTGGTATACCCCTTGTTGCGCACGGTGAACGCGATGCTGCCAGGTGACGCGGGTCCGTTGAGGAACGCCGAGCTGGTCTGTTTGCTGATCGGGTCCACGGCCGAGATGCGGAAGCCCGGGCTGGCCGCGTCGTATACAGGGCGCTGGAAGAAGCGATCGTTGACGCCGCTCTGGATGGGTGGACGATAACGCGTGTCATCCGTCAGCAGTTGATCGATGCCCGAATCCTTCGCGCCGCTTGCCTCCCGGATGGTGCGGCATCCCATGGTCGTGCCGGTGTACTCATCCAGTTGAATGCTGCCCGGGCTTCTTCTGGACGTGTACGCGTTCTGCCGCTTCACCAGGTTGCCGTTCCCGTCGGTCTGATCCAGGTAAAACTCGAGTGCCGTGACGCTCGTCGCCGATCCGGCGGTGTTCTGGATCAGGATGGTCGGCCGGTTGTCTCCGGGGTGGTTGGTGCCGCGGTATGTCGCGCCGTTGGGGGCAATCCAGAGGGGATCTCCAGCCGGGTAGGTCGCACCGTCGATCAGCGTCGTCCAGGTGGTGGTCGAGGTGAACTTGACCAGGCTCCCGACCGCGCCGCCGAGTGACGGGCCGACCAGATACAGCGTGCCGTCGTTCGGGTTGATCTCGACCTTGGGTGTTCCGCGTCCGTCGATCATCTCGGGCCCGGTGTATGCGTTCAACACCTGCGTGAGCCCCAGATCGAGCTCATACACCATTGCCGGCGGGTGGGGCGGAAACGAACCGATGCCCTCGATGTGCGGGGTCACCGACACGAAGAGGGTCCCGTGAAAGCTGCTGTAGCGGATGCCGCCGACTTCCACGCTGACGCCGATCGGTGAGGCCGGCCCGCCGGGCAGGGCCGTGATCAGAACACTTCTGAGGACGGTGCCGCTCGCGTTCCACTCTTCGACGCGTACGCTGGGCGAGCCGCCGGTGGCCGACTTCTTGGCTGTGTAAAGCCGGGCCTGGTTAAAGCCTGTCAGGGCGAACGTGGCGCTGCCCCAATATCCCGTTCCGTCGGGCGCCTGGCTCCCCGGCTTCAGCGTCTGCATGAGCACGCCCGTCGTGGCGTCATAGGCGATGAAGTCCCCGTTGTCAGGGGGCGGGCTGTTGTTGATGAATCCCTGCGGGCAGTAGATCCAGTCGGGGTTGAAGCCGTTGATCGTGACCGCCGCGACCTCGACCACGCCGCACGCGCGGCACGTTCCGACCGTGTCCGGCACGTCGAGCCACTGGCCGGTCGGCGAGTTGTTCGACATGGCGGTGTAGTCTTCAATGCCGGTGTCGAAGGGCTCGCCGGGTGCCCAGTTCGTATAGGTCACCGTGCTGCCGTCCGCCCAGACGAAGGTCCCCTCCGCCGCGGCATCATTCAGGCCCACCCACAGCCCGTCGGGCCGATTGCCGCTCAGCCCGAAGCAGCCGGCAGCCCCGGTATTGACGTTGCGGAACGTGTTGAGCACCCAGTCCTGTTCGGCCTGGTTGTCGATCGTCGTGAGATGGCCCCCGAGCGTAACCGCCGTCGCCTCGGCGTCCGTCCACGAGCTGGGCTCCAGAAGGTAGTAATAGTGTTGGGCCGCGGCGTTGTAGACCGGGCCGACGATGACCGCCGCGCCGGATGCGGCCGCGGCGAAGCAGGCTACGGCGCCCGCAGTGAGAATGAGCCGCACACCGCAGGCCCGCCCCGGTTTTCGCACAGACGACGCATGCCTTGCAGATGCCGGCCTTTCCACGAGTGCCTCCATCCCCCTGAAGAGTTGCCGGACGCAACGGCGCGGCTCACTGCCAGCCGATCTGCGTTCCCTTGACCCACTCCACATGGCTGTCGGCGAAGATGGCGTTGGTCCCGCCGCCGACCGAGCCGGGATGACTGTCCTTGTTCATGATCTGCCGCCGGGTGTGCAGCCACTCGCCCTGCATGCAGTACATGACGGTCACGTCGGAGAAGCCCGGTGCGAGCACGCGCTGACAACCCTCGATGTTCCATTTTCGGAAGCGCTTCATGACGGCCGAATTGGCATTCAGCATGTCGCCGCCCGCGCTGTTGCTGAGGATGAACCCGGCTGGCTGCATCGATTGGCCCGTCACCGGGTGTGCGGGATATGCACTGGCCGGACGCATGCGGGCGTTCCAGCTCAGGATCGAGTACTTGGGCCGGCCGTCGACGACCCTCCCTGCCGAAGGACCGGGGTCCGTCGGGTATTGTTCACCAGGGATGATCAGCCCGCGGACGTTCTGCCCCTCCCACTGGAAAATGTTGTAGGCATGAATTCTGCCACTGAATCGGGTGAGGTCATACGAGTGGCCTCCGATCGTGAGACTTCCCTCGGAAACGGCCTCGCCGGGCCCCTTGTCGCGGCCGAAGGGACATGCGTAGTGGTCGGGCATGAGCCGGGTTTCGAACTCACGGCGTTTGGCGCTGGGCCAGGGTGTGTTCGGCAGGAAGTAGCTGCCGTCAGAGGAGCATTGGACGTTCGCCAGGTTCCGGAGTCCCCGTTCGTAACGGCGGAGCGCGACGGCCAGCATCGCATTCTCCGCAAACTTCGTCGGACTCGTCACGATGTTGAATTCTTCCGCCCCGTAATTGAACAGGATCGGTACCGAGCCGTTGTGCTCGGTCTGATACAGGTTCATGCTGGTGGCGACCTGCTTGCAGTTCGTCTTGCAGATCGTGATCCGCGTCTGGATCCGGACGCGGCTCAGCGAGGGCAGCAGGATCGAGACGAGCAGCGCGATGATCGCGACCACCACCAGCACTTCGATCAGCGTGAACCCGAGCCGCGCTGGATGCCGACACCAGGTGACAGGCATCCGGGTGGCCATGCTTGGGGACCCCGGCCGCACAACCGTCATGAGAGTGCCTCGCGCAGTGGCTGATGGATTTGACGTGAACGAGATCGTCTCACAAACCTAAGCTTAAGTCAAGGGAAATTCGCCAAAAAGCTAAGGCTTATGGTGGAGTAAGGACATCGGATCTGCCATCCGATCACAAGTTATTGGTAGACAATGACATGCGCACGAGCGCACCCGGCCGTCACCTGCGTCGTCTGTCGGCTCACCGGTGCTGACCTTGGTATCGATAGCCGACTCAGCCCAAGCGAAGTGGCAGCGACGCGAGGGGGGGCCGGTCGAGTCATTTGGGTGTAAACATCCTGTATCAAAAGGTTTACGATTTGAACCTTCTCGATCTCGAACACCCCTGGATTGACAGCGCCGGCACGGTTAGTTAAGGTTACACCCATAAAAGATAAGCCTATTATGCTCGCGGAGGCCCGCGTCATGAGTCGGTCGAGGCCGCTCCCTTTTGTCGCCGTATGTGTGTGGTGCCCTGCACTGACGTTTGCGGCGGCCTCCTCGCCTGCCGAGACTCCTCACGTCCGACCCAACGTGCTGTTCATCTCCATAGACGATCTCAACTGCTGGACGGGTGCCCTCGGGGGTCACCCCGGCGCGAAAACACCCCACCTCGATCGACTCTCGCAGAAGGGTGTCGGCTTCGCGCGTGCGTACTGCTCAGCCCCCCACTGCAATCCTTCCCGTGCCAGTCTGCTCTCCGGACTTCTC
>CAZQEN010000093.1:0-21594 GCA_964591605.1 uncultured Planctomycetales bacterium
CGAATGCATGCTGCCCATGCCACCCGCCTACGTTGTCACGGACCCCGGCCCACCCGGCCAGTGAGACGCTGCGGCACGCGGCTCAAGCCTCAGAACCCTGAACGTCAACGAAAGGCCTTATTCGCGATCTGACGAAACTGGCCGTCGAGCATCAGGCCGGTCGCTTGCGCTCCCGGTTCTGAAGGACGTGGCAACGGTCCATCCCTCAGGATGGGAATCGTTCGGCTCCGGCGAGAACAAGGTGTTCCAGTGTCTGCAAGCAGTTACCGGTCGCAAGGTCGGGGAGGGGCGGGTTATCGGGGCCGAAGGAATGCGGAATGGGGCAAAGACCTCAGGCACGGGGGCGGTTCGTTTCGTAAGATTGCTTGGGCGCGAGAGGGACATGGAGCAAAGGGCGTGTACCAAGAAACGCTGGATCAAGCCACGGATTCCCCCGATGCCCCGATGTGGGTTCCCGCGCCGATCGATCGCCTGATGGATGCGCTGGACGCCCTCCAGCAGCATCCCGAGAGCGAGCAACGGCGTTCAGAACGGCGAAGCTGCCGCCGCACGGCGGTATTCGTCGCCGTCGAAGGGCACACCGCCGCCAACGGATCGCACCTGGTCCACGTCCGGAACATTTCCGCCGGGGGCGTGTGCTTTCTCGACAAGGCCAACCTGAGCTTCGGCGCCCGCTGCCGGGTGGACATGCGGGTGACGCGAACGGAGTGGATCCGATGCCGCGGACACGTCGTGCGGTCCCGGAGCGTGGGGCCGGAGAAGTACGAAGCGGCCGTGGTATTCGACAAATCGCTCCTGCCTGAAGAACTGGAGCGGATCTGCGGCCCGCAGTCTTGATTCCGACACGGATCAGTCGTCCGCGTGACAGCGGACAACACATGCCGTCGCCCCGGCTGCACCCATCCGACCGCACCGGCCTCACAGAAAACCCTGTTCCTGATAGCGGGCAAGACGGTAATAGAGCGTGCGGAGGCTGATGCCCAGTTCGCGCGCGGCGGCGGTGCGGTTGCCGTGGTGGCGTTCGAGCGCGGCGAGGATGTGTCGGCGCTCGAGTTCTTCGAGCGTCTGATGGGCGGACTCGGCTTCGGCGTCGGCCGGGCGTTCGGGACCGGTCGAGAGCATGGGGCGCCGTTCCAGGCGGCGCTGGGCCCGCTCCAGGGCCCGCTCCAGGTCGCCCAGCGAGGCCGGCTTGGTCAGAAAATCCACAACGCCGTGGCGGATCGCCTGCCGGGCGGCGTCGAAGTCTCCAAAGCCGGTCAGGACGACCACCCGCGTCGCCGGCCAGCGGGAGCTGAGATGATCGAGCAGTTCCAGGCCGCTCATGCCGGGCAGGTTCAGGTCGAGCAGAATCAGTGACCGCGGATGCTGCTCCATCACCTGCAACGCCTCCTCTGCGCGAGCCACTCCCGACGCGGAAAAACCCATCTGCGGGAGCGCGGTCAGGAGCATCTCACGGAGGCGCGGTTCATCCTCAACCACCAGGACCTCGAATCGAGCGGATGGGTCAGGCATGATTCGTTCCCACCACCGGGGCGGGCTTCGCGGGAAGCAGAACGGTGAAGCGGCTGCCCCGGCCGGGACCCTCGCTGCTGGCGCTGATGCGGCCGCCGTGGGCCTGCACGATGGCGTGCGTGATGGACAGTCCCAGGCCCGTACCGGGCTGGGCGGCCTCCTGCTTCTCGGTGTAGAACGGCTCGAACACGTGTTCGAGCGTCTGCGAGGTCATCCCCCGGCCGTTGTCCGATACCGTCAGTTCGATGAAGCTGTTGCGGCGCTGCGCGGCGATCGTGACGCGTCCATCCACCGGGGGAGACGCTTCCAGCGCGTTGATCGTCAGATTGAGCAGGATCTGCTTGAGCTCGGCATCGCTGCCCACCACCGTGAGCGGGTCTCCGGAGGGAACCTGAAGGCGGACCGTCCGGTCGCGGTACGGCTTGAGCGCGCTGACCAGGGTCACGACTTCATCGGCAAGGCGGGAGAGCGAGACCAGGCGGAAGGATTCCTCGCCCGGCCGGGCGAGCGACAGGAGCTTCTCGGTGATCGTCTTGCAGCGGAACGTCTCGTCGCGAATGATCTGCAGGGTGGCGGCGAGCTGCGGGTCCGCGGCGTCCTGGGCCTTGCGGAGCAGGAGCTCCGCATAGCCGGAGATGATGTTGAGGGGGTTGTTGATCTCGTGAGCGACGCCCGCCGCCAGGAAACCCACGCTGGCGAGGCGTTCGGAGCGCACGAGCTCGCGGCTCTTGGTCCGGACGCGCTCCTCGAGATTCCTGTAGAGCGCGTGAAGCTCCTCGCTCATCCGGTTGAACTCGATGGCGACGTCGGCGAATTCGCGGTCGCGGGGGACCTCGACGCGCTCCTGGAAATTGCCAGAGGCGATGTTGCGTGCGCTGTCGCGGAGTCTGGCGAGCGGCGTCATGACGCTGCGGTACTGAGAGACGTTGATGGCGATGGCCACGAGGACGATCACGACGGCCAGCGCGGCGACGACCAGGATCGTCTGCTGGAGTGTCTGGGTAGCGGCCTTCTGCATGGCGGCGATGAGCGCGTCCATGATGACGCCCAGATGATCGAGGACGCCAATCGCAGTGTCCAGCGCGGCGACGGCGGGATGCGACAGATCCGGCGCGGTTCCGGAGAGGTCCGGCAGGTGAGACTCAGTCTCGCCGATGTGCCGCAAGACCGCCTGGGTAGAGGCGATCTCGTGGGTCTGATGGGCGGGGCTGGCGTACCACTGCCCTTCCTGAAAGGCGATGAACTGACCGATGAGCTCGCGGGCACGCTGGAGTTCCTCGCGGCAGCGCGAGGGGGAGATGTCCTGGCGGATGAGCAGGCCGCGGGCGGTGGCCAGATGGAGTTCCATCTGCTGAACCATGCGCAGTTCGATGTATTCGTCGCGGGCCATCCGCACCTGATCGTGGAGCCGAATCAGGCCCCAGATCGAGGCGCCCCCGAGCAGAGCCAGGCTCGCTAACAGGGCTATAATCTTCCAGATCATTCTGCGGCTGAGCGTCATCCCGCGTATCCTGTAAATTGTGATCCATCATAACTCTGCGCGCGGCGGGCCCGCGAGTGCAATCTTTGCACCCGGCGGGAGCACGGTTGTATATGGCATAGACGGGCGACACGGAGAAGCAGGGATGCTGAGGCAGCAGCGGAACGTCGTACTGGTTGTCGGATCGGCTGGCGTCCTCGGGGCGATCGGCTGGGGCTGCGCGGGGCCGCAGCCTCTGTCACGCGCGATCCGCCCCGAAGACCGCCGGTCCTTTCTGCCGCGCATGCAGGCCGCCGCGTCGGCGTCCCGGCAGGCGTTTTATGAATGGAAAGCCGAGCAGACCGGACGTCCGGTCGCCCAGATCGCCGAGGAGGACGGGCGGCTGAGCACCACCCGCAACCCGTTCCAGTCGAATGGCGACCGGGAGGCGGTCAGCCGGGGGGCGATCATCTACCAGATCCACTGTGCCAACTGCCACGGGGAGGCGGCCGAGGGCCGCGGTCCGGGCATGCCTCATCCGACGCCTCGAATGGGCTTCCACTCCTTCGACAAGCGCTTTGCCGTGACGCTGCACGGCGGCGCCCCTCGGGCGTGGTTCAAGAAGATCAACGAAGGCTTTACCAGTGAGGTGGTCAACCCGGACGCGTCGCGCAGCGCCATGCCGCCGTTCAAGGACGTGCTGGCCCGCGAACAGATCTGGCTGGCCATCACCTACCTGCAGAGCCTGGATATGTACGCGCGTTAGCAGAGCTTGCCTGGCCGTGTTCACGGGCAGGATGCCTGTGCCCCGGGAGCCGGCCCGCTTCCAGAGAGTCGGGGTATGACGACGGGATACTTCCTGATCACGGGAGCCACGGGCTTCCTGGGACACTACGTGCTGGCGGCGCTGCTGCGGCAGGGGCGGCGCTGCGCGGTGGTCGTGCGCGGGCCGCTGGAGGCGTCCCGGGCGAGGCTGGCTGATCTGCTGGCCGATCTGGGAATCGATCTGGCCCGCTGCACGGCCGAGGATGCGCTGGTGGTGGCCGAAGGAGACCTGGCGTGCATGCCGGATCTGGCGGGGCTGCCGATGGAGGCCCTGGTCCACGTGGCGGCGGCCACCCAATTCCGGACGGACTCCAGCGGCGATCCGCATCGGACCAATGTGGCCGGAACCGAGATGCTGCTGCGCTGGGCGGCATCTCGGGACATCCGGCACCTGCATCATGTCAGCTCGGCGTACGTGTGCGGGCAAACCGGAAAGCCCGTGCCCGAAACGCTCCACCGCCATCGACCGCGCTTTCACAACGACTATGAGCAGAGCAAGAGGGAGGCCGAGCACGTGTGCGAGGCGTGGGCGGTCCGTCATGGGGCCACGCTCACCATCTGGCGGCCGTCGGTCATCGTCGGCGAGCATGCCACCGGTCGATCGACCCGCTTCGCCGGCTTCTATCTGTCGGCTCGATCGACCGAGTTTCTGAGCCGCAGCTTCGCAAACGCGGATCACGAGACCCGCCGGCATATCCCGCTGCGGATCCGGGGGCGGGCGGAGGACTGCCAGAACATCGTGCCGGTCGATTACGTCGCTTCGATGATCGCCGGGGCGCTGTGCCGGCCGGAGACCTGGGGCGGCGTCTATCATCTCACGCACCCCTCACCGCCGACGAACCAGCAGATCAAGAGCGCGTTCGAGTCGTATTTCCAGATCGGCGGCGGGCGGTTCGTGGAGCCCGACGAGTTCCCCGCCCATTCGCTCAATGAGCACGAGCAGCGCTTCTACGACATCAGCCGCTCGATCGAGCACTATTTCGTCGATACGCCGCAGTTTGAACGGACGCGCGCCGCGGCTCTGGAGAAGAGGCTGGGCATTCGCTGCCCGCCCTTGCGTGAGGGCGACATCGGCCGTCTGGTCGCGTTCGCCCAGTCGGCCGGGTGGGGACGGTTGCTGGACCGTCGTGCCCGCGCGCCTCACCGGCGAGAGACCCATGCCACCCCCGCCAGCGGCTGCCGCACGTATTTCGAGCGGTTCCTGCCGCAACACGTCAACCAGTCGCAGGTCGCGCATCAGACGTCGATCACCGCGACCGTGCGTTTCGTGATCGAGGACGACCCCGGACGCGAGTGGGTGTGCCGCTTTGAGAAAGGTCTGCTGGCCGACGTTCACGCCGGGCGCAACGGGCTTCAGGAAGACTTCGGCTACCGCTCGAGCCGCGAGGTGTTCTGGGAGGCGATCAGCGGCCGGGTTCATCCACAGGAGCTCTTTCTAACCGGCCGGGCGGAAATCTTCGGCGACGTCGAACGCGCCCTGAAGATGGCCATGATTCTGCACGAGTTCAACCGCGAGTGTCCGTGCGATACGCACGTGCTCGAGCAGTACGAGGAAGCGCCATGCTCGAGGCCATAGACGACACGCTGGAGGAGCGCGTGGTGATCCACGGGGCGGCGCGGCTGGAGGGGCTGCTCACCTATCCGGGGGACCGGACGCAATGCACATGCCTGCTGGCGCCGCCGCATCCGTTCATGGGGGGCACGCTCGACAACAACGTGCTGCGGCAGCTCGCCCGCGTGCTGTCGGCGGAGGCCGGCGGTGTGTGCCTGCGATTCAACTACCGCGGAGTGGGAGCCAGCGAGGGGGCGCCGGTGGCCGTGCTCGCAGGCATGCAGCAGTTCTGGGAAACCGGGACGGCACCGCACGATCCGCTGTTCCTCGAAGACTGCGCAGCGGCCCGGCAGTGGCTGGAGGAGACCGCGCCGCTTCCGTTGATCGGCATCGGCTACAGTTTCGGAGCGCACAGCCTGGTGACGTCAGGCCTGGCCGGGCTGGCCGCCCTGATTCTGATTCTCCCGACCGTCCAGTATCACGATTTCGCACCGCTCCGCGCGGCCGGGCTTCCCAAGCTGATCCTGTACAGCGACGACGACTTCGCCACGCCACGGCCGGCCCTGGACGACTGGCTCACCGGCGTGGCCGGGCCGAAACGAGCCGTCTGTATTCCGCGCGGTCAGCACTTCTTCCGCGGCCAGGAATCACTGGTCGCCGGCATTTGCCGCGACTTCATCCTCGAGGTACTCGAGGAGGGAGGCGCGCATGCCTGATGTGAAGATCCGCGACATCACCGAGACGCTCGGCGAGCGCCTGACCCGCGTGATCGATGCTCACTTCCACCCGCAATGGGGCAGTACCTTCTGGCTGGAGCGGGCCCGGGAGCTCAAGCTTGACGCTCGCCGGCAGATCAGCAGCCTTTCGGATTTTGGGAGGCTCGGCGAAACCACGGCGGCGGATTTGAGCAGCCGCCCGCTCCTGGATTTCATCCCCCGCCGACTGCAGGCCCGGCCGGATCAGCTCGTGGTCGCTCAGACCGGCGGGACTACCGGCCCGGGCATCTGGACGGCCTACCGGTGCGATGAGTTTGACGAGGCGTTCGTGATTCCGTTCGTGGCCGCCGCCGGCCACGTCGGATTCCCCACCGCTGAGCAGTGGCTGTTCGTGGGGCCGAGCGGACCGCACATCATCGGCAAGGCCATGCGGCACCTGGCGGCCTCGCTGGGCAGCCCGGATCCGTTCTGCGTGGATTTCGATCCGCGATGGGCCAGGAAACTCACCGAAGCCAGCTTCGCCCGACAGCGGTACCTCCAGCACGTCGTCGACCAGGCGATGGCCGTCCTCGCGTCGCAGGACATCGGCGTGCTGTTCACGACGCCCGTGGTGCTCGAAGCGCTGGCGCGGCGGATGTCGGATGCGCAGCGCGAACGCATCCGCGGCGTGCATTACGGCGGCATGTCGCTGGACCGCGAGCAGCTTCGCATCTTCCAGACGCAGGCTTTTCCGGACGCGGTCCACCTTTCGGGTTACGGCAACACGCTGTTCGGGTGCTGCCTGGAGCTGAGCGTCGAGGCCGGGCGCGTGCCGGCCTACTTTCCGCACGGCCAGCGGCTCATTCTCGAGACGGTGGATCCAGAGGGGCGGACGCTGCCCGAGGGAGCACCCGGGCGTGTCCGCTTTACGCGGCTCGATGAGACGATGCTGATCGTTCGCTTCGCCGAGCGTGATCTGGCCTCTCTGGTACTTGCGCCGGCGGATGCACCGGAGGGATTCAGCCTGGCCGGCGCGCGAGACCCACAACCCGAGCCATCGACCACGCCCCGCGCCGCCATCGGGCTCTATTGAAAGGAACGTCAGCGGATGCACACGACAAGTCATCAACAGCGGGTGTCGGCACGGAGCAGGACACCGCAGACGAACCTCCTGCGTGTGGCGTACACGCCCGACAGCGACGACGCATTCAACTATTACGCATGGGAGCACGGCCGCGTGCAATTGCCGGGACGGCCGGCGACTTTTCGCCGCGATCACATCATCGCGCTGAACCGCGCAGCGCATGAAGAGCAATACGATGTCGTGGGGGTGTCGTCGGTGCAGTATCCCGCGCTGGCTGATCGTTACTGGATTCTCGCGGTGGGCAACAGCGTGGGCCGCGGTTACGGGCCGGTGCTGGTGTCACGCGATTTCGACACGCCCGAGGACCTCCGCGGCAAGAGCATCGCCGTTGCCGGTATTCCGACCACAGGGGCGGCGCTGGCCGCCCTGTTCTGTCCCGAAGCGCGCTTCACGGAAATGCAATACGACCGCATCGCCGACGCGGTGGCTGCCGGGCAGTTCGACGCCGGGGTCATGATTCACGAGGAGCTGCTGTTCTTTCCGCAGAAAGGCCTGAGAAAGGTCTGCGATCTGGGTGCGCAGTGGACGCAGGAGACGGGGCTGCCCCTGCCGGTGGGGCTCAACCTGGTCCGGCGCGAGCTGGGGCACCACCTGGCCCGTGAAATCGCTGACACCTGCCGGCGTTCTCTCCGCTGGGGGCTCGACCACTTCGACGAAGCGTTCGCATTCGCCAGCCGCTTCGGCCGCGGATGCAGCCAGCAGCACGTGGCCATGTTCAGCAATGAGGACACGCTCTGTCTGCCCGACGATGTCCGGGCGGCCCTGCGTGTTCTGTTCGATCGGGTGGCGGACCTGGGCCTGGGGCCGCGTTTGCCGGAATTCGAGATCATCGATGCCTGCCAAAATGCCACAGCGTAGACGACCACAGCAGAGGGAGTGCGACTGCGACGATCTGCTCCGGCTCAAGTCGGAGTATCTGCTGCCCTGCGTGTACCATTTCTACAAAGACCCTCCACACCTGGTGTCGGGCGAAGGCTGCTGGCTGTATGACGACCACGGCCGGCGGTATCTAGACTGCTACAGCGGCGTGGCCGTCATGAGCGCCGGCCACTGCAACCCGGAGATCATCGAGCCGGCCATCGAGCAGATCCGCACGCTCCAGCACACGACGAGCATCTACCTGACGCGGCCGGTGCTGCAGCTCGCCGAGATGCTCGCCGGCATTGCACCGGGCGGGCTCAAACGCAGCTTCTTCTGCGCGAGCGGAAGCGAAGCGGTGGAAGGAGCGCTGCTGCTGGCGGCTCTGCATACGCGGCGACCTGAAGTGATCGCCCTCTCGGGCGGTCTGCATGGACGCACACGCCTGGCCATGAACGTCACCGGCCTGGATCTGTGGCGGACCGACCCGTTTCCGCTGGGAGGCATCCACCACGTTCCGTTCGGCGATGCGGAAGCACTGGAGCAAAAGCTTGCGTCGGTTGTCGGGCGTGTCGCCGCCGTGATCGGCGAACCGATCCAGGGGAACGGCGGGATTCGCGTGCCGCCGGCGGACTACTGGCCGGCGGTGCGTCGGCTCTGTGATCGATATGAAACGCTGCTGATCCTCGACGAGGTGCAGACGGGGATCGGGCGCACGGGGCGGTGGCTGGCCTGCGAACACTGGGGCGTGGTTCCCGACGTGACCGTGCTCAGCAAGGCGCTGGGAAACGGCTTCCCGATTTCGGCGTTCATGACGAACGACCCCATCGCCGCCAGCTACACGCGGCCGGGGGCCTCGACGTATGGCGGCAACCCCATGTGCGCGGCCGCGGCGATGGCCACACTGCGGTTCCATCGCGACCATCGCCTCGCCGAAAATGCGGCCCTGCAGGGAGAGCGTTTTCTGACCGGGCTCATCCGGCTCGCAGGGCGGCACGCGTGTCTGGCCGGGCCGCGCGGCAAAGGCCTGATGATCGGCATCGACGTCGTCGGTCGCGACGGCGCACCCGATCCGGCGCGTCTCGACGCGATCCTGGAAGGACTCAAGGATCGTGGATTCCTGTGCGGCAAGACAGGGGTGAGTCGAAACACGCTGACGTTCATGCCACCGTTGACGATCGAAGCGGCGCAGATCGAGAGGCTCCTCGAAGCCGTCGAAACCACGGTCATCGCCACGCAGGAGACCTGATGATGCTGCGGGCAGATGCTTGCACGAATAGAGCTCGAAACGCAGGCGAGTGGTTCACGCGACAACCTCGCGGCGTCTCCACACGCGTCCATTGGGCGACGATTGCGGCGGTGCTCTGTCTGACCGGCTGTGCCCCACGCGCGTTCGAGCCCGCCGTATCCTGGTACGCCGATCAGGCCAAAGTCCGCGATGCGGCCGCCCGCCGCGTGAAGGATTTCTGGTACCTGCGTTTTAACGAACTCATGATCAGCGATCTGGACGACGCAATCGCCGCCGGGCAGAGGGGCGAGCACGCCGAGCTGAAGCGTCAGGCGACGGCGACGCTGCGCGCGGCGGGCAGCTATGGAATCGAGGCCGCCGAGGGCGAGATCTCGCGGATGCCCCCGGATCAGCTCGCCCGTCTGGCCCGGCAGGCCGGCACCGAATCGAATGCCGGCGCCGTTACCCGCATTTACCAGCAGAGGGCGAACGCCTCACTGCAGGCCCTCCTGGAAAAGATCGAGGCCGACCCCCTGGACGAATCCCTCACGCTGCTCCGTCGCATCAGGGCGGCTATCGAACCCGCTCCGGACGACCAGGGCCGCGGCGGGCGGCAACTGGCGCTGGCCTGGGCGGCCGCCCCCGCCTGGGCCGGCCTGAGCCAGGTGGAACGGACCCGCGAACAGGACCGGCCCCGGCTGCTGGGCAAGGTCTATGAAGAGGCCGTGGTCTTTCGACCGCCGGATCGCGCCATAGAAGGCGCCCCGGAGGGGATCCGCCTCTTTGCACCCGTTGTGGTGATCGAATGGCCTGCGCAGCGTTCCTATCCGGCTTCGTTCGACCGTTTCGGTGAGATCTTTCTGACCGGTTCACCGAAAAGCGTGCAGGTCAACGTCAACACCTCGCGGCCGATGATGTACTTCTACACGTCCGAGGCGAAGATCCACGGCCGGCGTCACGAGCAGCTTGTCTACGTCTGGTGGTACCCGGAACGGCCCGAGATGACGGCCGACGACCCGGCCGCCGGCCACATCGACGGCGACACCCTCCGGATCACGCTCGATCTCCAGCAGCGGCCGGCCATCTTCGAGGTCCTTCAGAGCTGCGGCTGCGGGCACCTGGTCTTCGTCTCCGACGAGCTCGAGAAGCTCGCCAGAGCCGAGTTCGACGCACCGCAGGAAGGCAAAACGCTCTGCGTCGAACACAACACGAGCAGGCGGCACGATCTCATCGTGGCCGGGCAGGTTCACGTGCCGGCCGAGCCGTGCCGGCCGCTGGTGTACGTCCTGGCCGGCTATCACGAGGTCTCGCGCATCGATGTCACCTCCGCCTCGCAGATTCCCGACCTGAAGGTGCGCCATCAACACATCTATGACCTGGCCCCGTACGACCGGCTGGAGCGGCTGCCGCTGGGGGGCGGGGTGGCCAGCATGTTCGGTGCAGATGGGCTCGTCCACAACGCCGGGCGCAGGGAGGGTGTTCTCCTGGCGCCAACCGGCATTCTGAGCGCGGGTCAGCCGCGCAAGCGGGGCACGCAGAAGATCCGGTGGGATGACTACAGTTTCGAGGATCCGCGTCTCCTCGAAACCGCACTGCGCCTGCCCGGAGATTTCTGACCCGTGCAACTGACCTGGTGGCACATCGCGCTGCTGCTCGGATGGGCCGGCATCTGCTGTGTCTGGCTGGGGCTGCTCATCGCGCAGTTCCGCGCGAAGAGCGAGGGCTTGCTGCTGCGGCCCGTCGCAGATTCACCGCCGGCCTCCGAACCGCCGGTGGCCGTTGTGATCCCCGCCCGAAACGAGGCGGAGAATATCGGCGGATGCCTGGAATCAGTTCTGAGCCAGAACTACGGAGGCTTTCGCGTCATCGTCGCCGACGACCGCAGCGAGGACGGGACGGGGGCAATCGCAGCCCGGATCGCCCGGAGCGATGATCGCGTGCAGGTGGTTCGCATCGACGAACTGCCGGCCGGCTGGATGGGCAAGACGCACGCCCTCTGGAAGGCGACTCAGCACGCATCGGAGGAATGGCTGCTGTACATCGACGCCGATTGCCGGCTGGACCCCCCTGCCCTCCGCACGGCCATCACCGTCGCCCGGAGCCGCCATGTGCAGTTCCTCTCCCTGTGGCCGCGGCAGGCCAGAGGCGGTTTCTGGGAACATCTGCTGATCCCCCTGTGCGCCGGGATCATTGCGCTCTGGTATCGCTCGCCCCAGCAGGCGGGCCGGTCGCGCCGGCCCCCCTTCGCGAACGGGCAGTTCCTCCTGATCCATCGCGACGCGTATGAACGAATCGGCGGGCATGAGGCCGTCCGCACCGCACTCATCGAAGACGTCATGCTGGCCGAGCGCATCGCGGCTCTCGGTATCCCGGCCTGGTCCGGGGCCGGCGCCGAGCTGTTTTCGGTGCGCATGTACAGGTCGCTGGCAGAGATTGTCAGCGGCTGGACGAGGATCTACGTCGGCGCCCTGCGAAGTCGAGTGAAACTGCTGGCCAGCGTGGCGTGGCTGCTCCTGGGATCGGCGTGGCCTTATGCCGCCCTGCTCTGGGGACTGGCCCGATGGCAGGCCGGGCAGCGAGGGCCGTTCACCGCTGCAGTCATTCTGCTGGGCGGGATTCACCTGTTTCTTATGATGCTCGTCAGCATGCGGTTCTGGAGGCTCGGCCGATGCCGGCGGATCTATCTTCTGGCGTACCCGGTCTCCGTCATCGTCGTCATTGCCATCCTGCTCCGCGCGGAGCGGGTGCTGTCGCGGGGTTCGAGGGTCCGCTGGCGCGGCACGGACTACACCATCTCCCCGGCCGGCACCATCGCCTGAGCGGGTGCCGGTCAATCCGCACACCCGGGATCGGCCGCACGCCCGGCGCCGCTGTAGCACCGCTGAAACACGCCGAAATCGTCCAGATCGACGTCGGGGTCGCCGTCGAGGCGGGCACCCTGACAGGCGGCGGCGTTTTGAGCGATCATCGGACCCAGCGCACAGGCGGTGAAGCGGCCCAGGTCGTCTGCATCCACATCACAATCGAAATCGAAGTCGGGCGGAGCGAAGCTCGTGCACACGGCCGGCGGTGCTTCGCCCGTCACGGAATCCCAGCTCGTGCCGATGCGGATCTCATCCACGGCGTGAGCGGCCTGGCCGTAGAGGCAGATCCGATCGATCAGGCTGTTGTTCATGGCCGGCCGGCTGAACTTATCCCACTCCGGATCGGCCGGATCGACCGCCTTGCCCGGCTGGTACCGCTCGAAGAACACCTGGTCGTAGGTGGAAGCGCTGGACACCACCTTGCCGACGATCTGAAACGTGGTCTCGTTGACAATCGTGTCGTCGGCGAACTCCGAACCGGGCTCCGGCGTGCCTTTGAGAATGACCTCGAACGAGTTGCTGCCCCCCAGGCTCTGTAAGTCGGAGCCGAATGAGATCTGGGCATCGTTCACCGGGTGTGATCCTCCAGCCAGAAACGCGAGCGCAACACGCATGTTGTTGTAGGCCGTGTGATACCCGCTGCAGTCGGTGGCCACGGTATCGCGACGCATGAGAAAACTGAAGTACCAGACGCCGTCGTGGGCCATATTGATCGGCCGGGCAAGGAGGCGTGTCGACACGCGGCCGTAGCCACTGCTCTGCGATTCACACGGGTTCAAGGCATGTCCGCCGCGCGGCATCGCCACGACAGCGGTCGGCAGACCGCCCGGCAGCGGGTACGGGTTGTAGACCGTCTCAAGGCCGATGGCGGGATCGATCAGATGATTCCCGGACCACGGCCCGCCCCAGCCCTGCCCGCCGCCAAGGCCATTGATTGAGATGACACTGGCCGGGTACAGGAATTGCTCGTACGTCAATAGCTCTGCGTGCGCGGGCGCGGCACCCCACCCGCAGGAGACGATCACGACGCCCATCGTGATTCCAGGGCCGGCTTGTCGCTTCGTCAGGATCACCGTCGGCAAACTGTTCATGTGTCCGGTCTCTCCCGGGTGTGTTCGCATTTCAATCGGCACAGTTCGGGGCCGGCAGGGCGCTGGGACCGCTGAAGCAGCGCTGCAGGACCGCGAAATCGGTCGGATCCACGTCCCCGTCCTCGTCGAGGTCGGCGGCAATCTTCCCGCCGAGGCTCGGCGTCAGTTTGCACTCGGCCGCCAGGTGAAGCGGGTCGTACGGCACGGCTGACCGGGTGCTGCAGGCCCGCAGCAGCGCGATGTCGTCTTGATCCACGTAGCCGTCGCGCGTCAGATCGGCGGGCGCGGGCGGCGCATACTCGTAAGCGCCCATATCCACCAGCGGCGGCGTCCCCAGACCGGTGTCGGGCGTGGACGGGTCGTTCACGAAGCGCAGGTGAACGGCCAGGTCGGCCACCACGCCGGCCGGAACGGTGGCATTCTCGCCCGCGTCGATGCAGGGCGAGGCGGGACCCGGGCGAAGATCGCCCGCCAGGAGGCTGCGCAACTGCGGATCGATCACGATGCACCCCGGATACTTGGCGGGATCGATCGGGTCCTCACCCGGAGGCGACGTGAGCAGATCCTGCACGCAGCTATAGCGGATGGCGTGAGCGCCCTTGAACTGCATGTCGCGCGGGTCGACCTCCGAACCCGTGGCGATGTTGCCCCAGACGATGCAGTTCCTCAGCACCGTGCGATGGCTGTAACCCGCATCGAAACCGGCTGCTTCCCGTGCACGGTTGCGGGCGATCACGCAGTTGATCAACGTCGTGTCTTTTTCGACGAACGAGAGCCCGCCGATGCCCCCCGCGAATCCTCCGCCATCGACGGCGCCGGACAGGGCGATCGAATGGGCGGTGTTGTTCCAGAATACGCAGTTGATGATGGTCGTCGTGCCCCAGACGTAGATGCCGCCGCCGGCGTGAGCCTGGTTGTTCGTGAACACGCAGTCACGCAGGGTCAGACCCGAATAAAAGCTGCTGATCCCGCCGCCCCGGGCGATTTCGGTCGGGCAGCAGGCGTAAAAGGCGCGACCGACGTTGGAGTCAAACACGCAGCGCGTGACGGTGACAGGCAGATTGGAATGGTTCTCGATGCCCGCACCCTGGCCCTCGCCGCCGCCGCTGGCGGTGATCACCTGGTTGGCGACGAAGCGGCAGTCGCTGATGACCGCGGGGCTGGCTCCGGTGATGTAAATGCCCCCGCCGCTGCCGAGATGAACGTAGTTCTCGACGAACGCGCAATGGGAGAATGCCGGCCCGGAATCCGCGCAGTAAACACCGCCGCCATGAGTGAAGCCGGCCAGATTTCGCATGAAGGTACAGTGGCGGACAGTGGCGGAGCTGTTGATGAGGAACATGCCGCCACCCGCCCCGCCGTGTCCGGCTTTGATGGTAAAGCCGTCGAGGACGGCAGTGGCATCGTTCCCATCGCTGACTACGACGTGGTCGCTGTTGGGAGTGTTGATATTCCAGCCCTGATACCACACGGATGGACCGTACACGTCATCCTGTCCCACGTCGCCGCTCAGGATCGTCGAGTGGGCGGCGACGTCCCGTTGAGAGCGTGCGGTTTCACCTCCGGCGAAACCGCCGTAGATTGAGACGCCGTTTGTAAGGTGAAAGCTGGAGGCCGTATCGCCAGGAGACCCCGGCGTATATGTGCCCGCGGCGACCCAGACCTCATCATCCGGTGCGGCCGCCGCGAGAGCGGCCTGCAGACTCGTAAAGGCATTGCCCCAGCCGGTGCCGTCATTGCCCCCGGATGCAGCGGCGTCCACGTAGACGACTTTCGCGTGCGTGACCGCCGCTGTAATCAGCAGCATGGCGGCGGCCAGCGCCTGGGCGGGTGCTGTTTGGCCGATTCTGGTCATGGTCATTCCTCCTGGCGGTTCCTGCCTCACGCAGGACGTCCCAGCCGGATAGAGTGGCGAGCGAGTGCGCAGACCCCGATCCGTCGTTGCGCGCAACGCGTCCGAACGTCTGCCTCGGTTGTGGAACAATAAGCCAGCGTGGAACAGACCCGACCGCGGCCGGAGCATTCCGCCGCGGGCGGGGGGGAAGAACAGGGTGGGAGCACTTCCTTTCTGTTCCAGTGATCGCCGTTCGGACGAACACGGCCCTGCGGCAGGCTACCGAACCTCACCGGGGCGCATCAAGTTGTCCGCCGCCAGCAGACCCGGCTCATCATGACCCCTGGATCAGAAAACCCTGTGAAATCGGCATGTTTGCATCGTTCTCCGCCGCGATGGGACATCATTGCGTCCGACCTGCGGGCGTGCAGATTTTGCAGACCGGGTCGAGAGCGGTCGGCAATGTTCGAAATGCCGGACCGGCTCAGCGCCGCAGGAGCCTCAGCAGCTCCCGGGCGCAGGTGTCAGCGAAGCGCGCGTCGTTGATGTTGCAGTCCAGCTCCAGCAGAGGGATATCCGGGCGGAGATGCGCTTTGAGGGATGAGAATAGGGCTTCGTCGGCGTCGGGCTGCCAGAAGGGCTGGCCGGGGGCGTCGATCATGCTCAGGCCGCCCCTCGGGAGGACGACCGTGACCGGGCCGGTGCTGGCATTGAGTTTTTCGCCGATGATCCGGCCAAGGCGCTGGTTTTCCTCGACGTTGGTGCGCATGAGCGTGATGTTGGGGTTGTGGCGGTAGATCTTCCTGCCCGAAAATTGAGGCGGCATGGTCTCGGGGGCCCAGAAATTCACCATATCGAGGCAGCCCGGGGCGACGACGGCCGGAACGCCGCGGCGAGCGGCGGCTTCGAGGCGGTGCGGGCCGGCCGTCAGGACGCCGCCGACGAGTTCGTCGGCCCATTCGGTCGTCGTGATGTCGAGGACGCCGGCCACCAGACCCGCGTCGATCAGGCTCTCCATGGTGCGTCCTCCGGTGCCGGTGGCGTGGAAAACGAGGACTTCGTAGCCCTCGGCCTCGAGGATGGCCTTGGCCGCCTGTACGGCCGGCGTGGTGTTGCCGAACATCGAGGCGACGACGACCGGCTTGTCAGCCGCGGGCGGGACATGAGTGTCAACCATGCCGCAGATGGCGCCGGCCGCACGCGCGAAAACGCCGCGGCTGATCTTGTTGATGCCGGCCACGTCGACGATCGCGGGGATCATCACGATGTCCTGCGTGCCGACGTAAGAAGACACGTCGCCGCCGGCCACCGTCGAGACCATCACCTTGGGCACGCCCAGCGGCAGCGCCCGCATTGCCGCACACGCGACGGACGTGCCCCCCCCGCCGCCGAGGGCGATGATGCCGTCAAATCGCTGCTCGGCGTAGAGACGCGGGATGAGGGCGACGACGCCGGCTGTCATCACGGCCATGGCCTCGCCGCGATCCTGCTTTTCACGGAGCGTCTTGAGATCGCTGCGGCCCGCGCGGGCGACCTGGTCGGCGGGTATGTCGGGAGCAAAGGCAGGATCCTCCGCCACGCCGAAGTCGACGGTCAGCGTGCGATGGCCGCGGGCTTCGATACACGCTTTTACGAACTGATATTCAGGGCCTTTGGTGTCGAACGCACCGAGCAGGCAGATCACTGACATGCAACCTTCCTTTCATGGTCCGGGTGGCCGGGTGGCCCACTCTTCGCAAAGCGAAGGGTGGGGTCCCGATGATGGATGGTGAGAAGGCGATCCATGTCCATCGCCAGATCCCGATCCGCGAATCCCCTCCGACAGACTTTCTGATGCACCGCAACGTTTCTCGCGCCCCCATCATCGAAACCCCACCCATGGCTGCGCAATGGATGGGCCACCCAGCTCACGCTTTCGGCTCGTATTGCGGCACCTTCATGAGCTCGCCGCCTTTGAGGGCCGACTGGTGCGCGACGATGCCGGGGACGGTTTCGGCCAGGGCCTCATAGATGTCGATCGCCGGGCGGCGGTGCTTCACGATGGAGTCGATGAATTCGTGCACGATGAACGTCCATGACCCGCCATGGCCGCTGTCGTGGCGGAGCGGGGCCGGCAGCATGTCGGTCTTCCAGTGCTCGATCAGCGGCTGTGGTCTGGGCGGTGCCCCGGCCGTCGTCGTGACCGCGCCGCAACCATTCGGATGCGGCATGAAGTAGCTCATCTTGGTGCCAAACCAGGTGGCCCGCTCGGCAAAACCGAGCTGCAGGCTCCAGAAGACGGTCATGCGGGCGGTGTGGCCTCTGTTCGTGCGGCACAGGGCCGTGCAGTTCCAGAACGGGTTTTTGTACTGGTTCTCCCTGAGCACCTTGTCATCGGTGCCCCAGCCCATGCACGAGAGCTCGGCGATGCGCTCGCCGGTGACGCCGGTGAGAAACGCCGTCGAGTGCGTCGGATAATGCATCGGCGGGAAGCCATAGCGCCACGGCGGGCCGTCCGGGGCGTGCCAGTACGGCACGTTGGCCTTATCATGAAAGTATTCGCCCTCAACGTGGATCATCTCGCCGAACCTGCCCTCCCGGTACCATTGGCGGGCGGTGATCGTCTCCTGGCGGTAGAAACTGGTCTCTGAGAGCATGTAGGTCTGCCCGGTCTGCTTGACCGTCTCGAGCACGCGCTCGCACTCCTCGATGCTCATGCCCAGCGGAACAGCGCTGATCGCGTGCTTGCCCGACTTGAGCACGAGCTCGACGTGCTTTGCATGCTCGGGCGCGGGCGTGTAGACGGCCACCGCGTCGATATCCTTCGCGAGAACGAGCTTTTCAAGCGATTCGTATACGGTCTCGCACTTGAACGTCCTGCTCAGGTGATCGCGGCGGTCCTGGCGCAGGTCGCTCACGGCCACGACTTTCGCGTCCGGGTGCTCGTGCCAGGGGAACATCGAGCCGAAGCCGCCGCCGACCACGCCGATGCGCACGGGTCTGGTCGTCGAAGGCTCGGCACGGGCCGGCGCGGCCTGCGAAAGAGCGCCGAGTCCCGCCGCGACCGCCGCCTGCCGTAGAAACCCGCGTCGCGAGTCATTGCATGCCTCGCGCAAACGCCCGGAATCAGCCATGGTTCACCTCTGCCCTCTCACATCTCACGTCTCACTTCTCGCGTCTCGGTCTCACTCCCTGAGCCGCACGTCCGTCGTGACGACCGATGCGAACCGGGCAACCGGCTCATCCGCGGCCCACGCGATCCCGCGGAGCGTGATCGCGCGGAACATCGGGTCGTTGAACGTCCAGTTGTAGTGGCCCAGGATGTTGACGTGCACGCGGCCCTTGCCGACCTGACGGTTCCACATGAGCGGAACGGTGCTTTCCCGGCCGTCACCGTCGTCCTCCGTCGCCGTGGCGAGGACATCGATCTGCTTTGGGTCGCCGGTCAGGCGCCAGTAGGATTCGTCATGAAATCGCAGCTTCTGCCCAGCCAGCGCCCGTGGGAACAAGTTCTTCCCGCCCTCGATCTTCAGGTCGAGCCAGCCGTGACGGAACTTGGCGCCTTTGCCCCAGTAGAGTCCCAATTGCTCGCCTGCGTGCGGGTTGACGGCGCAGTCCACGGCGAAGTGCAAGAGCACCACGCCGCCGCCGCGGGCGAAGAAGGCATCCATGCGAGAGTTCAGTTCCTGCGGCCAGGCCTTGTGCTTGAAAAACACGAGAACGTCCGCAGACTCGAGCTGATCCTCGCTCGGCTGCTCCCAGGCGGTTGATACCTGCGTCTGTGGCGCTTCGGAGAGGAGTCGGTGCCAGGCCTTCTGCCAGGCGGGGTAGTCGTGTTCGCCGGGTCCATGATCCTTGGGACCGGCGACGAGAACGACATGAATCTCCCGCCTGGGCTGCTGGGCCCGTTTGTTCGCCAGGAGCGGCTCCAATTCCGCGCGGGTGCGCGGCGGCGGGATGTCTTTCTGCATGTTCTCGGGCACAGGAAGGAGAGTGGATGCAGCCGCCGGCTGCGTGGCCGGTACGTCGGCGGCCCGAGAGAACGATGAGACGGTGAGGGCAGCACACAGGCACGACACAAATGCGAGATCTGAGATTTGAGATTTGAAATGGTGCCGATTGAATCTCATCGGATCATCCCTTCCGTCGGATGGCGGTGAATTGCCGCGTCTGCTCGGTGATGGCGCGCTCGGTGGGCAGGCGTTCCATCGAGCTGGCGCCGTAGAAGCCGTCGATGCCGGGGCAGCGATCGATCACGTAGCGGGCGTCGTCGGGCTCGGCGATCGGGCCGCCGTGGCACAGGACAAGCACATCTTTGCGGATGGTTCGGGCGGCGTCGATCATGCCGCGGATGAGCGGGATGCACTGGTCGAGCGTTTTGGCGGTTTTCGCGCCGATCGTGCCGGAGGTGGTCAGGCCCATGTGGGCGACGAGGATGTCGGCGCCGGCCTTCGTCATCGCACGGGCGTCGTCGTCGTTGAACACGTACGGCGTGGTGAGCAGATCGAGCTCGCGGGCCGCCGCGACGCATTCGACCTCGACGCGATAGCTCATGCCCGTCTCTTCCAGGTTTTCGCGGAGCGTGCCATCGATCAGGCCGACGGTCGGGAAGTTCTGAATGCCCGCGAAACCCAGCGCCTTGAGCTCGCCCAGGAAGTGGTCGCGGATCATAAACGGGTCGGTCGCACAGACGCCGGCGAGCACGGGGGTGTGCTGGACGGCGGTCAGCACCTCGTAGGCCATCTCCTTGACGACCTGGTTGGCGTTGCCGTACGGCATGAGCCCCGATAGCGAGCCCCGCCCGGCCATTCGGTAGCGCCCGGAGTTGTAGATGACGATCAGGTCAATGCCGCCGGCCTCCTCGCACTTGGCGCTGATGCCGGTACCGGCGCCGCCGCCGATGATCGGCTCGCCGCGGGCGACTTTCGCGCGCAGACGGCTCAGAATGTCGGTTCGCGTGGGTCGGGCCATGGGTTCGCTCCTCCGTACAGAGCGGGCAGCGTGTGACCGGGTGAAGATGGGAAAAGCGAAGATGGGCCCGCCCTGCCGAGTCGAACGATCTCCGAGCAGGCGGCACACTCCCATCTCAATCTTCGTGTCCCCATCTCGCCACGGCCTGCCCGCTGTGGCAGGGCGAGTCGCCTGTGGAGACCTTCGGATGGGCCACCCGTGGAAGGGAGTATAGAGCAGGTCCCGGGAAAGATCACTGACGGGCAAACCGGTCCGGCTGGGCGGGATTGGGGACGCCGGCAACGGGTTTGAATGGTTCAAGCCTGGCGCGGCGGATGTAGGTGGCCAGCGCGTCGCTGGGCCGGGTGCGCTGCTCATCCAGGATGAGCGCGGCGGCGAAGCGACCGAGTCTGCGATGGGCCGGGCCGGCCTGGGCGAAGTATTCCCGGTCGGGCAGGTCCGGCCGGATCGCGGCGAGCTGCCGGAGGGCTTCGCGCTGGCCGGGCGTGACGATCTCGATGCGGCCGACCATGCTGCGGCGGATCTCGCCGGGGACGGACACACGGATCGGCAGATGAGCGTCCGTCCATTCGCGCGGAACCAGGAAGAGCAGGCGCAGCCCCTCATCGCGGAAGTACGAATGCTCCCAGGTCCGGAGCAGCGCATCGGCCTCGTCCCTGAACAGGCCGTCCGCCACCAGGGCTGCACGCAGCTCGTCCTGCAGGGTGGTCAAGGAGGAGCGGGTGTACTCGGATTCGTCGAAGATGCTGCGGACTGCAAGCGGGACCGCGGCGGAGCCGATCTGCAGCGGCCCGACGCCGTGGAAGGCAAGCCGGCCGCCCGCCGCCACATCGACCAGCCACAGACGGGGAATGGTCGCGTCGCTTGAAGACCGCATCTGACCGCAAATCTGCAACCAGTCCTGCTGATCATCGAGGCGAGATACCCGCAGCGGGGCGTCCAGATGTCCAACGCCGCGGTAGAAGAGGTACTGCTCACTCTCGCCTTTGACGGTGGTCACGCGATCGCATTGAACATCGCGCGGGGCCACCCAGACGCGGCTGGTGGTGACGGGCACGGCCGCGTCGACGCCGACCTGAAGGCCACGCCAGGCCAGGCCGCCCGCTGTAAAGACCTCCGGGTCGGCGGAGGCGCCGCTCAGGTGCGGCATCGGCTCCAGCGGCCGGTTACCCACCGGCCGGCCGTCGATGTCGGCCTCGGCGTGCGGGTAGAACTGCGTGAGCCAGCCGCCGCGAAAACGCACTTCCAGGTCAAGCGTCTGTGGACGCGGGGCGTCGGGCGGGAGATGGAAGTAGACGACTGGCGTTTCGAGACGCATGGTCACATCGAGGCGCGGCTGCGGTGTCGGCAGGCCTTTGCTTCCCGGCGCGGGGGCATTGGGCAGGATGTGCGGCGCGAAGTTGTGGACGAATGCAGGGAGCCGTTCAGTATCCACGTTGATCCCGCCGATGGCATCGCCCTTCTCGTTCTGCAGCGAGGTGAACGTACCCCACTCGTGGATCACCACTGCCGGCTGGCCCATGCTGAACGAACACGAAACAAGCGCAGCCACGAGAGGTTCATTCGCGGCCAGAGATGAGAC
>CAZQEN010000094.1:0-8190 GCA_964591605.1 uncultured Planctomycetales bacterium
CACCCGCGCGGTCGCCCGCGACAGGCGGATCAGGAACGGCAGGCGGCGCAGGTCGTTGTTCATGAGGGCGATGCTGGCCGAGTTGATCGCCACGTCGCTGCCCGCGGCGCCCATGGCGATGCCCAGATCGCCGGCGGCCAGCGCCGGCGCGTCATTCACACCGTCGCCCACGACGGCCACGCGGTGCCCCTTGCGTTTGAGGCTGTCGACCAGCTCGAGCTTCTCAGCGGGCAGCACCTCGGCATGAACGTCGCTGCAGCCCATCTCGGCCGCGACGCGGCGGGCCACCGACCACTTGTCGCCGGTGACCATGGAGAGCACGCGGACGCCGAGCTCACGCAGCTCGCTGATGGCTTCACGGGCTTCGCCGCGGGTGCGGTCTTCGAGGCCGATCCAGCCGATGATCTTCCCCCCGCGGGCGACGTAGAGCACGCTGATGCCTTCGGGCTCCTTGAACTCGGGCGTCTGGAGCAGGCTCAGATCGACGCCGCGCTCGGCCAGCCAGGTGCTGCGCCCGACGAGGACCTCCTGCCCGTTCAGGATCGCGCTGACCCCCTTGCCGGACACCTCTTCGAACTTCTCAGGAGGCATGAGGCTCAGCCGGGCCTTCCCCGCGACGGCCAGCAGCGCGCGGGCGTTGGGGTGCTTGGAGAACTGGTCGGCCGAGGCGGCTGCGCGCAGAAGGTCTGTCCCGTCCACGCCAGGGGCCGGGCGCATCTGCGTCACCGACAGCTCGCCCGTGGTCAGCGTGCCGGTCTTGTCGAACACGACCGCGCTCAGGTTGCGGGCCCCTTCGAGCGTGACGACGTTCTTGACGAGAATCCCCAGGCGGGCCGCGCACGACAGCGCCGCCACCATCGCGGTCGGCGTCGCGAGCACCAGCGCACACGGGCACGCAACCACGAGCATCGTGATCGCCCGCGACATGCCGTCGTCCGCATGTTTGAAGAACAGCACGATGCCCGCCAGCATCAGGATCGTCGGCGTGTACCAGGCGGCATACTGGTCGATGAGCCGCATGAGCGGAATGCGGGTGCGCTCCGCGGCCAGAATGAGCGACTGCACGCGGCCCAGGGTGGTCTCCGCCCCGGCCTTGGTGACGCGGATGTCGAGCATGCCGGTGATGTTGTTGGTGCCGTTGAAGACCTCGTCCCCGGTGACCTTGTCCACGGGGAGCGACTCGCCCGTGATGTTGGCCTGGTTGACCGTGGACTGGCCGGCGACGACGGCGCCGTCCGCGGCGATGTTGTCGCCGGGCCGCACGCGGATCACGTCACCCGGCTTGAGCATGCGGGCCTCCACCTCTTCCTCGGTGTTGTCCGGGCGGAGCCGGCGGGCCCGCGTGGGCGTCAGGTGAATGAGCGACTCGATCGAAGCCCGCGCCCCCAGGGCGGTCCGCGTCTCGATCAGGGTGGCAATGATCATGAAGAAGGCGATGACCCCAGCCTCCTGATACTTCTCGATGGCGATGGCGGCCACGATGGCCATCGCCACCAGCTCATCCATGTGCAGGTGCCCCTGCAGCAGGTGTCTGAGCGAGTGCATCACGAGCGGGGCCCCCAGCAGGACCGCACCGAGCAGGGCGAAAATGCCGGAGATCCGGGGATCGTCGAACACGTACTCGGCGATAAAAGAGTTCAGGACAAGGAGGCCGCCCATGAACGTCGCGATGAGCAGGGCACTGGAACGGCCGGTCTGGGCCTCGATCGATTCTCTCAGGTGTTTGTGAGCCATACGGGGGTCAAAGCTCCCAAGTCATTGACATCGCCGGACTTGCAGGTCCGGCCGGGGGCCGCCGAGGCGGCTGAGACGCTCCATTTCGATACGATGGCCGGCCGGGCGCGGACTCCCGGCGCGGGGAAACATCTTAGCTGATACGTCCGCGAATGTCGCCAGGTTTGCTCCCGCATCCCCCGGGCGGGTCAGCCCATCATCTCGGGAGCGGGCGGACAGGTCCGGCCTGCCGAGCCCGCCTGGAGGTCCTGCCTGCCGGGCGGGCAGGTAGGTCCCACCTGCCGGGCGGGTGGTAGGTCCCGCCTGCCGGGCGGGACCTCGGTTGGCGAGGTACTCCCCCGGTTAGGTTCCTCCCGGCTGCCGGGACCTTGACTCCCGATGTCACCAGCAGCCCGTTGTGCGGGAGCGACGGTCAATCTTGGCGGGCGGCGCGCAGGGGTATAGCATCCGAGGCGAGGCGACGATCTTCCGGCAGGCCATGGATGACGGCCGGCTGACGGGATCTGCTCTATGGAGAATGAGAACGAGAGCCGGGTCGGCGGGGCTTGCCCCATCGGTTGCGTCGGGGTCTACGGGGCCCTGTTGCTGAGCTTGATGGGGGCGGGAGGTGGGTGCAGCGAAGATGCACTGCTGGTACCGGACCCGGCCGTGCGTTATCTGGCATTCGGGGACTCCGAGACGGCCGGGGAGTCAGGGCGCGATTACCCGCAGATCCTGTCGGAGCTCCTGGGTCAGCCCGCAAACGCATTCGTGAACCAGGGCCGGGGCGGTGAGACGGCCGGCGAAGGGCTCCAGCGGCTGCGCGGCCTCCTGGACCGGGGCATCTACCCGAATGCCCACACCCTCCTCTACTGGCAGGGCGGCGCGGACGTCATCAACCTCATCCGGCAGGTCGACGCGCTGCTGCTGCTGTCCCCGACCGACCCGAGTTACCCGCACTCCGCGCGGCTGGCCGAAACGCTCGACCGGGTCCAGGCGGACATCGAGGCCGCGATTGGAGCGGGGCAGGGGGCCGGCCTGACGGTGTACGTTGCCACCTATTTCTCCCTGCGGGAGGCGACGGCCCGGTGCGAGCCGCTGTTCCTGGAGATCATCCTGCCATCGCAGGCCCGCAACGCCAACGGATACGTATCACTGCTCAATGAGCGCATCCGGCAGGCGGCCGCGAATACCGGGGCGACGCTCGTGGACATTGCCGCCGCGGATGCTATGCTTCAAGCCGACGATGCTCACTTTCTCGACTGCAATCACCTGAGCTCCGCAGGCAACGCGATCGTTGCCCGGCTCTTCGCCGATCGACTGCGGCAATGATCCACTTCAAGGAGGCAAGTTCCCATGACCGCCAAAGACGTGATCCGGCACTCGCTGCAGCTCTGTCACTCGGTGCTGACGTCCTACCTGTCGGACCTGACCGACGCCGACCTGATGGTTCGGCCGGTTCCAGGCGCGAATCACACCGCCTGGATGCTCGGCCACGTGCTGATCTGCGAGAACGGGCTCAAGGAACTGGGCTACGCGATGCCCGCGCTGCCCGAGGGGTTCGCGGCATCGTACGGCAAGGAGATGGCCGGCTGCGATGATCCGGCCCGGTTCCACCGCAAGGACCAGTACGTCCAGTGGCTCAAAGAGCAGCGGGACGCGACGCTGGCCCATCTGGACGCCCTGCCCGACGCCGAACTCGACAAGCCGGGGCCCGAAGAGGCCCGCGACTACGCCCCGACGGTGGGGGCCATGTTCAACGCCGTCGGGATCCACGACATGATGCACGCGCCCCAGATCGCGGTGGTGCGCCGCAAGCTGGGCAAGCCCCCCTTGTTCTAAGCAGGAGCGCAGAGAGGTTCAGCCGGGGTGGCATGTGCAATGTACTCATTGCCCGTGCGCATGAAACACGGGCAGCGAGTATCCGGATGTGCATCGGGACCCATGCCACCCTGTTCGATAGCCTCAATCATTCTGCGTTCGTGCCTGGCGTCCACGCATCGGCAATAGAGCCCAAAGCGCGAGCGAGGCCTTCACGCGGCGGCACCGCCTCTCTGCCAACCCCTCGCTGGCGCTTCGGGCTCTGCCGGCCGGGTCAGTCCTGGTTCTGAATACCTGCGATATACACCTGCGCCCCGGTCTTCAGGTTGGCGGCGTTGGCTTCATCCGTGTCGATGTGCATGGCCAGGTGGTAGCTTGGGCTGACGCGGACGCACACGTCGCCGAATTCAAGCTGGCGGTCGCCCGGTACCCGCACGCGGACGCTGGATTTATCCTTGACCCCGTAGCGCAGCGCGTCGGCGGGCGTCATGTGGATGTGTCGCAGCGCGCAGATGACGCCGCGGTCCAGGGTGACGCTGCCAGCCGGCCCCTCCAGCGTGCAGCCGGGCGTGTCGCGCAGGTCGCCGGACTCGCGGATGGGCGGGTGAATGCCGAGCTTGAACTGCTCGGTCATGGAGATCTCGACCTGCGTTTCCCTGCGGGCCGGCCCCAGCACGCGCACCCGTTCGATCCGGCCCTTCGGTCCGACGAGGGTGAGCTGTTCGGTGCAGGCGAACTGACCCGGCTGCGAGAGGTCGCTCTGGCGGGTGAGCTGGTGGCCCTGGCCGAACAGCGCCTCGACGTGCTCCTGGCAGAGGTGGATATGGTGGGCGGAAACCTCCAGCAGGAAGGGTTCGGCCCGCTGGGCTTCCAGCACCCGCGCCAGATACGAGCGGCTGAGCGCCCGCAGGGTCTCGCGGGCGATCATACGCTCCTCATCGGTCGGAACGACGAGCACGGCGACCCGCGAATGGTCGCTCGAGATGCGGCAGATCTCGTCAAAGCCGCGGGCCTGCCGGTTCCGCGTTTCATCGAGCTCGATGCCCATGCATTCGAGACCCTGCAGCGCCAGCGAGCGGACGCCGGCGCTGCCCTGTCCGATGCCGCCGGTGAAAACCAGCACGTCGAGCCCACCCATGGCCGCCAGATAAGCGCCGATGTACTTGCGGACGCGATAGCAGAAGGCCTTCAACGCCACGAGGGCCCGGTGGTCGCCGGCCTCGGCGGCGCGCTCGACTTCGCGCATATCGCTGGAGATGCCCGACAGCCCGAGCAGGCCGCTGCGCCGGTTGAGCAGTTCGTCGACCTCCGAGGTTTCCAGCCCGGCCTCCCGCCGCAGGTAAAGGATCGCCCCGGGGTCCAGGTCGCCGCAACGCGTGCCCATGATCAGCCCCTCGGCCGGTGTAAAGCCCATCGACGTGTCCACCGACCGGCCGTGGTCCACCGCGCACAGCGAGGCGCCGTTGCCCAGGTGGCACGTGATGATTTCCAGCTCATTGACCCGCCGCTGAAGGTGCTGGGCCGCACGCAGAGCGACGTAGGAATGCGAGCTTCCGTGAAAGCCGTACCGGCGCACGGCCTTCTTCTCGTAGTACTCGTACGGCAGCCCGTAGAGATAGGCATAGGACGACAGGGTGTGGTGGAAGGCCGTGTCGAACACCGCCACGTGCGGCACCGACGCAAACACCCGCAGGGCCTCGCGGATGCCGGCCACATTGACCGGGTTATGCAGCGGCGCGAGCGGATTGAGGCGTTCGATTTCCCTCAGCACCTCGTCGTCCACCACCACCGCCTCGCAGAACCGCTCGCCGCCATGCACGACGCGATGGCCCACCACGCTGATGTCCGACGCTTCGCGGATCACCCCGGTCTTGGGGGCCGAGAGCTCGCCGAGCATCGCGTTGAACGCGTCGCTGTAGCTTCCCTGCGGCAGCTCGCGCTGTATTTCGCCGCGCGGACCGCGATGGACGAGACGGGTGCCGGTGGTGCCGATGCGTTCGACCAGGCCGCGCGCGGTGTTCTGTTCGTTGACCGTGTCGAAGAAGGTGTACTTGAGCGAGGAGGATCCGCTGTTGATGACGAGGATCTTCTCCGGGCGCTCGCCCTTGAGGCGCAGGCCGTACGGATCGTCGCTCCGGCTGAATGCCGCCGCCGCCTTGGCCGGGTCGGCCATCACCTGCCTCAGACGGTCGGTGATCGTCCGCGAGATGTGCTGCACCGCGCGGGGGTCGGTCATGATGGCCGATTGAAAGACGGCGACCGGAATCCGCAGCACCTGGCAGCGCGTCTCGGCGATGAAATCGGCCATCGTCTTGTCGCCGCTCATCAGGGCCATCTCGCCGAACGTGTCGCCGGCTTTGAAGCGCCCGATGACCTCGCGCTGACCGCCCTCGCCGGGGACGGAGACGGCCAGCTCGCCTTCGAGCAGCACGCCCAGAAACCCGGCATTCTCACCGAATTCGACGACCGCTTCGTTGGGCTCGTAGGAGGCGACCCGAGACTCGGTGACGACGTGTTCGAGGCGCTCGTCCGCGATGTGCTGGCAGAGGCCGACCCGCTCTTTCAGGAACTGGATGAGTTCGGCTTTCGTCATGATTCTTGCACCTTGTGCTGGTTACAGCCCGCCGGTCAGCGACAGCGTTACATGCATGACGCCTTCCATTGGGGCTGCTTTCAGGGGAAGCCCGCCGTGTGAAAAGACCGCCATCATCGCCTTGTTCTGCGGGAGCACCTCGGCTTCGAATAGGCGCACGCCTTTCTCCCGCGCGATGCAGGTGAGATGCTTCAGGACGCGGCCGGCGATGCCGAGGTCATGGTAATCCTCCTCGACCACGAACGCGATTTCGGCACGGTGCCCGCCGGTATCAAAGACCACGTAGCGCCCGCCTCCGATGATGATGTCCCGGCCGCCGGAATCGATCGTCACCACCAGTGCGACTGCGTTTTCGAAGTCAACTTCTGTCGCCGCCTTCAGCTCCTGGTCCGACAGTGACTTCTTGACCCGGAAAAACCGGGTATAGATCGATTCAGGGTCGAGCTTGCTGAATGCTTCGACGACTCCAGCTTTGTCGGTGGGCCGGACCGCGCGGATCTTGACGGTGAGGCCGTTCTTCAACGTTTCGGACGTTTCGAAGTCGTCGGCATGAACCATGGAAGTGGATCCCGTTGAGTTGTGCCGGCCGGCGATCCGGGTCGAGGGCCTACTGTTGTTCGCCGGCGCGCACCAGGTCGAGGCCCCCTTTCCACAGGTACTCGCGGGTCTGGTTCACGATCACGCCGCTCAGGAGCACCAGCGAGATCAGGTTGGGAATGGCCATCAGGCCGTTGGCCACGTCGGCGAAGTTCCAGACGGATTTCAGCGTGGACACCGAGCCCACCATCACGGCCACGACCCAGAGGACGCGGTAAGGCAGAATGGCCCGGGAGCCCAGGAGATACTCGCATGCCTTCTCGCCGTAGTAGGACCAGCCCAGGATCGTCGAGAAGACAAACGTCAGCAGCCCGACGGCCAGGATCGCCGGACCGATGAACGGCAGCTCGGCGAACGCGGCCCGAGTCAGGGCGGCTCCCGTGAGGCCGTGATGCCAGGCTCTCGAGTTGACCACCACCAGGCCGGTCAGGAGGCACACCACGACGGTATCCCAGAACGTGCCGGTCGAGGAGACGAGGGCCTGGCGGACGGGATTCTTCGTCTGTGCGGCCGCAGCGACAATCGGCGCGCTGCCCAGCCCCGACTCGTTCGAGAACAGGCCCCGGGCCACGCCGTAGCGCATGGCCTCGCGAAGGCCCGCCCCCACGAATCCGCCGACCGCCGCATGCCCGCTGAATGCACTTTTCAGGATCAACAGCACCGTCTCAGGCAGCGTGCCCGCCTCCATCGTCAGCAGCGCGAGACACCCCAGCACGTAGAAGATGGCCATGAAGGGAACCAGGTATCCGCAGACCCGCGCGATGGACTTGATTCCCCCCAGAATCACGATCGCGGTGAGGATCGTCATCACCGTGCCCGTCATCCACGTCGGCACATGAATCGTGCTTGCGGTGACGCCCAGACGCGACATCCAGGCGGGTACGTTCATTGGCTCGGCGAGCATGGCACTGATCGAGTTCGCCTGAACCATGTTCCCGATGCCGAAAGCGGCGACGGCGGTGAAGATCGCGAACAGCAGGGCGAGGCGGCGCATCCCGAGTCCGCGGTCAAGGACGTACATCGGCCCGCCCGCCGCCCGGCCGTCGGGCGTGAAAACCCGATAGTGCACCGAAAGGAGCGCCTCGGAGTATTTCGTGGCGATGCCGAAAACCCCGGTCAGCCACATCCACAGGATCGCGCCCGGCCCGCCCAGTGAAACCGCGGTGGAAACGCCGACAATATTCCCGGTGCCGATCGTGGCCGCCAGTGCCGTCATCAGCGCCCCGAAGTGGCTGATGTCGCCTTCCCCCTCCGCGCGACGCTCGAGCGAGAGGCGGATCGCCTTGCCGATGCAGCGCTGTATGAATCTCAGGCGGATCGTCAGGAACACGTGCGTCCCGAACAGCAGCACCAGCATCCACGGCCCCCACACCCAGTCGCTGGCGTGCTGCAGGAAGGTGCTGACGTGTTGAAAGCTGCCACTGAGCGAGCTCACCGCGTCTCCTCTGATTCGGCGGGCACTCCAC
>CAZQEN010000094.1:8290-21587 GCA_964591605.1 uncultured Planctomycetales bacterium
GGTGGCATGGGCAGCGTACTCGCTGCCCGTGCAGATGGGTCACACGCGCCCATCCACGATGACGTCTCCCCCGGCGCGCCGCGACCCATGCCACCTGCCTGCCACTGAACGCTGGATACACCCGTTCTTGGCTGGGCGTGCGCAGGCGGTCGCCGGAGAAATCCGAATGAGGTGAGCGTTCGAGCGGCCGTCAGGCGCAGACGGCGGGCGCCTGCTCGCGGAAGCTGTTTTTGACCGTCTCGAAGGAGATGCCCAGGGCCCGAAGCACTTCCCAGCCCACCGAGCCCGTCTGGGTCAGCAGGCCGGCCAGAAGATGCTCCGGACAGATCAGGGAATGCCCGAGCCGTTCGGCAATCCGGTCCGCCCGCCCGAACACATCCATGTAGTGGGGACTGCCGGGCATTCGCCCCGTCACCCACGTTTCATCGATGCGCTCCCGGGACAGTTCGTCGATCATCGACTTCGCGCGGTACTCAGTGGCTCCGTGATCCGTCAGAATCTGTGCGGCGCGGCTCGTTCCCTCGCGGATGATCCCCAGCAGCAGATGCTCGGTGCCGATGTGGCTCTGACAGTATTCCGTTGCCGCCTCTTCGGCCAGCTTCATGATTTGTTGCGCGCAGTTGCTGAGACGCTTCATTCGCCTGCTCCTGACGACGATGGCGATGCACCATGTCCTGATATCAGTCTTCGACCGGATGCCCCTCTCACTTGTGTATACGATATGGGGGTCTGCCGGTGGCCAGTACCTCCGATAACTCCACATCACGCGCACGTCCGTTTTGATGCCCTCCCGGGGTCCTGGAAAGGCGGGGCGGTCCGCCGTAGGCTGAATCCGGACGTATCTTCCTTGAATGGACGGCCGCCGGAACCATCCAGTGTCCGGCAGCTCACAGATCGGCCCGTCCAGACCGGCCGATGATCGCTCGCGACGCTGCAACCCGATGGAGACGCATCATGAGAGGCCTGATCTGGCGAAGTCTGGCATGGCTGCCCGTTTCAGTCGTGGCGACGGCTACCCCGCCGGCGGTGCGGACGGATACACAAGCCCACTCCGCGGCAGGTGAACGCAACATCGCCCGCGGCGCGCCGTATGTCATGGCGCCGGCCCCGACCTACGAGCACTGCACGGACCCGGGCGACGCGACACAATTGACCGACGGCGAGCGGACGGAGGGGTATTTCTGGACGCAGAAGGGCACGGTCGGATGGCAGGCCGTCAAATACGTGACAATCACCATCGATCTGGGCAGGATCGAGCCGATTGCCGGCCTCTCTTTTCGGACGGCCGCCGGGACGGCCGGCGTCCTCTGGCCCGCCCTGATTCGCATTCACGTCAGCGATGACGGCAGGTCCTATCATGACCACGGGGACCTCCTGAATCTCCTGGACGCCCCTCGGGATCTCCCGACCACCTACGCGGTGCGCCGCCTGGCGACCTCCCGGCTGAAAACGCGCGGGCGCTACGTGCGTCTCCTGGTGATTCCGACGGGACCCTACCTCTTCTGCGATGAAATCGAAGTGTTTCGGGGCGATCCGGCGTTTCTGCAGCTCACGACGGCCGGTGAGCCGGTCGTGGACGTCGAGGAGAGCTATCTGGGCTATCGGGTGCAGGCGGGTATCCGGAGGCGATTCGATCTTGACGGGGCGGGCCTCGAGCGGGCCATCCGCGATTCGACACTGAGCCAGTCGGCCCGGCAGGCCCTGAGCGACCGCCTGATCACGACGCAGAAAGACTTGGCCGGCGCCGCTCCACCGGCTCCGCTCGCCTCATTCCGCGCCATCCTGCCCTTCAACGAAGCCCACGCCGAACTGTTCCGCATTCAGGCGGCGTTGTGGAAGGCGACGGGATGCGCTGCCCTGTGTGCCTGGGCCGCCGACCCGTGGGAGCCGCTCGATCTGTTCGCGCCTCCTCGATGCTCTTCCACCGACAGCATGGTGGTACACCTCATGCGAGGCGAGTACCGCTCGGCCGCGTTCAACATGGCCAATACAACGGATGCTCCCATGCGGGTATCCATTCGCATCACCGGTCTGCCGGGCTCGCCGACTCCTGCGTTCATCACGCTGCACCGTGTGCCATGGACGGACACGATCACCGGGCAGGCCGTGGCCGCGGCACTGGTGGAGGTGGCGTCGCGCGACGGCGCGTGGACGCTCGATGTGCCGCCCGGACTGCTTCAGCAGATCTTCCTGACCTGCCGCGTCACCGATCTACCGGCCGGCGAACACGCCGGGCGAATCGTCGTGACGTCGAAAGGCATCGACGACCTCGCCATTCCCATCCGGCTGCACGTCTACCCGCTGACCTTCCCGACCCGAACGACCCTGTGGCTGGGCGGCTGGAGTTACACCGACGGCCCGGGAACCTATGGAATCACTCCGGCGAATCACAAACCGTTTGTCGAGCACCTGCGAAGCCGCTTTGTGAACGCACCGTGGGCCACTGCCCAGGTCATGATGAGCTTCTCGTTCAAAGGCGAGGTCCCGGAGCTGGACACCGCCCGGTTCGACGACTGGCTGGCCCAGTGGCCGGACGCACGCGCGTATCTCGTGTTCCTGGCCGTCGACCGCACCTTCGCCGGGGCGCAGATGGGAACGCCGGCGTTCGAGCAGCGGGTCGGGCGCTGGATCTCGGCCTGGGTCCGCCACCTGGCCGGCAAGGGCGTTTCTGCAGAGCGTCTGGGGCTTCTGCTCGTCGATGAGCCGCGAAGTCGCGACCAGGATGAGATCATCATCGCCTGGGCCCGTGCGATCCATGCCGCCGAGCCGAAGGTGCTGATCTGGGAGGACCCGATCTATCCCGATCCGAAAGAGGGCAGGCCCGAGATGTTCGAGCTGTCCGACATCCTGTGCCCCAATCGACCCATGTGGCTGACCGCCGGCAAACCGTTTGAGCAGTTCTATCTCGATCAGCAGAAAAAGGGGCGCACGCTGCAGTTATACTCCTGCTCGGGCCCCGCCCGACTCCTGGATCCGTATTCATACTTCCGCCTTCAGGCCTGGCACTGCTGGCGGATCGGCGCGACCGGCACGTTCTTCTGGGCGTTCGGCGACAACAGCCGCGCTTCCTCCTGGAACGAATATGCGGCCGTCGCCGGACCCTACACGCCCCTGTTCCTCGATCACCAGTCGGTCACCCCCGGCAAGCACATGGAAGCCGTCCGGGAAAGCATCGAAGACTACGAGTGCCTGGCCCTGCTGCGCAGCGCCGTGAATCAGGCCCTCGCCTCAGGCCGGAGCGGGCCCGCAGTCACCGCCGCTCAGTCGCTGCTGGAGCAGGGGGTCAACGACGTGCTCGACGCCCCGGGCGTGAACGATCTCGGCTGGCACTCACCCAAAGACCGGACCCGCGCCGACGCCGTCCGCGCTGCAGTACTCCAGGCCCTCAGCAGTCGGGGATAGATGTGCAGCAGGTATCCCACGGCCTGCACGTCGATGTTGACGACTTCCTGGCGCGGCGGCTTCGTGAAGTCCATCCGGTAGTGCATGATCCCGCGCACGGCGGTGCGGGTGTCGATGCCCGCGAACTCGTGGGCCATCAGCAGGGCTTCGAGGATAAAAGCGTTGCGGTGTTCGTTGGGCACGTCCGCCCCGACCGGGATTGCCCCCTCGCTCGTCTGCATCGCGACCGCCCGGTCCACGCCCGCCTGGATGCAGTGCAGCAACGGCTCGCGGACGGCATGCTCCGCGGGCAAAACGCGGTAGACCTCAATAGCTCCCCGAAGAATGATCGCATGGTACCAGATGCGCTGATTGTGCCCGATGAGTGCGGCCGGGGCCCCCTCGCCCTCCCGCCAACTGCCGTCCGGCGCCTGCCGCGGAATCGCGCACCGGGCGACCCTGAGTACGGCCGCATCCAGCCAGCGCTGCTCGCCGGTGATGCGGTAATGCTTGGCCAGGTGCCACGCGGCGAACAGGACGTAATTCGTGTTCCACACCAGCTCGCATGACTCTTCCCACTCGGCCGCCCGCGCCGAAGCAGCCCGGTAGCGGGGATCTCCGAAAAAGGCATAGCCCTCCGCCAGCGCCGAGCCGCCCTCTGCCGTCGTGTACTGGCAGTCGACCCGGTTGTCGGTGCCGGCCGGCGCGTTCCACCAGGTGAAATGGCCGTCGGGCTTCTGATCGGTGATCAGCCAGTCCAGCGCTGCCCGTCCCCGCTCGCGGTACAGCGGGTTCTTGGTGGCCGCGAAGGCCCGCATATACCCCTGCGCCCGCCGGCTGCTGTCCCGCACGAGCGGGTGCGCGATTCGGTACTCGGTGTTTTCCCAGGTGCCGTTTCCCCGGTAGGTGGACTCGCTCCGCTCGTGGTAGTGGCGGAAATGGTCGAGCACCTGCTCGTACGTGAAGTCCGGAAACGTGTCCTGCGCGATGCGCGGTGCGCCGCCGGCGGGTCGTCCGCACCCCGTCAGCATCGGCAGGGCCAGGCACGCCATGCCAACGATCCCGCACCGCAGATCGCTCGAACGGATGAGCACCCTCATCCTCCTGCCGTCTCGATCGATCCCCTCGCACCTCGCGACCCTGCGGGAACGGGCGCCGGGGCAGTCTACGCGCGGCGTGCGGCGAATGTCCATGCTCATGACCGCCCGTGGGGGAGACGAACGCCGATCAGCGCCCGCCCTTCAAGCCTCCTGTTCGTGTGATCTCCATGATCCAGCCGGCGGTTTTCGGAACACAGCGGCTCTGCTGAGGCGGATGCACGGGCGTGCGGCCTCCTCCAGGCCGCAGTCCCGGCCGAGCGACACCATCGCTTCGAAATCCCGGGCCGGAACATGGCCGATCGGCTCGGCCACCAGCAGTTGTCCACCCGGCCGCAGGCACGAGCAGATCTCGCCCAGCAGCCGGCGCGGATCGGGGACTTCGTGGACGCAGTAGAAGGCCAGCACAAAGTCGATCGCGCCCTCGAAGCCGATCGAATCCGGCTCGCAGCGATGCGTGCGGATGCGGTGGGCCACCCGCGCCTTCTGTGCTCTCTCGATGAGCACTTCGAGCATGGATTGCTGCACATCGACGGCAATGACCCGGCCCTGATCGCCCACCAGGCGGGCCAGAGCGATGGCGAACAGGCCCATCCCGCAGCCGAAATCCATCGCCGTCATGCCGGGACGCACATGAGGCGAAAGAATCCGCTCGGGAGGATGAAGCCAGCGCCGAATCCGGTTGTCGATGAAATAACCGGCCCACCAGGGGCACACGTGGTGACTCATCGCCGCCTCTCCGCGAGGAAGCCGCATCCGCAGTCGAGCTCACACGGCGGGAATCGGATCAGCACGCCCGTGATCCTACCGTGGGATCGCGGGGGTATGTAGTGTCGTTGCGATGCCGGCGAACCGATGGCAAAGCGGTCGCACGGAGAGGTGCGCGGACAAGCGAGAGGTTCAGGAAGGACGGGGCCACTCCCGCGCTCACCGGCTGACGGCCGCGGCGAGCAGGGGGTCCGGGATGCCCGCCTGGAGGAACCCGTTCGTGCGGTTGGCGCAGCCCAGGCACCGGCCGCAGGGCTCATCGCTGCTGGAAAAGCAGCTCCACGTGTGCTCGAACGGCACCCCCATGACATCGCCCAGCTTGACGATCTCCGCCCGGCTCAGCTCCAGCAGGGGGGCCTCCACGAGCAGCTCGCGCTCCCGCGGCTTGCCGTACTGCAGCATCAGGTTGAACGCCTGCATGAATTCCCGGCGATAGTCGGGATAGAGGTGGGCGTGATCGACGGCCAGCGTGCCGGGGTTCTCGCAGGTGCCGATGATGATCCGGCGCGCGCTGAGGCTCGCGGCCCAGGCGGCGGCGAGGCTCAGCAGGCTCGGCAGCAGGCCGAGGCTGAAGCTGGGCGGGGTGGTGACGTCCCCCGGCGAGAGGGCGTCGGCATCCTCGATGGCCTGGCGCTTGCTGACCCGCGCACCGTTCCCGATCGTCAGGAAGCAGTTGAGGTCCGCCGTCCGCGCCTGCTCGATTTTCAGGGTGGCCGCGATCTGCTCGAAGCAGGCCGCCTCCCGCGTGTCGCTGCGATGCCCCCACCCGACATGCAGCAGGGCGGGCTCGTACTGTTCCCGCGCGGCTGCTGCCGCGACCAGGCTGTTCACCCCTCCGCTGACGAGTACGACGGCCTTGTGCATGCGCGGTCTCCCGGCGCCGTTATCGGCCATCCGCGCGGGATTCTGAAGAAACGAAAGGGCAGATGGAGGGCTTTCGCCCTCGCCCGCGGAATGCCGCCGGGGGGGCGTTTTGAGTGCCCTCGGCACGCGTGACGCGGCCTGACGTGCCGGCCGGGGGTTCAGGCCGCCGGTCCGAAGTGCGGGCCCCATTTGGCTGCGAGCTCGCGGCCGTGGGCCAGCACTTGCTCGCGCCGGTCGCCTTCGAGCGGCCGGTGGTGGCGCACGGCCTGGATCACCAGCCGAAGCTCCTCGATCGTCTTGAGGCCGATCACCATCGTCGCCACCCCCGGCAGGCTCAGGGCATAGTCGATCGCCCATTGGCGCAACTCCTGCGTGATCAGGAGGCCGGGCTCCCGTTTTTTGTAGCCTCCAAAACCGCCTCTATTGCCTCCGAGCACCTTCATCGCCACGATCGCACAGTCGTGCTTGCGGGCCACCGGCAGGACCTTCTCCTCGAAGTTGTAGGTGTTGCGGTCGACGAAGTTCATCGCGCACATGAGCATGTCGATCTCGCCCGTCTCGAGCACCGGGATGTAGCGATCGGGCTTCATGTGCCCGCTCACCCCGATGTATCTGATCCAGCCGCGTTTTTTGGCCTCGCGGAGCCCTTCGAGCACGCCGCCCCGGCCGGTGACTTCTTCAAACGTAAAATCCCCCAGGTTGTGGATGTGGCACAGGTCCGCGCTCTCGACCTTCATGAGCGAGAGGCTGCGCTCGATGTCCCGCAGCACGCCGGCGCCGGTGTGCTCGCGGCTCTTGGTCACCAGGAAGACCTCTTTGCGGTGTTTGGCCAGCACCGGGGCGAGACGCTCCTGGGCCACGTCGTAGATGGGGGCGGTGTCGATGTAGCGGATGCCTGCCCGGATGGCCGCGAACATCACCTCCTCGAACGGCTCCGCGCGGAAGAACGCATGGCCCATCGGCGCCGTCCCGAAACTCAGGGGCAGCACGTCGATGCCGATGCGCCCGAGACGCCGTTTGGGCAGATCGGCGATCGTGCCGACCGCGGGCTGCGTCGCAGCGCCCTGCTCGCCGGCCGCGACGGGTGTGACCGCCGCCCCCACGACGCCGGCGCCCACTGCCCTCAGAAACTCCCGCCGTTGAATCGGGTGGCTCATACGATTGGCCTTTCAGACAGGCGTGCCGATGGATCCGGACCCATCAGCATTATCCATCGGCGCATCCCCCGAAGCAATTGCACCCGGCGACCCCCGAGAGCCTGGACCACTCCCGGCCGCAGATGACTCCCCCGCCGAGTGCCGCCGGAGGTAGGCATACGCCCTCGTGGCCGCCCGGACCGCATCATGGCTGTGCCGTGACAGCTCGACATGCAGCCCCCGGCCGTAATTCGCCGCTTCGAGAGCCCGCAGCACGCCTCGAATGTCCATTTCCCCCTCGCCCGGCATGACGTGCTCGTGAACGCCGGCCCGCATGTCTTCGATGTGCACGTTGAACAGCCGGTCGTGCCAGCGGGCGATGTGGTCCTCGATTCGACCGTCCTGCAGGCAGTGCACGTGGCCCACGTCGAGCGTCAGACCGAACCGCCCGTGCCCGACATGCTCGTGCAGCGCCTCGAATTGCCGCATGGTCTCGATGAACATCCCCGGCTCGGGCTCGAACGCGAGCAGAACGCCGAGCCGGTCCGCCTCTCCCGCAAGCTGCCCGCACGCTGCGACCAGCCACTCCATCGCCTGCGTATCAGAGACGTCGGCCGGCTTCGCCCCCGACCAGAACGAGAGCGCATCGGCTCCGAGCTGGTGCGCGATCGACAGGCAGCGACTCAGGAAGTCGAACCGCCGCTGCCGATCCGCCGCCGCCGTCTCCAGGAGCGTCGGCCAGTGCTTGCGACGCGGATCGAGCAGAAACCGGCTCCCCGTCTCGATGGTGCAGCGCATGGCGTGGTGTTCGAGCTGTTGCCGCGTCCGCCGGAGCTGCTCCGGAAGATCGGGCGAGTACGGATTGAGCGCGGCATGGTCGACCGTGATCGCCACGCTGCGATACCCGATTTCAGCGAGGATGTCGATCGCATCCCCCAGCAGATGGTGGGCAAAACCGTTGGTGTTGTAGCCGAAGATCATCAGCCCCGCGCCCTCACGACGAACGGCCAACGACGAGCAACGAACCACGGACGCTTCATGTCGAGTATAGCCACTTACCCAGCCAGATCGCGGGCACCAGCAGCAACAACAGCGGCAGGCTCATAGGCAGACCGCGGGTGAAGGCCACCAGCGCCGCGTCAAACACGATGATCCCCAGGATCGCCGCCTTGACCGCCGACTGAACGTGAGCCGGCTCGGGCTTCCAGAGTGCCCGTCCCATGCGCTGCACCACGATCGCCAGCAGTATGGCCAGCCACACATGCCCGGTCCGCGAGAGCCCCTGCTCTGAAAACACGCTGGGGACCGACGCCAGCACGAGTACGCCCCCCCATGTGACGGCCGCACCGACCGCCGGCCACCACCCCTGACGGACCTGGGCCTCACGCCGCGCGAAGATCGTGATGCCGCAGACGTAGATGCCCAGCGCGCTGCACACCCAGAGCTCCAGGCGGGGCGAGGCCGGCACGGGCGCGTGCGTGACCGCGGCCATGCCCAGCAGCAGGTTGATCGCCCGGCACAGGCCCATGATCGCGGGCGCGACCGGCACCTCCTTGAGGAGCACGTCGTACATGACGATCGCCGCGATGAGCAGCACCGCCACCGCGTTGGCCTTCGAGCCGGCCAGCCACGACAGCCCGGCGCCGGCCAGCACCAGCAGAAACGTGGCCAGCAGGGCCTGCCAGCGCCGGATGCGCCCCGAAGGCAGCGGCCGATCCGGACGTTCCTTGAGGTCCTTGCGATAGTCGAACCAGTCGTTGAGCACCATGCCGAACGAATAGAAGCATGCGGAGGCAAGCGTCACTGCGGCCAGGCTCAGCCCGTCGCGCCAGACCGCCCCCGCCGCCAGACCCCCGGCGATCGGATCCGCAACCGCCGTGAAGACGTTCGGCAGCCGCACGAGCTGCAGCCAGTCCCTGACCCGTTGGGAAGGCGTCCACCTCATGAGCCAAAGCGTAGCAGGTGTTCGCGGGCGCGGCGACCCGCCGTGTCGGGGTCGTCGATGAAGGGGTAGAGTTCCACGGTCACCCATCCATCGTAGCCGGCCGCGCGGAGTGCGGCGAAGACCTCGTCAAAGTCGATCGCCCCGTCGCCCGGCACCAGGTGGTGGTGCACCCGCGTGCCGGCGATGTCTTCGATGTGCACGTGCGCGATCTGCCGCCCGAGCTGCCGGATCGTCTCGCCGAGCGGCTCCGATACACAGTAAAAGTGCCCCACGTCATAGTTGAGCCCCATCATCGGCGAGGCGATGCGCCGCCGGAGGTCGAGCCACTGGGCCATGTTCTCGATGAGCAGGCCGGGCTCGGGTTCGATGAGCAGCTTCACGCCTTCGCGCTCGGCCTGGTCGACCACCGGGCCGAGCATCTCCACGAACGTCTGCATGGCCGACTCACGCTGCGGTTCCCCCTCGATCGGCCCGCCCGGCTCCGTCGTGATGTGCGGCGCCCCCAGACGCTGGGCGAGCGTCAGCGACCGGATCGTATGGTCGATGCGGATCTGCCGGTACGACCGGTCGGGCTCGATCCACGAGGGGTGCCAGTAGGGCTGTCGCGGGTCGCCGGTTTTGTTCATCATGAACGCGTTGACGTTCGAAATCGTCAGCCCGCGGTCCTCGAGCAGCCGTCGGACGCGATCGATCTGGGTCGGGCTCACATCCTCCGGCCACAGATGCGGGGTGTCGGCCATCAGCTCGATCCCCTCATACCCCAGGTCGGCGATCCGCCGAATCGCCTCCTCCACCGGGAAGCGCATGTAGGCATTGGCGCTGTAGGCAAGTTTCATCGGCCAGAGGATACGCACCACCTCAACGCATGTCGATGGCATGGAACGCGCTGTGCTTCCGGACTACAGGGGCGTGTCTCCCGGGTGGCATGGGTCCCGGCGCGCCGGGGTACTCGCTGCCCGTGCGAACCTCCCCAGGGCAGTGTGTATTCGCATCGGCGAATGCACACGGCCACCCCGCCGATTCTGTCACGGACCCTGCAGAGCGCGGATGATGCAGGCCCGGTTGGTCCGCTGTATACAGGAAGACAAGCACCGACGGCATCCCGCGTCCCATGAGCAAGTGCCAGGATTCCAGCTCACGCACAAGCCCCATGAGCAGCTCAACCCGTGTATCTCTGAAATGTTGCCGAAGACCTCGAACCAGGAAGGCCGCCGCCATCGTTCCGATCTGCACGTTCTGCTTGACCATCTTCGCTCAGACCGTTCAGGTGGGCTGCATTCTCGTGCTGGCTGGTCCGAACGAGATCTGCAACGGTCGGTGCAGGGCGGCGGCGATGCGCTGCAACATGGATAGCGAGTGACCCTCGTAATCGGCGTCCTCCAGCCGCGCGATCGCGGGCTGACTGGTGCCGATCAGTTTGGCGAGCTGGGCCTGCGTGAGACCGGCGGCCGTGCGGGCGTCGTAAATGAGTTGAGCAACGCGACAGTTCAGAGTTGCCCGCTCGATGAGTGCGCGTTGCTCGCGATCATTCCCGATCATCTGATCGAGAATTCTCAGGGCATCGGCTGTCTTTCTGCGCGTTCGTGCCTTAGCCGCCCTCGATCTCCTCCTTGTAGCGGTGTCGCTGCGGGTCGCTTTCATACCGCGATCTCCGTTGAATGGCCCGCTCGATGTCAGCGTCGGGCACAGCTCCTTCTTTCGTCAACGCGTGTGCCAAAACGGCCACGTCGCGCCCGTGGAAAAAGTAGAGCACCCGGTAGTGAACTCGTCCGGTGCGGGTACGCAGCTCGTGAATGCCGTCCCGGAGGTAATCCGCATGCGGGCGTCGCAGCTCATGCCCCAACTCCGCCAGGAGTCGGATGCGGGCGACGCACAGCGCATGAGCCTTGCGATTCTCCCGCCGCAGCTTTCTCAGCCAGTCCACCACAGGCGCCCCCCATCGTCAGCCTTGTAGAAGAACACCCTGATTTCGGGCACCGGTTCTACTCCGGCTATTATACCAATTATGATATACGAGTCAAATCCACGACTCTCAGGGCAGCAGAATGGATGGCCGGTTGATCAGTGGACTGTTCCAAGCAGCATGCCGCTGAGTTCCTCCGCCGTGCGCCGGATGCCCAGATAGAACGGCCCGAACTCCGCATACAGCGCGCTGGCCGGGTCAAAGCGCATCTCGTAGATCAGCTTCTTGAACGTGAGCATGTCGTTCGAGTGCAGGCTCACGCCCCATTCCCAGTCGTCCAGCCCGATCGACCCGCCGATGATCTGCGTGACCGTCTCGTGGTACTTGTGCCCGATCCGTCCGTGGCCGCGCATCATGTCGCGGCGCTCCTCGATGCTCAGCGTGTACCAGTTGACGCTCTCGCCGCGCCGCTTGTTCATCGGGTAGAAGCACAGGTAGCGCTCCTCGGGCACCTTGCGGAACAGCCGTGTCTGCACACGCTGCTTCTGCTTCTCCATCTCGATCTCGAAATACCGCTCGTACGCCTCGGAGCCGGAATGAATGCCCTGGTCGGCCAGCTTCTTTCGGGCCATGGCCGTCAGCTCGTAGAGCCCCAGCTCGATCACCGCAAAATACGAGTAACTCGGCCGCAGAAAATCGAAAAACGGGCTCTGACGCAGCGACAGCTCAACCTGGTTGATCGCCTCGGGCGATTCGCGGTAATGCAGGAACAGCACGTCGCCCTTCTGGCTGATCATGCTGTAGACCGCCGTATCTCCTTTCTCGACACTGGCCGCCGTGGCCACCCACTCGGCCGCCCCGTGGGCCAGGCTCTGCTGCTGATCGCGGGGCACCGCGCGCCATCGCGCCCAGTCGATGCTGTACACGTCGTGCAGCACGTACCAGCCTTCAAGCGTCTGCGGAACTTCGACGGCCTGCGGATCCGCCATGCCAGCCACCTCGTTTGACAAATGGAAGCCCAAAAACCCGATGCTCATCATATCGCGGACGGACCCGCCCGCCCACCGTCCCGGCGGCCGATGTGCTCGATGGCTCTGTGAAGACTGACGCGCGTGCCAGACTGCATCCGCATGTGGCGGCTGCCGTCCGCCCGTGGACCTGCCTGCGTGTCATCCCGCAGATGGCATCAGGCACCCCGGCGCTGCCGTGCCTCACGACCGCGCGGCGAACCGCTCCGCCTGCCGCCGCGCCACCCAGTCGCAGATCGCACTCAGGTCCGCCACGGGCACGTTCGTGTACGCCAGCGTGTGCAGATACGGCGGGGGGCCGAACTCCGGCGTGAGCGTCACCGATGTCATCCCGCGCGCCGCCTGCGCATCCCAGATCGTCGACCACCAGCGTTCGTGCGCCGCCAGCTCGCCCGCCCACTCCGGCGCCCGCGGGTCCGGAACCTGCGGCCCGTGCGCGTACCCCACGCGCGCGTGGACGTGCAGGCAGTGACGGGCCGCCTGCGCGATGATCTCCCCGCAGTCGTCCAGCAGCCGCTCGCACACGCACACCCAGTGCGAGAGGTCGCAGCACAGCTTCAGCGCGGGCAGGCGCTCCAGAACCCGGCGCGTGGACCACGGGTTGAAAAACGTCCGTTTGCGATGCGTCTCGTGGGCGACCGCCGCGCCCGTCTGCTCCTCCAGGCGGATCACCTGCTCATAGAAGCGAATGCTGTCGTCATCGCTCCACGAATCCTTGCCGCTGTGGCAGTTGATCACCCGCGGCGAGAACGCGAGGGCTTCGTCCAACTGCCCCCTCAATGATTCGACATTCTCGGCCGGCGTGTCCCCGCGCGAGAAGATCATGGGCACGTACTCAAGTCCGTGCTCGGCCAGCAGGCGCGTGAAACGGCCCCGCTGGTCCGCCGCGGGCACCGGCGTTTCGATCCCCGCGTATCCGGCCGCCCTGAACTTCGGGAAACAGGCCTCCCAGGCGTCGGTGACGCCCCACAGATGCCGAATCAGCCGCAATTCCATGTTTCACCTCCTCGTGGATTGGCCCGAGGCGGCGATTCTACGGCATTCTCCGCTTTTCTGTAGCCGCCGCCCCCTGGGCGGGTAACGCATCAATCGAGCCCCACCCGGTAGGTCCGGCCTGCCGGGCCGGACCTGGGCTGCCCCACCCGGTAGGTCCGCTCTGCCGGGCCGGACCTGGG
>CAZQEN010000095.1:0-5424 GCA_964591605.1 uncultured Planctomycetales bacterium
CGACCGGTCTGGCGACGGTGGCGGCCATGCTGCCCGCCAGCCACTTCCAGGTTCTGCCCATCGTCGATCTGAACGTCGAGCCGCTCACGGACGCGGCTCTGCGGCAGGCGGATGTCGTGATGATCTCCGCGATGATCGTCCAGAAGGCGTCGCTGCGCCAGATCGTGGCCCGGGCCAAACGATGCGGCAAGCTGGTCGTGGTGGGCGGTCCGTACCCGACTTCCTACCGCGATGAGGTTGCCGCGCTGGGCGTCGATCACCTGGTCCTGGATGAGGCTGAAGTGACCCTGGCGCCGTTCGTTGAGGACTGGCTCGCCGGACGAGCCCAGCGCGTGTATGACGAGCACTCGGTCCGCGCCCGCACCGCAATTGCCCTGACCCGCGAGGGCAAGCCGGTGATCACGAACACGCCCGTGCCCCGGTGGGACCTGCTCAAACTCCGGTCCTACTCGTCGCTGGCCATCCAGTTCTCACGGGGCTGCCCGTTCAAATGCGAGTTCTGCGACATCGTCGTGCTTTACGGCCATCAACCGCGGGCCAAGACGCCGGACCAGATGATCGCCGAACTGGAGGCGATCCGCCGGACCGGCTGGAGAGGCTCAATCTTCATCGTCGATGACAATTTCATCGGCAATCGCGCGGAAGTGCGAAAGCTTCTGCCGGCGCTCATCGAATATCGACGCGAACACGGCGACCTCTTCTCGTTCTTCACCGAGGCGAGCGTCGATCTCGCCAACGATAACCTCCGCGACATCCGCGAGGGGATGATCGCGGCCGGATTCCAGGAGATCTTCGCGGGAATCGAGTCGACCAATCCGGAAGTGCTCGCGGAGATGGACAAGGGCCAGAACCGGGGCGACCTGGGGCAGAAGGTCGAGACGCTCCAGCGCGCCGGACTTGAGGTGACGGCCGGCTTCATCGTCGGCAACGACAATGATCGCCCAACGGTGTTTGACGAACTCTTCCAGTTCATCCAGGACAACGGCATCGTCATGCCGATGCCGGGCCTGCTGACGGCGCTGCGCGGCACGCCTCTGTACCGGCGTCTGAAGGAGGCCGGCCGCCTGCGCGCCGAATCATCAGGAAACAACACGCATCGCTTCCAGCTCAACTTTCAGCCGGTCCTGGCCGAGCGCCTGTTAATCGAGGGTTACGTGGGCCTGCTCGAGCGGCTCTTTTCGCCCCGCAATTACTATGCGCGATGCCGCGTGCTCAGGCAGCGACGCGGGCCGTTTCACCGCATCAGCCGGCTCAACCGCGCCGGCATCCTGGCCACCATGCGGGTGCTCTGCCGCAATCTCATTCAACGGCCGGATCGGCACTTCGCACAGTACGTGCTGAGTACGCTGTTCACCGCGCCGACCGAACTGCCCGAGGTCATCACCCAGGCCGTCAAGTTCGCGCATTTTCAGGAGATTACCCGCGCGGCGGTGAGTGCCCATCGCTATCCCGAGCACGTGGCGAGCCTGGCCGAGCAGTTTCAGGAGAAGGTCGCCCAGCTTCGCGGTGACGTGGCCACACGCCTGCGCCGGCTGGCCAAACTTGAAAAGCGGGTGGTTCACGAGGCGATCACGCGGTGGCAATCACTCCATCGTGACTTCCGCGCCGATGCCGAGGAAACGCTGCACGAGTTTCGGCGCCGTCTGGCTGACTGCACCGACAGTTACCGCCGGGCCTGGCAGGACATGGTCCGGGCATACGGCACCACCGAGCAACAGGAGCAGTCATGAGTGACCCCATCAGCAAGGCCGCCCTCCAGGAGCCAACGATGAAAAGAGGCAAACGCCTGTCACGGGGCCAGCGCATCCACCGGCGAAGAACTCTGGCTTTGCAGCGCCGTCAGCAAAAAGCCGAGGCCGTGACAGCTCGCGATTGATCGTGAGACGAAAGTGCGAAGTCAAAACGTTCAGCGGTGGGAGGTGGACTCCTGGCGCGTGTTCCGTCGGAGTGAATGGAGCTTAGATGAGATGATACCGCTGCCGACAGCCCCGGCACTTGCTCCAGACCACGCAGTCGTGCTCCCGAACAGTGAACCGAACCGATGATTCGATACGGACATGGACTGTCGTTGCGGAATCGACGAGGAGGCCCTGGATAAGTGGGAAAGCGATGGAGGATCTCCGAAGCGCCGTCGGTCCATTGAGGAACCAGAAGGTAAGGTGGACGCATGGCGCAGATGCGCGCGATCATGACCCGCAAAAAAGCGGCCCAGAAGATCCGGAAGATCACCCACGCGATGGCAATAATTGCCAGCGTGAGACTCCAGAAGCTGCAGATGCGAGCACTTGCGGCAAAGGCCTACGCGCAGAAGCTTCGGGAAATGGTCTCGAACGCCGCCGCGAATGTCGGAGAGCTCCGGAACCCTCTTCTTCGACAGCCCGCTGTTGAGGAAGCTGCCAAGCGGGTCGCCGTCCTCGTCATCACCAGTAACCGCGGGCTGGCCGGAGCGTACAACAGCAATGTTCTGCGGACGGCCACGGCTTTTCTGAGCGCCTGCCAGCCCGGGTCATCGGGACTGCCGTCAGAAAGGCGAGGGCCGCTGATTCGTCGCGGCGCAAGCTGCATCGAACGGCATGCTCGCATCGGGGATCGACGGGCCATTCGGGCGCAGTCATGAGGCAGAGCCAGAGCCTCACGTGAGCTGGTCCTGACCGCCGCCAACTGGGAGTTGTTGCTATTTCCGCGCCGATCGCTATGATGTATTTCAGTGGAGCCGTCGTACGGGTCGGCTTTATGTGACCAGGGTCGTCGGATGACTAAATGAAGGGCAATCCGGCCCGATGCCGGAGGGCTCGTTGAAGAGTAAGCCGACGTGGTTCAACACCTCAGGGTGTGACGCCACGTCGGTTTTTCTTTTTACATCGTTGTCTGACATGGGTTGAACCAACTCGTGTGTGAGTTGCGCGTTGCGGAACGATCCAGCTTGTGGTCGTGTGTCTACTTTGAAAGGATGTCTCATGTTCTGGGCTCTCGTGATACTGAGCCTGTTTGCAGTGCTTGTAGCTGCAATCCCCCGGTGGCCTCACAGCAGAAACTGGGGCTATTCCCCCAGTCTCGTCTTGGGCTTTGCAGTGGCCGTTCTATCTGTTCTGGTGCTCATGGGTCGCATCACCTGACCGCGTTTCCAGAGAAATCAACGCCACGCGTCACCACGTGTCCCTCTGGCTGACCGCCTCCATAAGCGCGTGCAGGGCGTGAAATGCTCCAGCGCGGTTGGCCCACCCGGATGTGGTGCGATCTGCCCGAGGAGGTGAGTCCATGCGGCACTCCATACGGCCGCTTTTCTTGTCAACCTATCTACCTGAAGAATGTGGCCTGGCCACGTTCTCCAAAGACTCGGCCGATGCGGTGGATCTGGCCGCGGGAGAGCCGGCCTCGTCCGTCATGGCGATCCGCAGGACATGTTCACCTTCGCGGAAAGATCCCCGGGTGATTCACGTCATCGACAACCGCCTTCCGGACGCGTACCCGCTGGCCGCCCGGGTGGCGAATGACTGCCCGTGCGACCTGGTGAGTTTGCAGCACGAGTTCGGTCTTTACCCCGGTGAATGGGGAGCCGCCATTCTTGATTTCGTGCTCGCTTGCCGCAAGCCCATCATCACCACGTTTCACACCCTCATGGCCGAGCCAGCCGCCGTTCCCCGGCGCCTGATCCGGAACCTCTCGGCCCTGAGTGCTGCCGTCGTCGTCATGACGCAGACGGCAGCGCGGCTGCTGAGCACCGAATACGGCATCCCCGCTGGGCGGGTGCGGGTCATTCCACACGGGGTTCCCGAGGTCAGCGGTGAACGCGATAACCGCTATAAGAGCCGCCTCGGGATTCCAGGGCGCAGCATCATCTGCACTTTCGGCTTGCTCAGCCGCGGCAAGGGGCTGGAATACATGATCGAGGCGATGCCTCGGGTCGTCGCGGCATGCCCCGACTGTCTGTACCTGATCGTGGGCGTCACGCATCCTGAGGTCGAGCGACTTGAAGGAGAGACGTACCGGGGAAGCCTGGAGGCGAGGGTCGATGCCCTGGGTATGAGCGCGCACGTGCGATTTGTGAATCGGTATCTGGATATGACGGAACTTCTGGAATGCCTGCGGGCCAGCGACGTTTATGTGACGCCGTACCCGGGGAAGGATCAGATCTCCAGTGGCACGCTGGCCTACGCCATGGCCGCGGGCTTGCCCATCGTGAGCACGCCCTATTATCACGCCGAAGAGATGCTCGCCGACGGCCGCGGCCTGCTGGTCCCCTTTGCACAGAGCGCCCCGCTCGCCGATGCAGTGCTGCGGTTCCTCACAGACGTGGAACTGCGCAACAACACCCGGTGGAGAGCGTACACCTACACCCGTCAGATGTTGTGGCCGAATGTGGGCCTCCAGTATCTCGAATGTTTTCGCGGAGCCATGTCCGCCACCGGCATCCGGGGTCGCACAGCCCGCAACCACGGCCGACTCAATGAGAACCGGGCGGACTCGCTTGTGCATGGAGCTCTTTGATGGATCGTACCAATCATCTGGTACTGACTCACCTGGATCGAATGACGGATTCAACCGGACTCATTCAGCATGCCATCTACAGTGTTCCCCGGCGGGGAAGCGGCTACACAACCGACGATAACGCTCGGGCGCTTCGACTCTGCGTTCAGCTCTGGTGCCGTCACCCCAGCAGAGGCCTGCTAAGCCGGCTGACGCGATATCTGAGTTTTATCGAACATGCCCGGTCGCCAACGGGCCGGTTTCATAATCTGCTGAGCTACCGGCGCGAGTGGATGGATGAAGAGGGGCCCGGCGATTGTCAGGGTCAGGTCGTTCGTGCCCTGGCAGAAGTGCTCGGCAGCAGTCTGCCGGACAGCTATCGCACGCTGGCGCGGGAGTTGATCGAGGGCCTGCTTCCGGCACTCGGCGATCTCGGAAGTCTCCGCGCGCAGGCGTACGTCGTCCTGGCGTGGAGCTGCCTGAAAGCGGCCAACGTGCGAGTCGTCGCTCCGCTGGAATCGGCGGCCTGGTTTGGAGCACAACGTCTGGCCGAGTGCTATCAGCGAACCGCACGTCCTGACTGGCAGTGGTTTGAAGCCAGTATGACTTATGCGAACGCGGTGCTGCCGCATGCAATGTTTACGGCCGCGGCTTGCTGGCCCGAGGAGAAGTTCCTCGAAGTTGCTCAGGCCACCTTCGCGTTTCTCGATGTACAGACGACCACGGACGGTGTCTTCTGGCCCATCGGAAACCTCGGCTGGCACGGGCACGGAGCCGATCGGGCGCGGTATGATCAGCAGCCGATCGAAGCGGTGACCATGGCTGAGGCTGCGCTGGCCGCCTTTCGCATGCTCGGCGAAGCGACGTACTCATCTGTATTCGATCGGGCGGACGCATGGTTCTACGGAAAGAACAGCTTGAGACAGACGCTGGTTGATGCGGAGACGGGAGCCTGTT
>CAZQEN010000095.1:5434-21422 GCA_964591605.1 uncultured Planctomycetales bacterium
ACGAATGGGGCATCAATCGGAATCAGGGAGCGGAGTCCACCCTCGCGTTCCTGTCGACAGCCTTTTACCGGCGGGACCTCAGACAAGTGGGGCACCCTGACGACGAGACGGAGGCTGCCCGCCGCTGATCCCGGCCTGCACAATTTTCCGGCCAGGGGAACTGAAATGTTGTCTGACTCAAGAGGCTCCAGTCGTTATCAGGAACTGTTCAGGCGTCATACGGCCAATCCAATCCTGACCGCCGGCCAATGGCCCTACGCAGCGCACACGGTATTCAACGCCGGCGCGTGCCACGTGCAGGGGGAGACCGTTCTGCTGGTTCGCGTCGAGGACCGTCGCGGTCACTCGCATTTGACGCTGGCGCGGAGCCGGGACGGCGTATCGAACTGGCGCATCGATCCGCAGCCGAGTTTCCCCGCTGACCCTGAAAACCATTCCGAGGAAGCCTGGGGTGTGGAAGACCCTCGCATCACATGGCTCGAAGACAGGCAGGAATGGATCATCGCCTATACCGCATACTCCCCCAGTGGGCCGCTGGTTTCGCTCGCGAGGTCCAGAGACTTCACCTCCTTTGCGCGGATCGGTCCGGTCATGCCTCCGGAAGACAAGGATGCTGCGCTCTTTCCGCGCCGGTTCGGCGAGCGTTATGCCATGATCCACCGGCCGGTGTCAGCGGGGAGTTCGGGCGCCCACATGTGGCTCTCCTATTCTCCCGACTTGCTTCATTGGGGTGATCACCACATCCTGCTCCACGCGCGCCGTGGAGCATGGTGGGATGCCAACAAGATTGGCCTGAGCCCGCCGCCGCTGGAGACGCCGAAAGGATGGCTGCTGCTTTACCACGGAGTGCGGAATACTCCGGGCGGATGCCTCTATCGTCTTGGCCTGGCACTTCTCGACCTGGACGATCCAACTCAGGTTCTGCGGCGCAGCGACGAGTGGATCTTCGCCCCGCAGACGCCGTATGAGCGTCAGGGCGATGTCAACGGCGTCGTGTTTCCGTGCGGGTGGGTCCTTGACAGGACAAGTGGCACTATCCGCTTGTATTACGGGGGCGCCGATACATGCGTCGCACTGGCGACCGCCCAGCTCGCGGATGTGCTCGACTATCTGGACCAATGCCCCGCCCCCACGGTGAGGAGGCGCGGCGGTATGACTTTGGCGGAGTGATGCCGATCCGATCAGGGGCGAAAAGGCCAGCGCAGCAACGACAGCGTTAGACGAGACCGCCTTGGGCTGTCTCGAACCGAGGTGTCTATCGACAAGGAAATGATCGAAATCTCTGTCAAAGGGATCACCAGCCAGGTCAGGATCTCCGTGTCCCGAGAGGATCATCGGACATGCTCTTCAGACTCCGTATACCTGTCTTTCCGATCTCGTGCTGATGGAGCGCGATGTTGAGTGGTTCCGCCTGAGGCGGTTCGCAGGGAGTTATCCCTCTTCCCGTCTCGAGGTGGAGAGCCTCGTGCCGACGATCAGAGAGAGGGCCCTTTGGCTTGCGGCATGCGGAGCTTGGGACCTGAGCCGGAGTCTGTGAGCTCGAGTCTTCGGTCGGCGAGCTTGATCGCCGCCTCGCGGTTCAACACCAGAACGATCTTGTCCTGGTGGCGAATGACGACTTCGCCGTCGAGGGACTCGCTGAGCCGCAACCGCCAGCCGTGGTCCTCCCGCGCGAAAGTGAATGCCTTGGCCTGGGGCGACTCATCGTTGGAGAGTCGCTCAGCCAACTGGCACGCCGCGTCGCTCGTTACGGTGAACATGTCGATTCTCCAGAATCCTGTTGGAAGCGCTGCTGATCAGCGTCCCAGTGTTTCCAGCACCATCGCGGTATGGCACTGTCTCTGCCGATGCACTGCGGGGATGGTCCCGCCGGCATCCATCCGGAGCGAGCGGGGACTGATCTGCAGTGCGGAGGGGCCAATGGCCCCACGGTGGGGAAGCGGGCGCGCGGCAAAACCGCGCCGCCCAGGCACACCACCGGTGTTCCGGGCCACACAGTGCACAAGCATCGCGATCTTCCGGTTCAGGAGAAAATGCCGATTGACAGGCAGGTTCTCGGGAAGAGGATGATCATGAGAAGGCGCCAGTGAGTATAGGGGAATGCCGTCCGGAATGCAAGTGCTGCAGGATGAACGATCAGCATGCGTCGTCACCGGCGGCATTCGACGCTGGCTGCGGCCTCAGTTCCGGCTTGCTCCTCCCGGTGGCGGGATCGCGCCCAAACTCTGCGGACTGCGCCAGACGGCGGGTTGACGTCTGCCTGGCTGCAGATTCTCCAGGATTTGCGGATTTGCCTCTTTACTGCGAGCGTGAACCGCACTATGCTGATGTGACGGTTGGCGAGACGAACACGTCCTCTGGCAACAGATTGACTTCTGCCCTGCTGGGCTTCGCTCATCTTTCCTGCCTCCGGGCCATTGGCCCCTTTCAAACGACCTTGGAAAGTAAAACGGCGAGGTCACTGCCCACTTCACATAAGGAAAACACATGGGCAAGAAACTGTATGTTGGGAACCTGACCTATGGCGTCGACAGCAGCGGGCTGCAGGCGTTGTTCGCCCCGTACGGGACGGTCAACAGTGCCGAGGTGATTGCCGATCGCGACACCGGCCGGAGCAAAGGCTTCGGATTCGTCGAAATGAGCTCGGACAGCGAAGCTCAGGCCGCGATCAACGCCTTGAACGGCAAGGACAACGACGGCCGCGCGCTGACGGTCAATGAGGCGAAGCCCCGTGAGAGTCGCAGCGGCGGTGGCGGCCGCGGCGGTTACGGCGGAGGTGGCGGGGGTGGCGGACGCGGCGGGTACGGCGGCGGACGAAGCCGCTATTAAACCCATCCAGGCCTCTGGAACGAGAAGGGGAGCCGCCAGGCTCCCTTTTTTCATGTCTGCTCCAGAGCGCTGCGGCAGAACTCGGGTGCGGCGATGCGGTGGTGGCCGCGATGGCCGACCGTCGCATCAACCGGTGGAGCCGGATTGCTCAATGCGGCTCATTTCAGCTCCGTCACGGGCATTCATTTTCGGGTGCTTCGGTTGCCGGCGATGGACCTGTTGACAGGGTCCGGATTACTTACGACGGCGCGCCGGATGCGCGTGTCTCCACGATCGCTTTCTCCCCATTCACCCAGGATGCGCGACTCAGGGGCCGGGCATTCATGGTGTTCGCCCGGTGTTCGCCTCATTCCCCTTGCCGGACCCTCTGCTGAAGCCGGAAGAGCCTGGTGTATTGCCAGAATGGTCATCTCGTGTCAGCATGGTGCGGATACAGATCGCAGAACCCGCGTGGCGGCATTTCTCGATGTGCGGCCGGGTGATCGGCGGGCAGGGTGGTCACTATCCGGTCAACCGGCAGTTCTGTGACGAGGTCGGCGAGGGCGGTCGGCAAGAGGAAGTCCGTGCCTTGCGTATGATGGCTGCGAGAGACCGATTGGCGGTGAACCGGCCGGCCGCTCCGGCGATGCCTGGGTGGGTGTTGGCGCTGGTTTTCGCGCTGCTGCCTGCGGTTGCCGGGGCGACCTTGTCCACACGCCCCGCTGACGATGTATCGGAAGTCAATCCCGAGACGATTGAGGCCCGCATCCGGCTCGTGGAGGCAAGCACGGATCTGGGGGAGAGCAGGCGGGCGGAACTGCTGAGCCTCTATCGGCAGTCGCTGGACCAGATCAAGATCGCTTCGACATGGACGGATCAGGCAGAGCGTCTGGGACGCCGTCGCCTGCAGATTCCGGTCGAACTCGATGAGATCCGCCGCCGGCTGGAAGGTGCGGCGTCGCAGCCGGCATTACGGCCGGAGATCGAGGGTCGCCCCGGCAGGACACCCGAGGAACTGGAGCGGGGGCTGCGCAGTGCGGAAGAGGAGCTGAAGCTGGCCCGCTTTGCCCTGAGCCGGGCGGAAGACGATCTGCAGGCGTGGGTGGACCGGCGGTCCTCGCTGCCGCAGAAGCTCTCGGCCACCGCGGCGCAGCTTGGGCGGGTGCGGGTTCAGCTCAACGCCCTGTCACCCGCCGGGGTCGATCCCGAAGTGTTGTCGGCGCGGAGGACGGCTCTGCTCGCGCGTCGCCGGGCGCTGGACCAGGAGGCCAGGGCATACGAGCAGGAGCTCGATGTCTATGACGCGGTCGGGGCCGATCTGCTGATGGCCTGGCGCAACGAGCTGAAAGCGAACGTCGCGCAGGCCGCGGTCCGTGTGGACTTCTGGAGAGATCTGACCGCGCGCGGGTGGGAGGCGGAGACGGAGCGGGAGCATCGTGAGACGCAGCAGCAGCTCGTCGGCGCTCCGGCGGCGCTCCATGGCTGGGCCGAGGAGAATCACCGCCTGACCGGCGAGCGCAGGGACGTCATCCGCTGGCGCTCGGAGGTGTCTGCCCGCACGCGGGCGGTGGAAGACCTGCTCTCGAGCGTGGAAGAAGACTTCGCCGTCGCGCAGAACCGCATCAAGGTTGCCGGGATGGGCACCTACATCGGCCCGTTTCTCACGAAGAAGCGGATGCAACTGCCTGAGATCCCGATCTACGAGCGGCAGATCCGGGTGCTGGAGCCGAGCATCTCCAGCGCGCAGGTCCGCATGACCGACCTGTACGACCAGCGAGAGGATCTGGCCGATCTGGACGGGGAGGTCCGCCGGCAGCTCGTGAAGCTGCGCCCGTTGTCCGCGGCCGGGGCGAACACAGACCTGGAGCGGCCGGCCGGCGACCTGCTGCGCAGGCGCCGGGAGATCCTGACCGCACTTCTGAAGGATTACGAAGCCTACTGGAACGATCTGAACCAGTTGAGTCTGGCCACGGGCCGGTTGATCTCGCGGACGCAGATGTTCCACGACGTCATCAATGAGCACGTGCTCTGGATGCCGAGCGACCCGCCCCTGCTGCGGTCCCGGCTTCCCGACCGCGTGGGTGTGCCGGCCGGGCTGGCGGGGGCGCTCTACGGCGCCCTTCGCCGGGATTTCAGGAGCTATCCACTTCTGTACGCCGGTGTCGGGGTGCTGGTGGCAGCCTGGCTCGGGCTGTACCGGCCGATCAGGAAGCATCTGGCCAGGATCGATCAGCGTGTCGGCCACACACATACGGACTCGTTCGGTCTGACCTGCCGGGCGCTGCTGATTGACGCGTATCTGGCAGTGGCGGTTCCGCTGGCCCTGTGGTTTCTCGGGAGCCGGCTGGAGCTGGGACTGCTCGGCGAGGACACGCCGGCGAGTCGCTTCGCGCGGGCGCTGGCACTGGCGCTGAGCGAGGTGTCGCTGCCGCTGGCAGCCGGATTGTTCTTGATCAGGCTGATGCGGCCGGGAGGCGTCGCCGAGGCGCACTTCCAGTGGGGCGTGGAACGGACCGCGCTCCTGCGGCGCAACCTGTGGTGGCTCACGCTGGGCTCCGTTCCGCTCGTGTTTGTTTCGTGGCTGTCGATGTACCGTTCTACGGAGGACAGTATTGGGGGCAACTCGGTCGGTCGTATCGCCTTCGCGGTGGTCATGGTCATGCTGGTCGTGTTCAACCGGCGGATCCTGCATCCGCGATACGGCATCCTGTCGACGGGCAGCAGAGAAGGCGAGCGGCGATCGGTTCCACGGGGTCGATGGCCCTGGTACGGTCTGGGCGTGGCCCTCCCTCTGGCGGCGCTGGGGCTCTCGTTTATCGGCTACCACTACACGGCGACAGTTCTGATGCGTCATTTCGCCCGGACGCTCTACGTGCTGGCCGCGCTGCTGGCGGTTCGAGCGCTGATGATCCGGGCCGTACTCGTGTCGTCGCGAAAGCTCGCCCTGCGGCGCCCTGAGCCAGGGCGAGTGGACGATGCGGGGGGGGCCCTGGAGCGGGAGGGCCGGCCGGCGGGAGAGGCCGTGGCTGCGGCCGCAGCGGCGGACGAACCCAGCGTGCAGCAGCTCGGCGAGCAGACCCGGCATCTGCTCAACTGGCTGGCGACGCTGGCGTTTCTTGCGTGTCTGTGGGTGATCTGGCGGGATGTCGTACCGGCTCTCGAGTTCGTCAACCGGATCCAACTCTGGTCATACTTCACCGAGGCTCCTCGAGACCAGTTCGCCGGTGGCGCCTCCAGCGGTGCGCCAATCGAGCGAGTCGTGGTGCCGGTTTATCTTGGCGATCTGCTGGCGGCACTGCTTCTGGCGGCCACCACGATCGCACTGGCGACGAGCGGGCCGAACATGCTCGATGCCCTGGCCCTCGGACATGTGAGGAGAATAGACGCGGGCGCCCGCTTTGCGATCAAGTCGCTGCTGCGTTACTTTCTGCTCGTCGGCGGGCTGGTGGGCGCCTTCGGGATGATCGGCATCAAGTGGTCGCAGGTGCAGTGGCTGGCGGCGGCCATCACGGTCGGGCTGGGCTTCGGGCTGCAGGAGATCTTCGCGAACTTCGTGTCGGGCCTGATCATCCTCTTCGAGCGCCCCATCCGGATCGGGGACACCGTGACGGTGGGAGAGATCAGCGGCAAAGTGTCGCGCATCCAGATCCGGGCGACGACGGTTCAGAGCTGGGATCGTAAGGAACTGATCATTCCCAACAAGGAGTTCATCACCGGCAAGGTCGTCAACTGGACGCTCTCCGACTCGACGCTGCGGCTGGATATCCCCGTCGGGATTGCCTACGGCTCCGACACGCGGCTGGCTGAGCGACTGCTGCTGAAGGTGGCCCGGGAGCATCCGCTGGTGCTGGCCGACCCGCCGCCTGCGGCGCTGTTCTGCGCGTTTGGAGAGAGCACGCTTGACTTCGAGCTGCGGGTGTTCATCGGTCAGTCGGATTCACTGATGCACGTCAAACACGATCTGCACCGGGCGATCGACGACGCGTTCCGCGAAGCGGGGATCGAGATCGCGTTTCCGCAGCGGGAAGTGCGAGTGGTCGCGATGCCCGAGCCGGCCCCGCAGCGGCGGGCCGACGGGCCGGGTGATCACGGGCAGAACCCTGCGTGAGATTCGGTTATCCCGGGATCTGCGCGGGGCGCAGTGATTCCGGGGCTTTCGAGAAAGGAACCGATGGATACGAGACAACGGACAATCGAGCAGATTCTGGCCATCCTGGTTCTGGGTCTGCTGATCGCGGGATGCTTTGTGGTTCTGCGGCCGTTCGTCTCGGCGCTGATGTGGGCCATCATCCTATGCTTTGCCACCTGGCCGATCTACACGCGGATGGAGGCCAGGCTCGGGGGGCGGCGGACGCTGGCGGCGGGACTGATGACGCTGTCGATCGCGCTGGTTCTGCTCGCTCCATTCGTCATCATTGCGCTGAGCCTGGCGGATGACGTTACCCAGTTCGCCGGGCGGATTCGCGGCTTGATCGAGGCGGGCGCTCCGGATCCGCCCGCCTGGGTGGAGAAGGTTCCGCTGGGCGGCGGCAAGCTGCGGGAGTACTGGGAGAGTCTCGCGGGCGACCGCTCCAAGCTGGTGCGCGAGCTCAAGCGGTTGGTGCAGCCGGCCACGTCGTGGCTGATCGTGGTGGCGGGGCAGCTCGCGGGGGGGCTGGTCGAGCTGGGCATGAGCGTCTTCATCGCGTTCTTTCTGTTCCGGGACGGCCCGTCGGCGGCGGGGCAGCTCACGCGGGCGATCGAGCGGCTGGGTGGTGATAAGGGGCGTCAACTGCTGGACGTGGCGGCCCGGACGGTGCGGGGGGTGGTGTACGGGATCCTGGGCACCGCCCTGGTCCAGGCGGTGGTGGCGGGGATCGGGTTTGCGATTGCAGGGGTCCCCGGGGCCGGCTTCCTGGCGCTGCTGACGTTCATCGTGTCGGTGGTGCCGGTCGGAGCACCGCTGGTGTGGATTCCGGCGGCGATATGGCTGTTCGCCAGCGGCTGGATCGGGTGGGGGGTGTTCATGGTGGTGTGGGGCGTGCTGGTGAGCAGCATCGACAACGTGGTGAAGCCGCTCATCATCCGGCAGGGCAGCCAGATCCCGTTCATCCTCATCCTGTTCGGCGTGCTGGGCGGGGCGATGTCGTTCGGCTTCATCGGCGTGTTCATCGGGCCGACACTGCTGGCGGTGGGGTTCCGCATGCTGGAGTGGTGGAACGCCGGCCGGCGGGCACTGACGGACGCGTCGTCCGCGACTTCCAGCCAGCCGGTTGGCGCCGCCCTCTGAAGCGGATCAGCCGGCATCGCCTTGGTTTTGCCAGTGCAATATCCCAGAGAGGATCGATACCTCGCCGCGCGGCCGCCTCGGCATGACAACGGTGCACACGACCGCCGGCAGGTCTTCGTCGATCTTGATGGTAATTGCGGTCACATTAACCCGCCGCCGGGATGAACTCGAATCGGTTTACCGCTTCCGCCGCGTACAGAAGGGCAGCCTGGATGTCATCGCGCGTGAGCTGCGGATAGCTGGCGATGATTTCGTCCCAACTATCACCATCCGCGACGCTCCCGACAATGACGCTCACGGGAACGCGAGTGCCCGCAATGCAGGGATCACCATGATGGATGGCGGGGTTGACCCTGATCCGTTGACGCCAGTCGTTGGTCTCAGCCATGACTCACCTCATCCCATTCTAGCTTCAGCCCCGCCATCAGGTGACTCAGCGGCGACTTTGCGGTATTCCGGGGGTGCATCCGGAGCTCAATGGCAGACGAGTGGAATGGGTCCCGGCGCGCCGGGACATCCCCAATCGCGGATGCCCATCGCCCGTGACCCACTCGCACGGGCAGCGAGTATCCCGATGAACATCGGGACCCATGCCACCCGAGAAACATGCCCCTGTATTTCGGACGCACCCGTATTCCGGCAGATGATGCGTCACTGACGTGTTGTCAGTATAACGCAAGTGAACGCCGCGGAAGGTCCCGCCCGGCAGGCGGGACCTACCCTCGCCAGCCGCCCGCTTGAGAAACAGTTTCAGATCCGCCCTGCAAATGACGACATTATCGGAAGGACCGCGTGGTGCGGGGAGATATCCGGGATGCCGCCGCAGGGGATCATGTTTCACCACTTCCACGGGCCGGGGCATCCGGTCAGCCAGGGCTCCATCGGCGCGGAGCAACTCGAGGAGCTGCTGGAGCGGCTCGGGGCGGAACGGATCCTGCCGGCCCGCGAGTGGCTGGAGCGGTCGATGCGGGGGACGCTTGAGGAGGGGGACCGGTGCCTGACGTTCGACGACAACCTGCGGTGCCAGTATGACCTGGCGCTGCCGGTCCTGCGGCGGCGGGGGATGACGGCGTTCTGGTTCGTGTCCAGCTCGGTCTTGCAGGGTCGGGTCGAGGCGATCGAAGTGTACCGGACGTTCCGTACCTGCCACTTCCGCGATGTCGAGGCATTCTACGAGGCGTTTCTCGATGCGATTGATGGGTCGCCGCTGTCGCGGGTGGTGGAGGCGGGGCTTGAGGGGTTCAATCCCCTGACGTATCTGAAGGACTATCCCTTTTACAGCGAGTCAGACCGGCGTTTCCGCTTCATCCGCGACGAGATCCTGGGCCCGGCACGGTTTGGCGCGGTGATGGACGCCCTCATGGCGGACACGGGCGTGAGCGCGGGGGAGCTCGCCCGGAACCTGTGGATGGATGCCGACTGTCTGCGCGATCTCCACGCCGGGGGGCACGTCGTCGGCCTGCACTCGCACACACACCCGACGCGGCTCGAGCGGCTGAGTCTGGCCGGGCAGTGGGAGGAGTACTCGGCCAATTACGAGCATCTGCGCGGGCTGCTGGGCGAGCGGCCGGTGGCTATGTCGCATCCGTGCAATTCGTACAACGAGCAGACGCTCGCGGTGCTGCGGCGGCTGGGGATCCGGCTGGGGTTCCGGTCGAACACGGCGCGGCCGCGGACGTGCGAGCTGGACTGGCCGCGGGAGGATCACGCAAACCTGCTCACAGAGGTTGCGGTATGAACATCACCCGTGACACCCCGCCGGTCGTCTCAACGACCGCCGCTTCGCGGCCGGGCCGAGCCCGCAGCGGCGTGTCGAGGGTCACCGTCTTCACCAGCAACCAGCCGCGGCACATCGCGCTGATCGAAGCGCTGGCGGGGGTGGCCGAGCGGGTGTATGCGGTGCAGGAGTGCAGCACCGTCTTTCCGGGGCAGGTGGCCGACTTTTTCGCCCGCTCGGAGGTGATGCAGGACTACTTCTCGCGCGTGATCGCGGCGGAAACAACGGTGTTCGGCCGTCCGCGGTTCGCCCCTGAGAACGCGATTCAGCTCCCGATCAAGATGGGCGACCTGAACCGTCTCGAAATGGCCGCTCTCGCTCCGGCGCTCGAGTCGGACGTGTATATCGTGTTCGGGGCGAGCTTCATTAAAGGGCCGCTGTGCGAGTTTCTCGTCTCGCGGCGGGCGTACAACATCCACATGGGCGTCTCGCCCTATTACCGCGGCAGTTCCACCAACTTCTGGGCGATGTACGACCGGCGGCCCGAGTACGTCGGGGCGACGCTGCATCTGCTCACGAAGGGGCTCGATTCGGGGCCGATGCTCTGCCACGCGTTCCCGGCCGTGCGGGCGTGGGACCCGTTCGTGATGGGCATGGAGGCCGTGCGCAGCGCGCACATGGCGTTCGTCAAACACCTCACCAGCGGCGACCTGGCCTGCATGGAACCGCAGCCTCAGGACAAGACCCTCCAGCTTCGCTACACGCGTAACGCCGATTTCACCGACGACGTCGCCCGAGAGTATCTCGGTCGTCTGCCCTCACCCGAGGAGATTCAGCAGCAGCTCACCGCCTGCGACCGCGGCATCTTCCTCCGCCCGTTCATCGGGTCGCGGTAGAGCCCAGTTCCCCGCCGATGTTCATGCGAGCCGCGGGCCTGAGGGAGCCGAATCTGGCATGGCGAGCGCTGGTGGTCGCCATGCACAGCGCCGCGGCGCCACGGGATGCCCGCGCGGACAGCCGTGCTCTCCGAGAGAGACGCCCACGCATTCCGGATGGCCCCCGCGGGTCGAAGGGTACTTCAGTCGCATGTCTCGAAGCGGAAGATCTCCCAGGGGCCGATGGCTGTGCGGTTTGCGTTGACGATCCCACCGCCGCCCTCTTCGGCCACGACATACTGACCATTGCTGGCCCGCAAAGCGACGGAATCGCCCGCCTGAACCGCGCCGGGGCCGGCGATGCGGATGAGCGTGAACCGCTCCCACGGGCCGACCTGCGTCGCGGTCGCATTCACCACGCCGCCTCCGCCGTTCTCGGCTTTGAGGTAGTAATGCGCGTTCCAGGTCAGCAGGCTGACGGCGTCGCCCGACTGCACCCCGCCGCCGTTGTGATCGAGGAGCGTGAAGGATTCGTACTCGGCGGGCGTCGTCGCGTCGGCACGCACGTTCCCGCCGCCGCCCGTGCGGGCCGTGACATACTGCCCGTTGCTGGCCCGCAGGCGAACGCACTGACAGGCCGAGCCCGCCGACGAAACCCTGCGCGCAAAAAACCAGTCGACGTTGACCCCGCCGGTGTCCATCACGAGCTTCAGATCATGCGGACCGGGGCTCAGCGTGCAGCTTCCCAGCGTGACGAGCCGCCACTGGGCGGGGCCGCCGATGGTGATTTCTACCGGTCCGAGCGGGACGCCGTCCACCTCGAGATGCAGCCGCTGGCCGATCGCACCGCTCACACGGGCGGTGAAGCGATACGTCCCGCACGCCAGGTAAACCTCCTTGAACTGGATCCACTCGCCGGGTTGCGTCCAGCCGACGTACCAGCCCCCGGCAGGCAGGCGGCCGATGTCGAGGTCGCCGCTGCGGTAAAGCCCGCCGCTGTTGCCGGGCGTGGCATCCCACCAGGCGTCCGCCGCCTCGGCCTGGAAGCGGAGCGTCCGCGTCTCCGGGTCGGCGTACTCGCGCACGATGTTGATGTACTGATTCGGGTAGCGCCACGCGTTGCTGCGATAGTAGCCGGCGCTCTCGGCGATGTCGGTCCAGCCTTCGAGCAGCGTGAAACGCGCGCCCTGCACCAGCCCGGCGGTCAGTCCGCTCCGCAGAGCACCGCCGTCATTGCGCAGCCGCTCCCGGCAGACCGTCCCGCAGCCGGGCAGGTAATTCGGATCCCGAAAACCGGGCACCGCGCAGCCCCAGCGGGCGCCGTTCCACGACACGTAGGTGTACGTGTTCTGCAGCGGATTGAACCAGCCCTCCGCCGCCTGCACGTGCTGCGTGGTGAGCGTCGTATCACGCTGCATCCAGTCGTTGGTCACGTTGAAATGCGGGTTTTCGCCGTAGCGGGCAATAAAGTTGGATCGCAGGTAGTCGAACAGCCGGCTGGCGTTACCCTGGACGTTGGACATGCCCACCGGCCCCCAGAACGCGACCACCGGCCGGCCGTCGAACCGATACCACAGGTCGGGCGGAACGGTGTCGAACCAGATCCGCATGTTGTGGTCCCAGAAGTACACCCACGAGTCCGGATCGGACAGATCGAAGAGGGTATTGCCCGACAGACCCTCGACATGGTTGCGGGTGCCCTGGTACGCGCCGGTGTCGTCCCACATCCCCAGGCGCAGGACGCTCCGGGCGCCTTCGCAGCGGTCGATGGCCTCCACGAGGTACCGCAGCAGCCGCGGGCACATGTTCCCGTTGCCGTCATCGCCGTTCTGCGGGCTGTAGCAGCCGCGCCCGTGCATCATGACCACGTGCACCCGCGAGTGGATGAGTTCCTCGACCAGGTTGTCCCACCAGTCGGGCGAGTCGCGGTGGTAGGGCACGAAGATGGGGATCTCGCACATCGCCGGATCGCCGTACGGGCAGCCCGAGCTCATCTCGTAGCCGGTGATCGTGCCCAGGATCGGTCCGACCCTCGGCGGCGGCACGAGAATGGCATCTTCAGCCGGGGGCGGCAGACACTTCCCGTCGGCCGGGAGCCCGGGCCCGCTCACGCACGTCAGAAACAGGGTGAAATCGTCGACGTCCACGATGCGGTCGCCGTTGAGGTCGGCGTCTTCGCAGGACGGCGCGACCGTCTGGCCGATCGCCGTCAGACAGCCCTGCAGGTGCCCGAAATCCCCCTGGTCGACATCGCGATCGCTGTCGAAATCGGCGCCCCGTGCGCCAGTCGCCCAGCAACATGCGGCCGCAAGCACTATCAGCCAGGATGAACGCCGCGATAGGGGGCCCGTCCGAACGACGGAGGCGTGTCCCTCGGGTGGCATGGACCCTGTTTGAACGGGGGCGTGACACCCTCGGCTGGGTGGCATGGGCAGCGTACTCGCTGCCCGTGCGAATGGGTCCCGGGCCATCCCCATCCGCGACTGCGGATGCAGACGGCCACCCGCCTGCCACTGAACGCTGGATGCACCCTTCGAAACCATATGCCTGCGTCTTTGTGTGCTCCGCAACGACCTCTCCCGGTAACATAGCTGATTTGGGGACGGCGGGTCCATTTGAAAACGGCGAAACCGTGGACAGGCCGTCCGCCCACGGGCTTTTTCCCGGCCCGCCACCCGGCCGCTACGATCGCCCGCCCTCAGTCCCCCCGTCCGAAAACGACACGGGCGGCACCGCACCCGCCGCTCCCGCGACCAGTCCTGAACACCAAGGCCCGCAGAGTCATTCACGGACGCACGGTTCTCAACCGACGGCGTGAAAAAGTCGATCCAGCCCCGGTATCCGCTCGCCAGCTATCGTAGATTTCAGTCCGGGGTGCGCTCATGTCGAAGCGATTATGGGCCGTCATGACGGCCGGGACCATCTGGGTGGGCTTGATCTCCGGTCAGGGATGTCCCGGATTCTACGAGGAACAGGTCGCTTCCGACGACGGCGGGGCCACCGGCGGCGATTCGTCCGGTAACACCGATACCGGCGGCTCAGACACCGATACCGGCACCGGCGGTTCCGACACCGACACCGGCGGTTCGGGCGGGGCGACATCCGTCGTGGACGTGGGGATCGACGACGCCAAGTTCATCCCCAAGTCGGTCACCATTTCGGTGGGACAGGCCGTCCGCTGGACCAATCACATGTTCACGCCCCACGCGATCCGCTCGGGCAACCCCGAGGACTCCGACAAGGGCGAACTCTTCCGCTCCGAGAGCCTCGCCATCGGCGCCAGCTTCCAGTACACCTTCACCGAGCCCGGCACCTACTACTACCACTGCGAATACATGTACCGCCTGGAGGGCATGCGCGACGCCACGGTGATCGTCGCCGGCTCGTCGAACGAGTAACCGCCGCTCCGGCCCGGCCGCCTTGGCGCGGCGATACCTCGCAGGCTCCTCCGCCCGACCACGCGTCAGAGCCCCGAGCGTCGGCGAGCGGCCTGCCACAACTGCTCCGATTGATCGCGTCCCGTGCCCATTCCCGGGCGACCTCATCTTGAATCTCAGATCTCAGCTCTCAGGTGAGAAGGTGGACATTCTGTTTTGTTTTGAGAATTAGAATGTCTCGCTGTTTGGGATCCCCTTTTTATTCCAGCGCGCGGCCTGGGGAGCAGGGCACGTACGACACCGCGCGCGAGCGGATCGGCTTCGTCATCAGGACGGCGCAAAACAAGGGACGCAGCGAGGCTGCGTCCCCATTCTTCAACCGCGGCTCGTCGGCGAGGGCCGCTGGTCAATCGTCGCAGTTCTCGTCCGCGGGGATCATCGAGCCGCTGGCGCAGTTCGCGAAGTTCACCAGATCGGCCGCGTCGATGTCGCCGTCGGGTGTACCTCCTGAACCATCGGTGTCAAAGCACTCGCAGTACAGCGGCTCAGCCGGGAGCGTGCCCCCCAGACCGGTATAACAGATCTGGAAGACGGCGAAGTCGTCGAGGTCCACGTCGCCGTCGTCGTCCGCGTCGGCGACCGGGTCATTGCAGATATCCTGCTCCAGGACGAGGTGGTCGATCCAGACGGCCTTGGGCCCGGCGTTGGGGCTGAAGCACTCGACCTCCCAGGCGACGGTCATGAGATTCCCGGTGGCCGTCCCGGTGACGCTGCCGAACGTCCAGTCCTCGAAGGCCGGGAGCGACAACACCACCGTGCTGGCTCCGGCCATCGGGGCGGCGGCGCTGTCGCCGTCCAGAAGGGAGAGGGTAATCTTGGTTCCATGGGCGCCGAACTCGCCGGAATGGCCGAAGTAGCCGCTGAGCGTGTACGTCGCGCCCGGCTGAGTGTTGAGCGTCTGATACCACTGGCCGGTCCCCTTGGAGCTGTAAAGCACCGAACTGGCGTAGTGGGCGCCGCGCTCCGGCGGAGGGCAGGTGGGCAGTGGAACCTGTACGTTCCAGAAATCATCACGGAAACTCACCATCGGGCTCAGGTTCCCGGGGTCCAGAAAACCGTTCCAGGAACGCCCGATCCAATCGCTGGCCGGGGAGAAGGGGAGCTCGATTCGAGTTCCTCCGCAGTTCTGCGGCGGTGCAAATGGAAGCTCGAAGCTCCCGTTGATGAGGTCGGAGCCGGCGTTGATGACATTGAACCCTTCGCGCCAGACGATGGGGTCCTGCGTACCGACCTGGACGATGATGTTGCGATACCCGGCCGGTGCGCCGGTCAGGTCGAACGTGGCCGTGACCTGCGTGCCGGTGGCGTTCACGCTCGTGGCCGCAAGGGCGGGCTTGACGATGTAGCCGGTGATCGTTGCGCCTTCGTCGCCCACCGCGCCGTTGATGTCCTGGACCAGCGTGATGACCCGGTCGTCGTCCTTGCCGGCGATGTCATACTCGCCCAAGATGGCGGTCGCGCCGCTGGTCACGACAAACTTATCGCCGGCACTGAACGCATAGGCACCGAAGGGAGCCGAAACCTGACCGCCATTGCTGCTCCAGACGAGTTTTCTGCCGACGTCGGCCCATGAGAAGTAGTCTGCGGGCATGACATCGGGTTGCCGGAGCGTGACCGAGGTCTGCCCGCTGGTCAGATTGACGCCCGTGAGCGTCACGGTGGCATTGGTGTTCCCGATGCTCGCATAGTTGGGGGTGGTCATGCCGGTGATGCCCGGCGGGGTCGGGTGATCGTTGTCCACGCGTAACAACTGGTTGTCCAGGTGCAGCGCCTTATCGCCCGTGGCCGAATGCTGGCCGTAGAATACGACGGTGACCTTGGTGGTGCCCGCCGGGAAGACGCCGCTGACCGAGAACTCGGTCCAGTTGAACGGCGTGATGAC
>CAZQEN010000096.1:0-21332 GCA_964591605.1 uncultured Planctomycetales bacterium
CCTGCCCAGCGGATCGGTGAAATCGTGGCGGGCAAGCGCGGCGTTACGGCCGATACCGATCTGCGCCTGTGCCGCTTCTTCGGCCTGTCCAGCGGCTACTGGTTGCGGGCACAGGCAGCGTACGATACGGAGGTCGCGGCCGACGCCCTGGGTGAGACACTGGCCAGAATAAAGCCCTGGAAGGGGCTGGAAGCGCACGCGGGTCGCACGGGCTGACCAGCCGGCCACGCGCGAGGTGGGCACCGGCGCAGCCGCCGCGCGACCGCGCTTGAACGCGAAGCGATCTCCGCGGCTTAAGAGTTATACGGAACGGCCAGCCGGCCCTCCATGTCCGGCCGTCCTGCCGCACTCACGTCGCTCACCGCGCAGCACCGGGATTCTGCAACCCATCCAGAAACGCCGGCAGATCCCGCAGCGGGAAGAAGTCTTCGCGTCCCCTGGGGCGTCCTTCGAGCAGCGCCAGGTCCAGCCGCCCGATCTTCGTCGCCGCATCATATTCGCCAACCGCATTGTCCAGCAGGACCAGGGCCGCGTTCGACATCGATTCTTCGGTCTCGGGCGTCACGCCGCGAATGTGCAGCACCAGGCTGATGCCGCCCTTGATTCTCTCGACCTCGCACCAGATGTCGTCGCAGCCCAGCGTCTGCCCATCCATGGTGATGGTTGCTTCCAGCGCGCCCCGCGGCCGAAACGCCTGAATTGTCCATCCCTCAATTTTCGGCGCCTCCCGCACGGCCCGCTCGATGCGCGGGAACAACGCCCGATCACCGTTGGCGCTGATGCAGAACATCCACGGTCCGCGATCGGCCGGGCTGATTTCCCACGTCAGGCCGGGAAAGGCCTTCTCGAAACGCGTCGCGATCTCCACGGCCTGCGCATCGCTCTGCGACTCGCGCTTCAGCCGCGTCTGCACGCGCCCGGTGTTCCGCGCCAGCCAATCCCAGAAACCGCGCTTCGCGTCAGTCATGGCCTGGCCTCCATCACGGGGACGGGTTGATCACACCCGATGCGCGCTTCACGCGCGGCAGCCAACCTGCAATCAAGCACGAATGGCCGCATCCACCCTCTGGTTGCCGACATCCACCCGGCCTCTCCCGTGGCCACGGCGCCACTGCAGTTCCAATGGGAGCATCAAAACCTGCGCTGCACCCCATCCCCCTGCACGGCAAACGTGCGGCATCCCATGGCCCCGGCCCTCTGGAACTGCCGGCGGACAAGAGGCAGCACAGAAAGCAGCGCATGAACACTCCTCTCGATGCGAGCGCGGCCGCCACGAACCAGCCAAGAACGCTTCTTAGTCTTCGATCGCCATCAGCGTTTCAAGTACCAGCTTGAACTGGCCGGTGCAGCACGGGCATGCTTCGAGATGCTCGCGCACGCACTCGAGCAATCCCTCAATCGGCGCTCCGTCGAGAACGCTTTGCGTGTACCTGTCCAGTTCATCCAGGCATTCCGGGCAGGTCAGCTCCACTTCCCGCGTCTGCCGGATCATCGTGAGCAGCCGGCCGACTTGTTCAGCATTCAGCGCCATGACTTCGCCTTATTCCAACGCCTCGTGAACTGCCTCAAAGGTAAATCCGGCGGCTTCCAGGCCGCGGCGTAGTTTCCTGCGGGCGTCGTGCAGCAGCTTGTAAATCGCGTTCGTGTTGGTCTCGAGCTTTTCGGCGATCTGAGGAAGCGGCATGCCGCCCAGCTCCGCGGTAAGCGCGGTCCATTGCCTTGGAGTCAATACAGTGTCGATCAGTTCTTTCAGTTTCCCCAGCAGCTTCGATTGCCCGCTCCCCTGTTCGGGCGTCCCGGACGGGTCAGCAACGACCCGCGGATCGAAGTCCGCACCAGCGGTGATGCTCTCCAGCGACACATGCTGCCAGTCGCGTTTTCGCATCCGGCTGACCGCCGTACGAACCGCGATGGTCACGGCCCACGTGCGGAATTTGCTCCGGCCTTCGAAGGCGGCCCGCTTTTCAAGGATCTTCATGCACGCCTCCTGCACGACATCCTCCAGAAACGCCTCGTCGACCCGGCCGCTTCTCGACAGGCTCCGGGACAGGCCCCGGCACAACATGTCGCGAAGGTCGCGCACGGCGTCATCGCGCAGCGTCGTGTCCTGCGACCCCAGGTCGTGCGCCCAATCGCTGTCATTGCGGCGAGCCGTCATCCGCTGCGTCCGTGTTGATGGTTTGTCACCGAACACCAGCAACTTACCACCCGGGCGCACAGGCAGGCAACTGGCAACGGCCATCGCCGGCCGCTGATTCCTCTGACGCCGTCTCCGACGATTCCTTACTTCCTCAAGCTGCGGGGTGGCATGGGCAATGTACTCATTGCCCGTGCGGGCGGACCACGGGCAGCGAGTACGCTGCCCATGCCACCCCTGGTCTGTGAGGGCCGGTCCTTCTGGGTTTGCACATCGTTTTTCTTTTTTCGGTAAGGAATCGAGGTGGGCGGCATCCAAGGGCCAGGAACGAAACGGGAGCGAACGAAACCTCTTTTCTTTCAGAAAGGACGTGCCCATGTCGGCAACCGCACTTCACCCGGCCATCAGTATCCAGAAGCTCATCCGGCGGGCCGGCTCGCTGCCATTGATCGCGGCGGGCACCGTGGAAACCCTGGGGCGGCACACCGCCCGCTACGGCCTGGTCCTCGCGCTCTTCTGGATCGGCGGGATGAAATTCACCGCCTACGAGGCGCAGGGTATCTCGGGCTTTGTCGCCAACAGTCCGCTGATGAGCTGGGCCTACTCGGTGTTCAGCATTCAGAGCTTCTCCGCCCTGCTGGGGGTGACGGAAATCGGCATCGCCCTGCTCATCGCTTCCCGGCCCTTCTCGGCTCGGCTCGCCCTGGTCGGCAGCGGCCTGGCCGTTGGCATGTTTCTGACCACATTGAGCTTCATCCTCACGACCCCGGGCGTGTGGGAAGCATCGGCTGGCGGATTTCCGGCGCTCTCCGTGGTGCCCGGGCAGTTCCTCGCCAAGGACTTTGTGCTGCTGGGTGCATCGCTGCGGCTGTTCGCCGACGACTGGCGCGCCCTGACAACCCGCCGAACTCACGAGCAGCGGTCCAAGTGAAACCACCTGCAAACTCGAAGATCCAGAAGGAGACGATCGATGAACGGCCAACCGACTTCACTTTTGAACGAAGCGATCGACGCTCATGGCGGCATCGACCGCTGGCGACGGTTCAAGGGTGTCGCCTCGACCATCATCAGCGGCGGCATGCTCTGGGAAATCAAGAAGGCCAGCGTCATCCGCACGCCGCGTCGGGCGACGAGTGAGTTCCGCCGTCAGTGGACGCGGGTGACGCCCTTCGGCGATCCCGACTGGACCATGACCTGGGCGCCGGAGCATGCCGAGATCACCGACGGCAAAGGCGTCATCATTGCCCAGCGCGACAACGGCCGCGACGCCTTCGATCGCGGATACGATGCCCCGTGGGATCCCATGAACCTGGCGTATTTCAATGGCTACGCCATGTGGACCTACCATGCGTTTCCGTTCGTGTTCGCCGAGCCGGGTTACGAGGCGCGCGAAATCGAGCCGATCGCGCACGACGGCGGGATGCTGCGCGGACTGGCCGTCCGCCTCCCCGAGGGCATCCATTCCCACACGCGCGAGCAGCGTTTCTACTTCGGCTCGGACGGCCTGCTGCGGCGTCACGACTATGAAGTGGATGTGTGGGCGGACACGCCTGCGGCGCATTTCCTGTCCGACTACATGGACGTGAACGGCCTTAAGTTCCCGCGCACTCGAAGGGTCTTCGCCCGTCGGCCCGATGGGCGCCCCGATTGGGACTTCAGTCTGGTGACCATCGACCTGTCCGACTACAAGCTCTTCTGAGCGGCGGAAGCGGTGCAGGTGTTTTCGCGATCATTTTTCTTCGCAAAGGAGGTCAAGATGAGAGTGTTCATTGCCGGCGGAACGGGAGTGATCGGTCGTCCACTGATCGCGGAATTGCTGGCCAGGGGACACGCTGTCGTTGCCCTGACCCGCTCTCCAGAAAAGGCGGAGGCGTTGGCAGAACAGGGCGTCGAACCTGCCATTGCCGACGTGTTCGATGCCGATGCGGTCAAAGCGGTTGTCCGTCGCGCTCAGCCGGACATTGTGATTGAGCAACTCACGGCGCTCCCGAAAACATACACACGTGAGTCCATGAGTGCCGCCGCCACGTTCAATCGCCGCATCCGGTTGGATGGGGGCGCCAACGTGCTGGCCGCGGCGCAGGCGGCGGGTGTGCGGCGTTACCTGAGGCAGTCGATCGCATTCTGGGCGACTCCCGGCCCTGGATTAGCCGATGAAAGCACGCCGATGGCGGTCAATGCTTCGCCCGCGGTCGCAGCAGACATCCGCGTCGTCTCAGAGATTGAGCGTCGCTTACGGGACGCTCACGACATAGAAGGGATCGCCTTGCGCTACGGCTTCTTCTACGGGCCCGGCACCTGGTTCAACCCCGATGGCGACGTTGCCCAGCAGGTGCGACAGCAACAGTTCCCCATCATCGGGAATGGCGAAGGCGTCTGGTCGTGGCTGCACATCGACGACGCCGCCATCGCCACCGTCGCGGCGGCCGAGCAGGGCAATCCCGGAATCTATCTGATCGTGAACGATCGACCCCTGGCGGTGCGCGACTGGCTCCCCGCGTTCGCCCGCTGGCTGAATGCTCCGCCACCACCGCGGATTTCAGTTGAGGATGCTCTGAAAGCGGGTGGCGCCGATGCGGTTTACTACGGGACACAGATGCGAGGCGCATCAAACGGGAAGGCGAAGCGCGAACTGGGCTTTCAGCCGAGGCCGCTGGAATGGACGGTTGGCACCGCCGCGGCACATGCCCGGACTTGAGTGCAGATGCAGAGTTTACCGGGCGGCATGGGCAATGTACTCATTGCCCGTGCGGGCGGACCACGGGCAGCCAATACGCTGCCCATGCCCCCCGTGCTCCTCAAGGCCAGTCGGTCTGTGCCGGGATCCAATGAACGAATGATCGCCGTCGGCATTCAAGCTGCTGGAGGAAAAACGGATGACAACTCCCATTCTGGTCACCGGCGCGGCGGGCCGCATCGGCTCGGTCGGACGCAACGTCACTGAACTGCTGCTCAAACAGGGCCACGCAGTCCGCGCGATGGTGCGAACTGAAGACGAGCGCGCGCAGGCGCTGCGCCATGTCGGCGCCCAGGTCGTCGTCGGAGATCTGCTCGATCTCGATTCGATGCACAGGGCCGTGGACGGCTGCGAGTCCATGTACTTCGGCATGTCGGTTTCGGATGACTATCTGGCCGCGACCGTCAATGCGGCGGCGGTGGCCCGGCATCACGGCGTGAAAGCGTTCGTCAACATGTCGCAGATGACGCTCGCACAGATGAGCATCACGCAGACCACGCCGAGCCCGCAACACAAGCTGCACTGGCTCGCCGAGCAGGCGCTCAACTGGTCCGGCCTGCCGGTCGTGCACGTGCGCCCGACGGTCTTCATGGAGAACTTCTTTCTGCTTTTCACGGCCGACTCCGTCCGGGAATCCGACCAGATCCGGCTGCCGCTTGGCGACGGCAGGACTTCGCCTGTCGCCGTGGAAGACGTGGCGCGCGTGCTTGCCGCGCTGCTCGCCCGTCCGCAGCCGCACATCGGGAAGGTCTATCACCTGACCGGTCCGCAGTCCGAGAATATGCATTTCTATGCGCAGGAGTATTCGAAGGCGCTGGGCCGCACGATCACCTACCAGGATATTCCGGTTGCTCCGTGGCGCGACGCGCTCCTCCAGCGTGGCCTCTCCATCCACCTGGTCAACCACCTCGCGACGATGGCGGACCTGCATCGCGCGGGACGCTACGATCGCATGTCGAACGACGTGTTCACGCTGACGGGCGGCAAGCCCATGAGCGTGCAGGAGTTTGTCAGAAAGCATGCAGCAGCGTTCACCGCGGCCGCGCAAGCGGTCTGACGAGTGTGTGTGAGGTCGGCTTCCGGTTCAATCATCATCCTCATCGTCGGAATCGCTGTCGAACGCCGCCGCCTCGCCCATATAGCCGGTGCCGAGGATCTCCTTCCCATCGGTCAGCACGCCGACCCCGTGCTCTTCCTCGAAGACCGCGCTGAACACCAGCTCGGCCACCGGTTTCTCGTACCCGTCGGCGTCCTTGCGGATCACGATGCGCACAAAGCGCATGGCCGACAGCAGGTCTTCGGCCCGTTTCGGGGCCGGGTGGCGGCCTGACATCAGTGCGACCTCCTTCAGGTCACCATGCCACCACATCCCCGAGTCGCCGCTGCGGCCGTTGAAGTCGTCCCACAGCGCCCGAATGACTTTGCCCGGCAGCTCCGCCTGCGCCGCGAGGACGCGGGCGGCGACGGCCATCGCCGCCTTCGACGGAACGTCCTTCGGATCGTCCGCCTCGATCATGAGCTTGCGCTCCCCCGTAGGCTCCTGCTCCCACGTGAACGCATCGAAGGCCGGCGCCTTCACCGTGGTGACCCAGGCGTCATCATCGCGGTCATACTTGAACGTGCCGAAGTCCGGGTGAGTCCACGTTACCGCCATCGATTCCTCCTTCGTTGCACCGGGGACGCAGAGTCCTCAAAACAGGTTCTCCTCGCGAAAAGCCGCGTAGGGTCCGCTGTGCGGACGGAATACCGGGGGTGCCGCCCGCGTTCCGTCCGCGGTGCAGACCCTGCGTTTGCTCCACGTTGTCACCAGCGAAGGCCAGCCGCGTAGGGTCCGCTGTGCGGACGGAATACCGGGGGTGCCGCCCGCGTTCCGTCCGCGGAGCGGGCCCTGCGTTTGCTCCACGTTGTCACCAGTAGGGTCCGCTGTGCGGACGGAGTGTCGGGAGTGCCGCCCGTGTCGCGTCCGCGGAGCGGACCCTGCGTTTACTCCACGTTGTCACCAGCGAAGGCCAGGACGGCCACGCCCTGCGCATCATCCCCAACCAGCCGCCCGCTGCCGCATCGGGCTGGTCCTCGGGGGGTAAAAAAGAAACCAGCATCCACCGCAATGCCGATGGGAGGGATTTGACAGAACCCTATAACAACGTGGGTGACTTGTGCTCGCGGGAGCCGCCCGTCAGTCAGCGGGTACGCTCCTCGTACGAAACACAGCGGCCTCCCTGGGTTCTTGATTACGGTTCAGTCAAATGCATCTCCCTGTCGTGCATGGCAGACGCTGATCTCTCTGATCATCTGTATAGCATTCTCCGGGGACGATTTCCATCCTTTTTCACCCGCAGGCGCCGCTCCGCACGGCCGACCCGCGGATTCCCGCGATTTTTCCCGCAGCCGTGGGCGTTGTCCGCTCCCTCACGGTCGCGGGTGCGTGACACTTTCGGCGGGTGGCATGGGCAGCGTCGGCTTCGCCGGGCGAAGCCGACACTGCCCGTGCGGGCCCCCTCACGGTTCCCGGCGCGCCGAGACCCAGGCCACCCCGCCGATTCTGTCACGGAACCCACGGTCGCGGCTTTGATCCACGCCGCAATACGCCGGCAGCCCCGAGCGTTATACTGAAAGATCGGGCCGTTCGCCGGACAGAAGGCCTCGTTGCTGCGTACCCGGTTCTCACGGGGATGATCGATGCGCCGTCCACTCATCGCCACGTGTCTGTTGATCGCGATCCCGGCCGCGGCCGCCCATGCCGCCCCGGGTGACGACCCCCTCCAGGCATCCGACAACGCCGTCTGGTCGACCGCCCAGGCGGCACACCTGCTGCGCCGCGCGGGCTTCGGCGGCCCTCCCGCGCAGATCAGGCACTTGACCCAGCTCGGCCGCGACCCCGCCGTCGACCTGCTCCTTCACTACGAAACGACCCCGCAGGACCATCCCGACTTCCCCGTCGAAAACATGCCCGACCGCCCGCCCCTGCGCATGTTCGCCGATCTGAGCGAGGACGAGCGCAGGCAGCTTCGCCAGATGTTCCAGCGACTGGGCGTCGGCTACCAGGCCAGCCTCCAGGACTGGTGGCTGCAGCGCATGGTCGCCACCTCGCGGCCGCTCGAAGAAAAAATGACCCTCTTCTGGCACGGCCTGCTCACCAGCGGCTTCCGCGAAGTCCGCGAGCCGCGCTCCCTGTACCGCCAGAACGCCTTCCTGCGCGAGCACGCCCTCGCCGACTTCCGGACGATCCTGCGCGGAATCAGCCGCGACCGCGCGATGCTCCTCTACCTCGACGGCGCCAAGAACGTCAAACAACACCCTAACGAGAACTACGCCCGCGAGCTCATGGAGCTCTTCACCATGGGCGTGGGCAACTACACCGAACAGGACGTCAAGGAGGCCGCCCGCGCCTTCACCGGCTGGACCTGCGACGAAAGCGGCCGGTTTGACGTGCGCCAGCGCGAGCATGACGGCGGCGAAAAGACCTTCCTGGGCCGCACCGGCCGCTTCGACGGCGACGACATCATCGACATCATCCTCGAGCAGCCGGCGACCAGCCGCTACCTCGCCCGCCGACTCCTGACCTTCTTCGTCGAGCCCGAGCCTGCCGACGACGTCATCGATGCGCTCGCCGGGCAACTGCGCCGATCCGACTACCGCATCCGGGATGCGATGTCGACGCTGTTGCGCAGCAATTACTTCTACGCGAAGCGCGTGCGTTTCGCCCTGATCAAGAGCCCGGCCGAGCTCGTCGTCGGATCCGCCCGGCTTCTGGAAACGCCCATCTGCCAGGTGCGGGCCGCCCATCAGCAGATGGCCCAGATGGGCCAGGAGCTCTTCCAGCCCCCGAACGTCAAAGGCTGGGACGGCGGGCGGGCCTGGATCAACACCAGCACGCTCTTCATCCGCTACAACACCGTGGCCGGGCTCCTGAACGGCGTGCCGGGGCGCGGACCGGGCGATCGCATGGCCCGCCTGGCCGACCGCCTCGCCGACATCGGCATCGGCACCGGCTCATCGCGCAGCATCGCCGTGGCCGATCTCTCCGAGAAAAAGGCGGGCGATCCGGACCCCGGCGACGCGATGATGATGATGTCCGCCGAAGAGGAGGAGCGGCTCGACGAGATGGGCGCCATCGTCAAGAAGCTGCCCGAGCGCGCTCAGGAATGGCTGCGAAGCGTGCAGCTCCCGCCCCGATACAACGCTCCGCAGCCCGAATACGATCCGATGCCGGTGCTCCGCGAGCACAAGTTGACCAGGCCCGAGGCCGTCGTCGATCATTATGTGCGCCGCCTGCTCCAGACCGAGCTGCCCAAAGAGCGCAAGCAGGTGCTCGTGCAGGCGTTGCTCGCCACCGGCGGCGGCTTCGACGTGAACGATCCGGCTCTGCCGCGCCGTATCCGGGCGATGATCCACCTGATCATGAGCATGCCGGAGTACCAGTTGAATTGAGACATTGCCGATTGCCGATTTCGGATTGCCCATTTCAAATCGGAAATCGGGAATTGGCAATTGGAAACGGACATTTGACTGCTCCCAGGAACTAAACCATGTCCATGGATGATCTGACCACTCGCCGGACGTTTCTGCATCGCGGCCTGACGCTCGTCGGCGCCGCCGCCACAGTCCCCGCCTTTCTGGAGACCACTGCCCTGGCCGTCGCCCCCGCCGAGGGGGCACGCACGAAGTCCCGCCCCGGCGTGCCCGACGAGCGCGTGCTCGTGGTCGTCCAGCTCGCCGGCGGCAACGACGGCCTCAACACCGTCATTCCCGTCCGCGACGACCTCTACTACAAGAACCGCCCGCGCCTCGGCATCGAGAGGGGCAAAACCCTCCGACTCACCGACGACCTGGGCCTCCACCCGTCGCTGACCGGCTTCAAGGAGCTCCACGACGCGGGCCTGCTCGCCATCGTCCAGGGCGTCGGCTACCCCAACCCGAACCGCTCGCACTTCAAGAGCACCGACATCTGGTCTACCGCCTCGCCCGACGGCCGACTGCACACCGGCTGGCTGGGCCGCTACTTCGATGCCCAGTGCAAGGGTCAGGACCCGCCCGATCCCAAACGCGGCATCGCCCTGACCTCCGAAGCCCCGCTCACCCTGCTGGGCAGCAAGTTCGCCCCCGTCGCCTTTCAGCGCCCCGAATCGCTCACCTGGAATGGGGCCCAACCCGCTCCCGGCCGGCGGCGTCCGAATCAGCGCGGCATGAACGCCGGGCCCGACACGAACGTGCAGCAGGCCGCATTCGACCGGCTCAACGCGCCGACGGAAAAGCCCGCCGGACCGATCAGCGAGCTCGAGTATCTCCAGCGGACCGCCCTCGACGCCCGCCTCAGTGCCGCCGACATCCAGAAAGCCGCGGCCGGCCGTCCCGCCGCCAGTTACCCGGTTTCGCCTCTCGCCAATTCCCTGAAAACCGTGGCCCGAATGATCACCGCGAACATGCCCACGAGGATCTACTACGTCAGCCAGGGCGGCTACGACACGCACACCGGCCAGCTCAACCGCCACCCGCAGCTCCTCACGCAGCTTGGCGACGCCTTGAAGGCCTTCGTTGACGACCTGAAGGCCAGCGGCCACCTCGACCGCGTCGTCATCATGACCTTTTCCGAATTCGGCCGCCGCGTGGAGGAGAATGCCTCCACCGGCACCGACCACGGCACCGCCGCCCCCCTGTTCGTCCTGGGCAGCCGCGTCCAACCCGGCCTGGCCGGCAGTCACCCCAGCCTCGAACGCCTCGACCGCGGCGACCTGGCCTTCACCACCGATTTCCGCAGCGTATACGCTGCCATCCTCAAAGACTGGCTCGCCGCCGACGCGGGCAAAATCCTCGGCGCCCCCTTCCCCCCGCTGCCGATCATCCAGCGGGCATAGCCCCCGCCGCAGCTGTACGACCTGTACCGGCCGCCCCCCGTGGCGGCCGGCGGCGGCAGGAATAACTTGAGCAGCACGTAAGGTACTGCAACCGTCTTCGGAGATGCCACGTACCAGTGATTGATAGCAGTTCCGTTTTGAGAAGCACCACGTCGGATTCACGATATGAAGCGGCTCCATGCTGGCTGTGCCTGGTTCCTTGCTCTGGGCACGCCACTCCTTCTGGCCCTGAGCCATGTTACGCGACTGCGATTCGCTCACGGCGGCCTCGACTCGCTGCCGTTCACGGGCGTGGTTCTCGCCGAGGGTGAACTGCGGATCGGACGCATGATGCATCTGGAACAGCCCCTGAAAAAGTCGGCAATCGCATCTGGAGGCCGATGGAAAACCCTCTGGTCGCGATACGATACACCTCGAGCGTACTTTGGCCCTGATTGCGTCGCGGTTCTCGAGCGAACCGGCTGCCTGGGCATCGGCCTGTCGTACGATGACCTCTTCATCAGCAGCGCCTTCAGGCCCCCGCAAGATCGCGTCTGGCGATTCGACCTCTCATTTCGAATGTACCGAGGACCATTCTGGCCGTTCATTCTTCTGACGACCGTGTATCCCCTTCGCGCCTGCCGTCGGGTCATCCGCAAACGGTTCCGAAAGTCACGCGGCTTGTGCATCCCCTGCGGCTACAACCTCACCGGCAACACCTCCGGCATCTGCCCGGAATGTGGGACGGCCGTCCTTGGGCCGCCGGCTGATTCGGCCAGCCCCGCGCGGTAGGATGAGACCGTGCATGGGGTCTGGCGGGCGACATGGCAGAGCATAAGCCGGTGGCCGCTGGATCCACGTCACCAGAATGGGTACGATTGTTACTGATATGGGAACGACGGGCGACACCTGGATGGAGGGGGGTCTCTTTGGCCAGACGCGAGCGGGGGTGCTCGGGCTTCTCCTGCTCCGGCCGGACGAACAGTTCCACGTCCGCCAAATAGCCCGGCTTACCGGAACTGGACTGGGCGCGCTGCATCGCGAACTGACGACTCTGACGGCGGCCGGCATCCTTCGACGTCAGCAGAGCGGGCGGCAGGTCTATTTCCAGGCCGAGCGCGGATGCCCGTTTTTTGCTGAGCTGCAGGGGCTCATCGTCAAGACCAGCGGCGTGGCCGACGTCCTGCAGGCGGCGCTCGCACCCCTCGCCTCGCGCATCCGCGTGGCGCTCTTGTTCGGCTCGCTCGCCCGCGGCGCGATGCGGGCCGGGAGCGACATCGATCTGCTCGTCATTTCGCCCGACCTGGCGGTTCGCGAACTGGGAACCGCGATCCGGCAGGCCGGTCAGACGCTCGGCCGCGAGATCAACGTGAATCTCTACCGGCCCGACGAGTGGGCCCGCCGCGTGCGCGAGCGCCATCCGCTCGCCGCAGCGATTCTGCGCGAGCCGCGGTTGATGCTGATCGGAGATGAACGTGAGTTTCAGCGAGTGGCAAAAGAACGGCTGGCTCAAACGCCACGCGCCTGATCGCAGCGAGATCGCCCGCAAGCTCGAAGTGATCGATCGCGACCTGCGCGTCAGCGGCAACGCCGAAGGCGACGGCGACTGGCGCTTCGTGGCCGCCTACAACGCTGCGCTGCAGGCCGCCACCATCGCGCTCCTGGCCAGCGGCTACGAGGCCGCCAAAGGTGGCGGCGCTCACTTCTACACCATCGAATCACTCAAACTCTCCATCGGCGATGACGGCGTACTCACCGACGCACTGCAGGCATTCCGCGCCAAACGCGGCGGCAGCATTTATGAGACTGTCGGCATCGCCAGCGAGTCCGAAATCCAGGAGCTGCGCGGGCTGGCGATCGAGTTGAGGGACCGCGTCCTCGAATGGATGCAGCAGCACCACGCAGGTCTGCTTTGAGCAGCCGACAACTCCGGCGTCAGCCCGGAATGTGGAACCGCCCTCGCGGTACCGGGAGGCGATCCGGCCGGACCCACGAAGGACGGTAATACCATACAAGAGTTTCTTAAAGACCATCCCAGGGCGGCGCTCGCGGTGCTCGCTCTGCCCTGGGCTTGCCTGTCAGAGGCCTTCGGCTTTACATCGATGCGCGGCAGTATGATCATTGCGGCCGCAACCGATCGAAAGGAGGATCGAGGTCATGTCCTTCAAGGCCATCCGTGCCATCGCCATGGCCGCTTTGCTGGCCACGAGTGGTTTTTTGTTCTTCGGGGGCGCTCCACAGCAGGCCCCGGCGGTGGCCCGAGATGCCTCGACCGCGACACAACCGGCGAGTCGCCCGGCGGCCCGGGCGGACCGGGCATGGCTGACCCGTGAGTTTGACACGCTGTTCGATCGCGTCAGGCAGGAGATTCCGCCGACGGCCGACAATCTCAAAGGCATCGTCGCCTGGGGCTCCGCCTACATCCTCGAAGCGCTGGCTGAGATGGTGCAGACCACGCATGACCCGGACTACGCGGCGAAGTTCATACGCGCTGCCCGGGATGTGATCGCGGTCCGCGACGACAAACACAACCGGCGCGACGTGATTCGCGACAAAGTTCTTCCGGCGTGGGGCTGCGTCGCGTACACCGAAGGCCGGCATTATGTCTGGGCCGTGCACACGGGCATGATCTGCGCCCCGATGGCCCAGTTCGCGGCGATCGTCAGGCGGGACGACGGGCTGCGGGCTCGTTTCGGAACAGAGGCCGACGAGATCCTGCGGGTCGCGGCGGAGTCCATGGCGGTTCACGAGGACCAGTACCGCGACGGCCCCGGGCCGGACGAGGGTTATATCTACGGCGAATACGTGAATCGCCTGCTGCCGCTGAATCAGCAGCTCGCTCCGGGGCGAGCCTGGCTGTGGTTGCATGAAGCAACCGGCGAGGCCCGATACCGCCGGCTGGCCGAGCGGCTCCTTCGATTCACGCTGAACCGCGTCCGCCGTCCGGGTGATGGCACCATGATCTGGTGCTACTGGCCGCCGCCCGAGGGCCCCGGCGAAGGACTCGAGGATACCTCGCACGCATCGATCACCGCTGATTTTCTGGTCCAGTGCGTGGAACACCGACTCGCCCCCGCCGATGTTCTCGCCGCCCTGGAAAGAACGTTCCTCGTCCGCGTGTTGCTGGGGCCTGAAACCGTCGCCAACTATCTCCTGGGAGAAGGTGTCAATGCGCATCGTTACTCACCCTGCCTCTGGGGACGGCTCGCCCGGCACCACCCGATCATTCGCAGCAGGATGATCGACTACATCAGAAGGTATGCGCCGGTGAGCGACCACAATGCATGCCTGCTGGTCGGATACGCACATCTGGTCGCGGCGACGCCGGATGATCCTGCCGCGAGCCCGGAGGCCGGCCTGATCGGCCACTGGCCCCTCGCCGGAGACTGCCGGGACGCGTCGGGCCACGGAAATCACGGCATCCAGCATGGGGTGGATCTGTCTGCCGGTGATCCTGAAGGCGGCCGGGGCATCGCGGCTGCGTTTGACGGCCGCGATGACTACATCGAAGTCAAACCCGGCGCAGCGTTGAAGCTTGGGACCAGAGATTTCACCCTCTCCGCCTGGGTTCACACGCAACACCAGCTCGACGATGTCCTGGGCGACGTGCTCAGCATGTACGACCCCGCGACCCGCACGGGATTTCACCTGAGTCTGATGAACTACGCCGGCGTCACCTCGAGCCAGTCGAATTACCGCAACGTTTCGTTCGGAATCGACCACGCCAGGCTCGATGCCGGTTTCACCGACTGCGGCCGGCCCGGCAACAACCTGTTTGTCTGTGGTCTCGCGGTGCATGACGGGAGCCTGTACGCAGGTACGTTCGAGACGGGGCAGGAAGAAGCGGGACACGTGTGGCGATACGACGGCGGAACCCAATGGACCGATTGCGGCAGCCCGGATCGCTCGAATGCGGTGTTCTGCCTCGCCAGTTTCGACGGAGCGCTGTACGCCGGCACCGGCAGATATCTCGCCAGAGGTTCCGCCCTTCCGGATTCGCCCAATGTGACCGCCGGCGGGCATGTCTATCGATACGAAGCGCCAAACAAATGGACGGACTGCGGCCAGCTCGAAAACCGCCGGACCGGCGCCGCGGTCAATGTACACAGTCTCGCCGAATACAGGGGCAGGCTCTACGCCAGCACGCTCAACGCCGAGGGCCTGGGTCTCTATGAGTACAAAGGCGGCCAGAACTGGAAGTACTGCGGCAGTCCCGGCCGACGTGTCGAGACACTGACCGTCTGCAACGGCCATCTGTACACCACGTCGTACGACGGCGGGATCGTCTCCCGGTATAGTGCCGAAGGGAAGTGGCAAGATCTACCCCCGATACCGGGAGTGACTCAGACGTATGGCTTCATCGTCTATGACGGCGGCCTCCACGTCACCACCTGGCCGACCGGCAGCGTCTTTCGCCTGGGGCCCGATGATCAGTGGATCAACCGCGGCCGCCTGGGCGACCAGACCGAGGTCATGGGCGTCTCCGTCTACAACGGCAAGCTTTACGGCGGCACGCTTCCCCTGGGACAGGTCTACCGATACGACGGCGAAACGAAGTGGACCGAACTGGGCCGGCTGGATCGCACGCCCGACGTGCTGTACCGGCGAGTCTGGTCGATGGCCGTCTACCAGGGCAGGCTGTTCTGCGGCACGCTGCCCTCCGGGCACGTTTATTCCATCGAGGCCGGCAGGTGCGCCAGCTATGACCGGGCGCTGAAGCCGGGCTGGCGCCTGTTGGCCGGCGTTCGCCGCAGAGATCGGCTCGAATTGTATGTCGACGGAGACCTCGTGGCGGTTTCATCTGTGTTTGATCCGGCCGACTTCGATCTCTCCACCGACGCACCGCTGAGAATCGGGTTCGGCCCGCACGATTATTTCTGCGGCCGCATCCGCGACGTGCGGCTCTACGGCCGTGCCCTGAGCCCGACGGCCCTCGAGTCCGCCTGGCAGGCCGGCAGAAATCGATGAGCAAGCTTCTGAACCGCAGAATAGCCTTGTAGAATCTATCAGTTCCATCCCGGGCCCGCCTCGCCACGGTATAATAAGCCTGTCGCCGATACGCGTGAGTTGCCATGAGTGCTTACGCACGTCTATTCGAGTCGCTGATCCAACAGGCGGGGGCGAACCGCCCCTGCGCGGTGTGCATGGTCGTCAGCAGCCGCGGCTCGACGCCGCAGACGGCCGGGGCCATGCTCCTGCTGCACGGCGACGGCCGGATGGAGGGCACGCTCGGCGGCGGGTGCGTCGAGGCCGAGGTGCGCAAACGGGCCCTGGAGATGCTGCACGCGCAGCAGTCCGGCGTGCTGACCTTTCAGCTCAATCACGACTATGGCTGGGACGACGGCCTCATCTGCGGCGGACGGATGGACGTGGCCGTCATGCCCGTCCTGCAGCCCCGGGCCGCCCAGGGCTTTCAGGAGGCCCTCGCCCGTATCAACCAGCAGCAATGCGCCGATATCGCCCTGCGCGTCCAGCACGAAGGCCGGCCCGTCGAATACCGCCTTCACGTCGAACCCACCCCCACCCTGCTCATCGCCGGGGCCGGGCACGTTGGCGCCGCCGTCGCGAAACTGGCCGTCCCCCTCGATTTCCGCGTCGTGGTCATTGACGACCGTCCCGACCTCATGGGCCCCGACCGCCTGCCGCCGCCGGTCGAGCCGGTGGTCGGCGATATCGCGGCGAAACTCAGGCAGTGGCCGATCGACGCCAATACCTATGTCGTCATCGTCACCCGCGGCCACCAGCATGACGAGCAGGCCCTCCACGCCGTCATCGGCTCACCTGCCCGATACCTGGGCCTCATCGGCAGCCGCCGCAAGATCAAGCTCATCTTCGACGATCTCGCGGAGCTCGGCGTCGATCGCGGCCGGCTCGATCAGGTCCACTCCCCCATCGGCCTCGACATCAACGCCGTCACCGTCCCCGAAATCGCCGTGAGCATCGTCGCCGAATTGATCCGGGTTCGGCGCGAGCAGAAGGTCAAAGCGGTAGAGGGACCTTTCGACGTGAGAAGTGAGACGTGAGAAGTGAGACGTGAGAAATCAAGCCCTGGGGCTGCCGTGTGGGCCGTGGTCCCCGCGGCGGGGCTCGGAAGACGCATGGCCCTCGGGCCGGCCGACGCCGACGCCCAGCCCCGCAAGCAACTGCTCGACCTGGCCGGCCGGCCGATGCTCGTGCGCATCCTCGATGCGATCGACGCATCCCGCGCAGCGGCCTGCGTGGCCGTCGTCAACGCCCACATCGCCTCCCGAATCGAAACCCTGCGGCCCGGCCGAGCCCGCCTCCACTACGCGGTGAACCCCCGCCCCGAAAGCGAGATGATCGAGTCGATCCAGATCGGCCTGCAGGCCGCCCGGACCCTGGCGCAGGCCTCGGATCGTCCGCCTTCATCGCCGGCCCTCGACGGCTTCCTCGTCTGTCCCGCCGACCATCCCTGCATCACGCCGCAGATCATCGATCGTTGCATCGACGCCTTCGACCAGAACCCCTCGCGCATCGTGATTGCCGCTCATCGCGGCCGGCGCGGCCACCCGATCATCCTGCCCGCCGATCTGGCCTTCGACGTGCTCTCCTGGCCCGCTGCCCGCGGCCTCAACGAGCTGCGCCGCCTTCACCCCGAGCGGGTCAGCCTGGTTGACATCGGCGACGAGGGCGTCCTCATCGACGTGGATACCCCCGCCGACCTCCAGCGCGCCCGCGACCGAATCAGCCGTTGAAGCATCCTCCGCAGCGGCCGCCCCCGGCGGCAGCCGGCAGGGCGCCCCATCCCGTCGCGCATCGCGGGATGGGGGACTGATGCTCTGCACAGGTACTCACCTCACCGGGGCATACCGCTGGATGATGAGTTCGGCCGACTTGAGCCCGTCGATGGCCGCACTGATGATCCCGCCCGCGTATCCCGCTCCCTCGCCCACGGGATACAGGTTCGCCGTGGCCGCCGCTTCCCTGGTCTGGGGATCGCGCACCAGGCGCACCGGCCCGCTCGCCCGCGTTTCCGGCGCGGTGATCACCGCGTCCGGCCCGCCGAAGCCCGGCAGCCTCCGGTCCAGCAGCGTCACCCCGCGGGTCACCGCATCCGCCACGTACGGCGGAAGAAGCTTCCAGAGGTCCACCCAGCGCCCGCCCAGCGGATAGCTCGTCTCCAGCCGCCCGTCGGAGGGCCGCCGCTCCCGAAAATCGCTCGCCCGCTGGCACGGCAGTTCATACGTGCCGCCCGTCATCTCGAACGCCTGTCGCTCGAGCGACTCCTGGTAGGCCAGTCCATCCAGCGGATCGAACGCCTTCCCCCCCTCCTGCGCGGCCAGCTCGGCCGGATGAACGGTGATCACCAGCCCCGCGTTGGCAAACGGCCCGCTCCGCCGCGACCGGCTCGCTCCGTTCGTCGCGATCTCACCGGGCGACTCATTGGTCGGCAGAATCACGCCCCCCGGGCACATGCAGAACGAGAAGAGATCCCCCCGCTCCCCCGCCGCCCCCCTGGCGACCAGGTGATAGTCGGCCGGCGGCAGCCGCGCCTGCTCGCACGCCGCTCCATACTGCCAGTGGTTGACCAGCGCCTGCGGATGCTCGATCCGCACCCCGATCTGGAATGGCTTGGCCTCCACGCGCACCCCGCGTAAGGCCAGCATCCGCAGCGTGTCCCGCGCCGAATGCCCGATCGCCAGCAGCACCGGCCCGCACGCGAGGCGCTCGCCGCTGACCACGAGGCCCACCAGCCGACCGCCCTCGATCAGCACGTCCTCGAGCCGCGCCCCGAAGCGGACCTCGCCCCCCAGATCCTCGATGTGCATCCGGATCCGCCGGCAGATGCCCGGCAGCTTGTCCGACCCGACGTGCGGCTTGCCCTCCACCAGGATCTTGGGATCCGCCCCATGGTGGTAGAACACCTCGAGCACCTGCCGCACCCGCGGATCGTTCACCCGCGTATACAGCTTGCCGTCCGAGTACGTCCCCGCCCCGCCCTCGCCGTACAGCAGGTTCGATTCCGGGTGAAACTGCCGCTTGCGGTAGTAATCCACGATGATGTCGTGGTGTCGCGTGCTCACGTCGAAGCCGCGCTCGAGCACCAGCGGGCGATACCCGTACTGCGCGAGCAGGTACGCCGAGAACATCCCCGCCGGCCCGAATCCCACCACGATCGGCCGCTCGCGGATAGGCTCGCTCCCCGGCTCCAGCATCGCCGGCGCCTCCACCTCGAGCAGCGTCACGTCCGCCCGATGCAGCCGCCGCACCAGGTGCTCCTCGCGCTTCGGCGGCCCGCTCAATGCCAGCTCGAGGTTGTACGTGAACGCCAGCCGGTCATGCCGCCGCGCGTCCAGCGCCCGCCGCACCACCGCCCAGGCCCGGATGTCGTCCGGACGCACCTTGAGCCGGGCGGCCGCACGCGTCCTCAGAAGCTCCTCGGGCTCATCCAGTTGCAGCGTCAGTCCGCGCACGAAGATCGGCATGGCCACGACTGTAGGGCCAACGCACCACTCAGGCAATCGAAATCCCGAATCGCTCTCCGCTCAGGCGGTGTGGTCAGAGTTTTGGGCATTGTGGTGCAGCCGTCCCGGCTGCACGCTGCAGGCGATGACGCCGGCGCCACAAGCCTTCAGTCCGGCCAGACAAAACGACCACACCCCCGCTCAGGATGCCGCCGGCGCCAGCGCCGCCCGTCGCGGTCGCCCCTGGACCAGGATCACGACCAGGCACAGCAGGGCAAACCCCGACAGCAGCACGAACCCGTAGCTGAACGACCCCGTCGCCTGCTTGATCCCCCCGACCACCAGAGGTGGAAAGAACCCTCCGAGTCCCCCCGCCGCTCCGACCAGGCCGGTCACGCTCCCCACCGTCGTCGGAAAATACTGCGGCACCAGCTTGAACACCGCCCCGTTCCCCAGCCCGATCACCGCCGCCATGCCCAGGGCCCCGATCGTGAACGTCGTCATCACCGGGCACGCCAGGAACAGGGCGAACCCGGCCGTCGCCGGAAACACCCACAGCAGGATCCGCCGCCCGCCCACGCGATCCGCCAGCCATCCGCCCAGCGGCCGCATGCCCGTCGCGAGTACCATGAAGCCCGCCGTCCGCAACCCGGCATCCGCCGCGGTCAGACGGAACGTCTCCGGATCCGTCAAAAACGTCGGCAGGTACACCGACATCGCCACGAACCCGCCGAACGTCAGGAAGTAGTACAGGCTCAGCACCCAGCTCATCGGATCGCGAAGCGGACGGAGAAAGTCACTCAGATGCCGGGTCGGCCCCGAGCGCGGCGCATTGCGGGCCAGCGGGATGAACAGCACCAGCCACACCGCCGCCAGCAGGGCAAACGCCCAGAACCCCCACGCATGCGGCACGCCGCCCAGGCGCTTCGCCGCTGTGCTCAGACCGCCCACCCCCACCAGCACCGGCGCGCCGAACGCCGCCAGCGACTGCCCGATGTTCCCCGCCCCGTACACCCCCAGCGCCGCCCCCTGCCGCTGCGGCGGATACCACCCGCTCACAAACCCCACTCCCACCGAGAACACCGCCAGCGGCACGCCGATGAAGAAGCCGCACACCAGCAATTGCCAGTAATGCGTCGCCCAGCCCAGCAGCACCGCGGGCAGGATCGAAAACCCCAGCACCCCGATGAACACCGCCCGCCCGCCCACGCGGTCGGTCAGAATCCCCAGCGGAATCCGCCCGAGGCTCCCCAGCAGCACCGGCAGGGCAATCGCCACGCTCGCCTGCACCGGGCTGAGCCCCATCGCCTTCCTCAGCAGCGGCATCATCGCCGAAACGGATCCGAACAGGGCGAAACAGACGGCAAACGCCCCCGTCGCCATCGCCAACTGCAGCGCATTCCCGGAAGGCCGATCACCCGCACACGCATCCGACACGTCAGTCCTCCAGCCTGTAGAGGTACCGCAGGAGCCCCAGGTTGAGCAGCAGGCACACCGCGCTGGCTGCCGCCGCCGGCCAGATCACCGATTCCTCGCGGGCCAGGTACGCGTTCATGGTCGCCGTCAGCAGCCACAACTGCAGCACCACCAGCACGACCACGATGCACAGGATTCCGTACACGATGGTCGTCCGCTGCTCGGGGGAGAAGACGCGTCTCATGCCGGCCCCTCCTCCATCCCGACCGCGTAGATGTGGCCGCCGCGGGTTTCGAGCTGCACCCGGGCCAGGGCCCGTCGGGGCGGGCCCGCCGTCGGCCGCCCCGTGGCCAGATCAAAGAAGCCCTGATGACACGGACAGTGCAACTGGTTCTGTGTCACCCGCGGCTGCACCGCGCAGCTCAGGTGCGTGCATTTCTGCTCGTAGGCCAGAAACGCCGTCGCCCCCGTGCGGATCAGCAGGCACGGGTTGTGGGCGTCGGGATACCCGAACACCCGGCTCGCCCCGACGGGAATCTCGTCGATCGCGGCCACCCGTAGAATCGGCGGCGCCCCGCGCCGGCGGCGGTACACGTTCTTCACGCCGATCCACACCTGCCCGACCACGAACGCAAAACTCGTGAGCACCATGTACTTCGTGAAGTCGCGGCGGGCGACGTACTGATCGTCCGGCCAGTCCACCGGAAAGTCCCGCCGCCACCTGGGTGGATGCGCCTCCGGCCGGCCTTCCGGCGTCACCACCCCGGTCCCCGTCCGGACCC
>CAZQEN010000097.1:0-21313 GCA_964591605.1 uncultured Planctomycetales bacterium
GACGGCCTCCGCACGGTGAGGGACGTTGGGCGGCACGATGTAGGACTCACCCGGTTCGAGGATGCGGCTTTCCTGGCCGATGGTGAACTTCATGCGGCCCGAGAGGAGCATGCCGGCCTGTTCATGGGGGTGGCTGTGGGTGTCGACGGCCCATCCGGCGTCGATCTCCACGAGCGAGAGCATGAGGTTCCGTCCGCAGGGGGTGCGGATGCGCACGCCCGGGGAGAGATGCTGCGGTTCGATGGCGTTCCAGTCGACAAAGCCGGTGTGCATGACGCGTCCCCCGCCCGATCGCACGCAGCGCGGCGGTCAGCCGCGCCCGGCCGCCACGGGGGGCGGCCGCTAGAGCCCCATGGTATTGTACCCGGCATCCACGTAGAGGTTTTCACCAGTAACGCCGGTCGACAGGTCGCTGATCAGGAAGACGGCGGACTTGCCGACCTCGTCGGTCTCGATGTTGCGGCCGAGAGGGGCCTTCTTCTCGACCCAGTCGAACATCTCATCGATCCCGCCGACGGCCATGGCCGACAGGGTGCGGCACGGGCCGGCCGAGAGCGTGTTGACGCGGATGTTCTGCCGGCCCAGCTCGGCGGCGAGATAGCGCGTGGCCGCTTCAAGGGCGGCCTTGGCCACGCCCATCACGTTGTAGCCGGGGACCACCTTTTCGGCCCCGTAATAGCTCATGGCCAGGATCGAGCCGCCGGCCGGCATCATCTTCCGCGCGCGGTCGGCGATGGCCATCAGCGTGTAGGCCGAGATATCGAGCGCCTGAGTGAACACCTGCCGCGGCGTCTCCGTGAACTTGCCCATCCTCAGATACTCCCGGTCGGCAAACGCGACGGAGTGGACCACGAAGGAGATCCCGTCGTACTGGGCCTTTGCGGCTTCGAAGAGCGTGTCGAGGTCTTCGTCTTTCGACACATCGCAGGGATAGAGCCAGGCGTCGCGCACGCCGCCGTCTTCGAGCGTCTTGCGGACGCGGCGTTCCATCTTCTCCCCCGGCAGGTGAGAGAAGCCGCAGGTCGCGCCGTGCTCGATCAGGTTTTTGGCGATGTGCCAGGCGATGCTGCGTTCGTTGGCGACCCCGAAAATAATGCCCTTCTTGCCGCTTAACAGACCCATCAGTGTTCCTCTGGAGATACGTTATCCGGACGTTCCCGAAGCCATTATTGTCGCGGAGCGGCCTGTTTTTGCAAGTTCCCGGCGTGTCTGACGCGTTTTCCGGCCGGGAACGAGGCAGAGTGGCGGCCGGGGCATTTGCCTGCGGCCGGACTGTATTTCACATTCCCGCGGGGGGACCACGGGCTGTTTACACGCGGAGGGAAGCTTATGTCGACGTTCACATTTCTGCGGAAGTTCACGGTTCGTTTTGCCGTGGGTCTGGCCGTGCTGGCCGCGCCGAGGGCTGTCCTGGGCTCGGAAGGCCACGGCGACCACGAGGGCGGCGACGATGACGTCAAAGTGCACGTCAGCGATGGAGACGGCTCGCACGTCCACATCAAGCTCGACGAGGGCACGCTCGACCGCCTGGAGTCGATGCTTTCGCAGTTCGATTCCATCAGTTGCAACGCGACCACCGGCGGCACGACCCTCGACGCGCTCACCGCGCAGTGAATGGGTGAGCACCCGCCACTGATGTCGTTCGGCGGGTGTGCAGCGGGCGGGTTAATCCGCGCAGTCCGCGCTGGCCGGCTGCTGGGGACCACTGTAGCACCGCTGGAATAACGCAAAGTCCCGCATGTCCACGTCGCTGTCGGCATCGAGTTTCGCGTCGGCGCATGCCGCGTTGTTCTGAGCGACGCGGCTGCGCGTCGCACACGCGGCGAAGTGGGCATAGTCGTCGCCGTCCACGTCCCCGTCGTGATCGAAGTCGGCCGGAATGACCGGGATGGCTTCGTATGCCCCGCGGTCGACGGCGAAGGCCAGCACGCGGGGATGAGCGTCCAGATCGAGCGGCGTCGCTTCGGCGGTGTTGCCGTTCCCGTTCAGGTCCGCCGTGTCGGCAGGCAGGCCGGCCGTGCTGCCGGTGTCGATGCCGGGCGAACCGCCGCCCAGACGAAGGTCGTCATCCAGCGTGCCGACGGTGCCATCTGCGCCGTCATCATCGACAAAGAGCGGATTGGAGCCGTTGTTTCCGGAGCCGCCCATCGCGCCGGTCCAGCCCTGAACCGTGCACTGACTGACGTTCACAGCCACGAAGCCGAAGCGCACGATCTGCTGCTCTTCGATGCTGGCAGTGGCCGTGTTTCCCCAGAGGATGGTGTTGGCGAGCGCGGGGCCGGGCTGATCGACGGCGACGCCTCCGCCGTAGATGACCGCCGAGTTGCGGCTGAACGTGCTGTTGACCAGCTTGAGGTTCTCAGACCCGGCTCCAAAGCCAAAAAGCCCGCCGCCGTACCACTGGCAGTTGTTTCCCGAGAAGAGGCAGTTTACGAACGTCGGCGAGGCGTTGAAGCTGCCGACGGCGCCGCCGCTCTGGCCGGTCGCGGTGTTGGCGAGAAAGCGGCAACTGGCATAAAAAGCCGGGCTGTCGCCTGAGTGGATCACCGCCCCGGCGGTGGGAGCGCTGTTGAGCCGAAAGAGGCAGTTGCGCAGCGTCGGCGCGCTCTGATCGACGGCCAGGGCGCCGCCGCTGCCGTCGGCGGTGTTTGAGAGGAACGTGCACTCGGCGATGAGGGGGTTGCTGCTGTTGATGCTGGAGAACGCGCCGCCCGCATCGCCGGCATGGTTGCCCGTGAACGTGCAGTGGGCGATCGTCGGGCCGGCATTGTCGCACAGGAGCCCGCCGCCGCGATTGTCGGGCCAGTTGGTGGAATCCGCCTGGCCGCCGGTGATCTCGAAGCCGTCGAGCCGCGCGGTGCGGTCGTTTCCGATGCAGGTCACAGCGTGAAAGCTGTTGTCTGAGTTGTCCGCGACCGTGCCGATGTCGCCGCTGAGAATCGTGAGGTTCGCTTTCCAGTTCCGTTGGCTGAGCTGCGTTTCCGTGCCGGCGAACCCTCCATAGATCGCCAGATGATTCCGGAGGTTGAAGCCCGCCGTACGGCCGGCCCCGCCGCGGTCGGGTTTGTAGGTTCCGGCCGCCACCCAGATCTGCTGCACCGCCCCGTTCGAGCCGCCCGCTCTGCACAGCGCGTCCTGGAGGTCGCGCAGGGCGGTTGCCCAGCTCAGCCCGTCGCCCCCCGGCGCGGCGGCGGCGTTGACGTAGAGCACGGAGGGCAGGCCGGGCAGCGCCGTCGGCCGGAAGTTGGCGATGATGTGCCGCGTATCCATGATGGTCAGCGCGACATCGCAGGGATCGGGGTTGCCGACGGCCACGCCGGTCGGCCCCGGATTGGGCGGGACCGGACCGGGCCAGATCACGCCGGGGTTGGCATAATGCGGGATCCAGGGCACGCCCGGCGCCTGTGCCATGATGTCCTGCCAGGCGCTGCCCGGCTCGATGAAGCCGTAGGAATAGGGGGCGTAGGGCGTATCCAGCGTGTGCGCCCGGTCGTGCGCGCACCAGAGGTTATGCCCCAGCTCGTGGGCCAGCAGCAGCCCGCTGTATCCGCGCCAGTCCATCAGCGTGATGCCGCTCGCGTTGATGCCCTGCAGCGAGCCGTCGGGGAAGAACCCGACGCCGAAGAAGTTGTAGTGCGACCAGAAGCTGACGCAGTCGGCCCCGTACTGGTCGCGCAGCGGGGGCACATCGTCGAGGAATCCATCGGAGGGATTCACCAGTCGATCCAGATCGGTCCCGAAATCGCCGGTCTCCGTGTAGTTGACCTCATGCGTGTGCACCAGGCGCAGGGAGGTGTCGATCTGGCTGTTGGCCAGCGCGTCGTTGGCTTCCTGAATCGCGAGGGCGATGTTGCTTTCCATGGCGGCCGTGCTGCCCGCTGCGGCCCGCGCGTCGTCGGTATACACGATCATGATGTCGATCACCGTGCCGTCGTCGCAGCCATAGGTGTAGGGCGTGATCGCGGCGGGTTGCGGTCCGGCGAGCGGGCCGGGCGACCAGGCAAGCCGCGCGGCGTTGAGTGCCGGCATCCTCCTCGCCCCGCCCATGGCCGCTGCCGCGCTGTCGGTGCATCGGGGAGCGGTTACATGGATCTGCCGGATGGTCGCAGCGCCGTCAGCGGTGCTCCGCACCTCGTAGGTGGCGGCGCCGGGCACCCGCACGACCGCCAGCATCCCGGCGTTGTTGCGGATGATCGTCACCGATCCGTGCGGCGCCTCCTTGAGTGTGCCGGACCACGCGCGAGTGGATGCGGCGGGCCGGCCGTGACGGATAAAACGGGCGCTGTATGAGACGTCGTCGAACAGGTTGAGACGCAGCCAACCGGTACCGTCGGGCGGAAGGTGGTCCAGCAGCTCCAGGTGAGCCGTGGCCGATCGGGAACGCAGGGCGCCGGCTGAAGGCAGGGGGGATGTACCGAAGGCGGCGCTGCCCGTGAAGAGGGCTGGAGGTTCCTGCCCCGCCTGTAAAGCCGCCGCGAGAGCCAGCCAGCCCACCAGCAGCAGGGGCGCTCTCAAACCCGGCCGGCGGGAGCACATCAGCGATGCGCCGCCTGGATGCAGCATCACCGCAATGACGATCCTGGAACGCTTCATCCCTCACCCGATGACAACAGGCCCGTTGGGGAGACGCATCTGAGTCTAGCTTTTCACGGGTCGAAAGGAAAGAGGGGCGCGTGCTCCGATAACGACTCAAGTGCGGCCGGACCTGTGATCGGCCCGCGGTGGATCAACGGGTACGGGACGCTTTTTCCACCGGAAAGGGCTTCACTTTGAACAGGTCGCGGTAGACCTCGCCGCCCGGCTTGAGGGAATCGTCGGCACGCCACAGGCCGAAGTACTTCTCGAAGCTCTCCTTCGGGTCGCTCGTGTATGGGGCGGCGTCGAATGTCATCCACTGCAGGCCGCCGGCGATGTTGTGCCGCTCGAACGCCTTCAGATGCATTTCGAGCATCTCGCGCTGACGCTGCTCGGTGTAGTCGTGGATGATCTTGCCCTCCCGGTCGCATGGCGTGGGATTGGTGGGCCAGCCAAACTCCTCCACAACGATTGGTTTGGGGGTCGTGAGCGCCTTCTGGATGGCAGGAATCTGCCCGTCGCCGATGTTGGGCCAGTAGGAGTGGAACATGGCCACGTCGACGAAACCCAGCGTGTCGCGGGCGTTGTCCGCCCAGCGCATGCCCACGCCGACGGGGTGATTCGGATCGCGCTGACGGACGGCCTCGCACATGCGCTTCAGCCAGTCGAGGATCTGGTCGCGATGCGCCGGGCAGCACTTCCAGTCGTCGCTCTTTCCGTCGAGGTTACCGGGGTGGTCGGGTTCATTCTTGACGTCCCACATGAGGACGTACGGATTGTCCTTGAGACGCGCGACGATGGCCGAGAGATGGCGGAGATGCTCGGTCTCCCGCGCGTCGCCCGCGCGGGGGAAGGTGGTTTCCCAGTCGAACAGGGTGACCACGCTGCGGATGCCGTGTTGGCCGAACAGGTCGACCATCTGCACGAGCATGCCGAGCTTCTCGGGTGGTGGGGTGGGTCCGTGCCAGCCGCCCGCCCGGTAGGGGACCAGGATGCGCACGCAGTTGAGGCCCAGCTCGCGCATGCGCCCGGCATCGCGGAGGACAACTCCTGGTGGTGCCTTCCAGAGGTCAGCCCACATGAAATCCCGCGGGTAATAGTTGGTGCCCTTGAGCCTGACGGGCCTGCCGTCATAGACGAACTGATCGCCGCGGATCTGCACGAAGCCGTCCGGCGGGGCGGCCAGCGCCGATCCGCAGACCAGAAACACCGTCCAGAAGCGGCACCTGATCAGGATTGCGTGCAAGTGCGAAACGGCGGTTCTTTCGCGTTTTCGACCTTTCGCGTTCTCGCGATTCATCTGTCCCATGTTCAATCGATCCATCCGCCGCCGAGCACGATATCACCGTCGTAGAAGACGGCCGCCTGGCCCGGGGTGACCGCCGTCTGAGGTTCGTCGAATCGGACCTCGACGCTGTCGGCGCCGACCGGAGTGATCACGGCCGCGGCGGCCTTGTGAGCATAACGGATCTGCACGTGTCCGCGCAGCGGCGAATCGGGCGCATCGATCAGCCAGTGCACGCGCGAGGCCTGGAGCTCGCAGCGGGCCAGGTCCGACTTCGGGCCGACGGCGACCGTGCCGCTGGCGGCATCGATCCGTGTGACATAAACGGGCAACCCCATCGCGATGCCCAGGCCGCGGCGCTGGCCGATCGTGAAGTTCGGAATGCCCTCGTGCCGCCCGACCTCCTGCCCCTGCGTGTCGACGATACGGCCGGGGACGAACGCCTCGGGGCGCCGCTCCCGCACGACGCGGGCGTAGTCGCGGTCGGGCACGAAGCAGATGTCGACCGAGTCGGGCTTGTCGCTGACCGGCAGGCCCAGGCGGCGGGCGTGCTCGCGGACCTCGCTCTTGCTCATGCCGCCGATGGGAAAGAGCGTGCGCGGCAGCATCTCGCGGGCAATTCCGAACAGGACGTATGACTGGTCTTTGCTGGTATCCACGCCGCGGCGGAGGCGGCAGCGGCCGTCGACGCGCTCGATGCGGGCGTAGTGTCCGGTGGCCACGAAATCGGCCCCGGCGGCCGCCCCGTAGTCGGCCAGCCGCCCGAACTTGAGATGCTCGTTGCACATGACGCACGGATTCGGCGTGCGCCCGCGGCGGTACTCGTCGGCGAAGTAATCGATGATCTGGTCGAACTCGTCCTTGAAGTTGAGCGCGAAGAAGGGGATCCCCAGGCGCCCGGCCACGGCGCGGGCGTCGGACGCGTCGGCCGCACTGCAGCAGCCGCGGTGGCGATCGGGTGAGCAGGCGTCGTCCGGCGCGCCGGGGGCCTCGTGCACGCCGGTGCGCATGAACAGGCCGGTGACCTCGCAGCCCTGCTCGTGCAGCAGGCACGCCGCCACGCTCGAATCGACGCCGCCGCTCATCGCGACGACCACCCTGGGCCTGCGATCCGCCACCGCCAACTCCCTGTGCACCCGTCCTGTGAAGGGCCGAACCGGCGGGTGCGTGACAACTGGGACGGGGTGGCATGGGCAGCATCAGCTTCGCTGAGCGAATCCGACGCTGCCCGTGCGGGCCTCTCCACGGGCAGTATGCATTCGCATCTGCGAATGCATACTGCCCATGCCACCCCCACCGATTCTGACACGGGCCCCGAACCGGCCGGCGCATGTCGCCTGGCTTCACTTCGCCGACCGCCCCGATTATAGAGGACTGCGGGAATCGGACCAATTCAGGAGACGAATCATGCACACGATCACCGTGCCGACCCGGCAGCGCAACCAGATGATCGACGTGACGGCCGAGGTGCAGCGGGCCGTGCGCGAGGCGAAGCTGGAGAGCGGGCATGTCATCTGCTATGTGCCGCATACCACCGCCGGCATCACCGTCCAGGAGAATGCGGATCCCGACGTGGTGCACGACGTGCTCTGGAAGCTCGCGCAGCTCGTGCCGAAGGATGAAAGTGCGTTCCGCCACGCGGAGGGGAACTCGGACTCGCACATCAAGTCGTCGCTCATGGGCTCGTCGGTGATAGTGCTGGTCGAAGAGGGCCAACTGGTGTTCGGCACGTGGCAGGGGATCTACTTCTGCGAGTTCGACGGTCCGCGGCAGCGCCGGATGATCGTCAAGTGCGTGGCGGGGTAGGCCTTGCGGCCCGACGCCTCAGGCCGGCCGGTGCGAGGACGTAAGGCCGGCCCGGTGTGGACGGCTCAGCGCGCATGGGACGGCACGATGCGCAGCGGACCGGGCCGGTGCGCGCGGGTGGCCTCCGCAGCCGCTCAGTTGTCCTGGGGTTTGCCCGGTGGCCCCGCCGCGGGGTCCTGTGCTGGAGGAATATTCTGGAGAGGGGTTTGAAGAGGAGAGAGGGGCCTCACCATCCGGCGAAACCACTCGGCCTCCGGATCCAGCCGCCGGGGTCCGCGATCGACCAGGCCATGTTGTTCATCGACGATGACACCCGCACTCGAGACACGGGAACACATAAAAACGTCCTCGCGATCCATCCGATGACGCGGGCATGCGGCACGCCGCGCGTCATCTCACTTCATCTACTCATTATATCGTCCACAAGTTCGCTGGCATTTCGCGCGAGTCGCTCAAAATGGGGTTATCAACCCAAAATGCCGTTGTTTTATGGGGCAAGGTGAGGTGGCCTGCATGGACGCGGCGATGGCGTGCGGCCGTCGCCGCGGGGCGCGCCGGCAGGTGCGTTTTGATGCCGAGTGGGGTATTCTGCGTGCCATGGAGACGGGGCCGATCCAGCATGCGTGGCTGCGGGCGCTCGGCGCGGCGGACCTGCCGCCGGAGATCGTTCTGAGCGACGGAACTTATACGCATGTGCGCACCTATAAGCATGACTTCTTTGCGGCGACCGGGCTGTATCGAGGGCCGGGCGGCAAGGTGATTCTCAAGGTCGGGCGCGTCACGCCGCTGGCGTTTGTATCGATGAAGTGGATGGGACGGTTCCACGCAAATCACGAACTCGGAATCTACCGGGCGGTGGAGGATCTGCCGGGCGTGCCGCGGTGTCTGGGACGCTGGGGGGAGACGGGGTTCGTGCATGCCTTCGTCGAGGGACATCCGCTCCAGCGGGGCGAACAGGTAGGCGACGCGTTCTTTGCGGGCCTGCGGGAGTTGCTGGCCGGCATCCATGCCCGCGGGATTGCTTATGTGGACCTGGAGAAGCGGGAGAACATCCTGGTCGGGGATGACGGCCAGGCGCACCTGATCGATTTCCAGATCTCGTTCCGGTGGCCTCGGGCGGGTGAGCGGCGGGGCGGCTGGCTGCGGCTGATCCCCCGGGAGTTGGGGGAGTTCATTCTGCGGCGTCTGCAGGACGGGGATCGGTATCATCTGCTCAAGCACATGCGGCGGCATCGGCCGGACCTGCTCACGCACGAGGAGCGGATGGCGTCCTATCGGGCGGGACCGCTGATCGAGCTGCACCGTCGGATCTCACGGCCGCTGACCGGTCTGCGCCGGGCCGTGCTGCAGCGTCTCACCGGGCGGTCGCGATCGCCCAAGCAGGAGGGGCCGGAGTTTCTGGTCGAATGATCACCGGGATCCCCGAGCCGCAGCGGCCTCCGGCGCGGTACACGTCCCGGCCGTTTCCGCCGTATCGATATGTGCCCGGCCTGCATCCGCACCCGGTCGCGCATCCGGATGGGCACAGTTATGATCCCTCCGGCGCGCATCCGGAGGCCGGGGCCCTCCTGAGCCCGGATCGATGGGCGGAGTGCCGGGACTACCTCTTCGGGGTGGATCTGTACAATCACTGGTACTGGTGGGAAGCGCACGAGGCGTGGGAGGGGATCTGGCAGCAGAGCGACAAGCGCGGCCCCCAGGGCCACTTCCTGCAGTTCCTGATCCAGGTCTCGGCCTGCCACCTGCAGCGGCACATGGGCCGCACGGAGGGCGTGCAGCGGCTCCGCCGCAGGGCGCGCCGGCACCTTGAGAGCGTCATCGCCGCGGTGGGGGCGGGGCGGTGCTACATGGGCCTGGATCCGGGCGGCTTCGCCGACCATGCGGATCGCTGGCTGGACGGCGAGACGAACGAATACCCGTTCATCCGGCTCGATCGCGGCCAGCGCTCCCACACGGCTGCATCACCGCAGGCGGGGAGATCAGAACCCGGAGCGTGAGCGACGGACCTGACTCACGAGTGAGAGCACCTCCCCAGCGCAGACAAGGCCCCTCACTGACGTTCGGGGTTCTGATGGGGCGCGTCGGCGTTTTCGCATTGTCCCATTCTGTCTCTCCTTAGACCTCTATTTAATTCCTTCAGGGTCCGGCGGCCTGGGTGGTGGCGGCCTCGGGGCGGGCGAGCCACTCGCGCCACCGGGTCAGGGCCTCGCGGTTGGATTTGCGCTGGCTGTCCACGGCCGGGTCGAAGCCGAATTCGTTGCCGCTGCGGCGCGCCAGCTCGCGCAGGGCATGCTCGCGGTCCCATCGGACCTGGCTTTCGAGGAGGTCGACCAGGAACGGCTCGGCGTCGCGCGTGCCGATGCGGGCCCAGCGGAGCGCTGCGAACACGCGGATGAACTCATCGGGGTCGTTGACGAGCATGCGGTAGGCCTTGTGGATGACGGGCTTGTCGCCGAACTTGTAGAGCGACTGGGCGGCGACCTTGCGCACCTCGCGGGCCTGGTCGTTCCAGATGCCGTCAAGGAGCTGAAGCGCCTCGGGGGTGCGCGAGCGGGCGAGCTCGGCGACCGCCTGGGCCCGTTCGGCGGGGTTGGGCGCGCTCAGGAGGCGGGCGGCGGCGGCGAGCATGATTTCCTTGAGCGCCTCGTCCTTCTCTTTCTCGGCCAGGATGGCCAGGGGGATCAGCATGCTCTGGTCGTTGCACTTTCCGAGGGCGGCAGCGGCTTCTTTGCGGATCTGCAGATCTGGGTCGAACAGGGCCTCAAGCAGGTAGCCGTGCGTGAGCGTCTCGCGCTGCCGGGTCCAGGCCTGGACGGCCTGGCGGCGGGCGTCGGTGTCGTCGGAGCGGAGCGCCGCGCAGGCCTTTTTGAAGCTCTCGGTTTCGGTCGGCCGGTGGGCCGAGACGCGCCAGACGGCGGAGCGCGAGGTGCGCAGCCCCGCGCCCCCCGATTCGCTGCCGGCGATGAACACTCTCCAGGCCGGGTCGGGGCGGTCATCCAGCGCGAGGCCGTCGTCGAGCACGGTCAGATACTTGCCGTCCTGGTGGCCGAAGAACGTCTTGGAGGTATCGTTCAATCGGTTGGTGGGGTCGGCGGGGATCCAGCCGTATTCCTTCGTGTAGAACTCGACCCAGCGGTGCGTCCGCCAGTCGGTCGAGGGCGAGGCGCCGCCGCGGTTCACGTAGGCGGAGACGATCCGGGCGGGCACATTCAGGGCGCGGCACATGGCCAGGTAGGTGTAGGCGAGTTCACTGCACGACGCGGGGGAGCCGGCGAGGATCCTGTCGGCCGGCTCGAATTTCTCGTCGATGTCGTAGACGCACTCCCGGAGCATGTACTCGTAAGCCTTGCGGGCGCGGTCGATGTCGCGCCGTTCCGCGCCGGCGTTCTTCTCGGCGATCGGTTTGATCTTGTCGAGTTGGAGGAGGTAGCCGTCGGCGAGCTGCGCCTGCTCGATCTCGGCGGGGAGGGTGGTGGGCTTGCCGCCCGGGCCGAGGAGATCGACCCTGATCGCGCGGATGCGGGCCCAGACGACGACCCGTACGCTGCGCGTCTGGCCGGGCGGGATTTCTCCCAGCGGGACGGTGATGATCTCCTGTCCCTCGGCGTCTTTGCGCGTTTCCTCGGGGGCGGGGTCGATCTGGCGGTCGATGACCTCCTGGTATCGGTTGCTGGCCGGGAGGATGCAGACCGCGGTGACATCCTTCGCCGGTTCGTCGCCGGTGTTGGAGACGCGGTGACTGATGAGCACGGCGAACGCCGGCCCCTGGGCCACGGCCGGCAGGGGCTGACCCGCCGCGATCCCGAGCGCGAGCAGGAAGCTGAGCGTGAGGGATGGCTCGCCCCGACGAAAGCTGCTGGAGGAGCTCCTGGCGCGGGCCTTGCCCGCAACTGGATTTGAGATCTGAGATTTGAGATTTGAGATCACGTCGCCCGAGGGATTTGCGCCGGTTGCGAGAGATTTGAAGGCTTCTGACATGGAGCGTTCCTCCAATCGCGGCAGAGGTATTGTAGCAGGTAGTGAAGCGGATCGGGCATGGCGGGAGGGAACGCCACAGGGGGAGGGGGCCATCCGAAGACTGGGTTCGTTCTGGTATTCGTCCGCTGTCGCTTGTCCATGCATCCCGAGACCGTATTACAAGCGCAATGGCTTCGTTTTGTCGGCGGCGCTTGCGTCGACGTTGGCGTTCCCCCGCCACAGAACATGGAGTGTCCTCATTCCCTGATAGAACATGTCGGCTGCTCCGGATGAGGGAGGTGACGTGGAGCGGGCACATGGAATGGGTTGGGGCCGGGGGGGGCGGGAAGACCAGTGAGGGAGCGTGAAGATGAGAGGGCGAGAAGGAAGAAGGTGCGAAACCGCGGTCATCCCGTGCTGGCCGGTTCGGCTTACCGCAGCCGGAGCATCAGGCCGCCGTCCTGCCACTGTTTGACGGTGACCTGCAGGTCCTGGGCGGCGGCGGCGAGGCGCTCGATGGTGAGGAAGAGCTCCTCGTAGAACTTGGGGTCGCGCAGGAGCATGCCCAGGGTGCCCTGGCCTTCGGCGAGGTCCTTACCGGCGGAGGCGGCGTAGTCGAGTACGCGTGAGAGCTGATCGGCGTTCTGCTGGAGCTTGCGACCGAGCGTGTCAATGTGCTGGTGCGTGGTGTCGATGGCGGCGTTCAGGTTGGCGAGCATCTTACGGGCGTCGGCGTTGGTCTGCTGGAGGCCCTGGCCGAACTGTCGGAAGTCGCCGACGGCCAGGCGGGCGTCCTCGGTGGCCGTCCGCAGGTTGGCGAGGGCCTCGCGCAGGTTGCTCTGCACCATCGGATCGCCGACCACGGACTGGATGTGGCGCAGGATCTGATCCATGCGCTGGACGGTCGTCGAGAGGTTGGCGGCGACCTGCTCGGCGCTGGGCTGCGTGGCGGTGATGTCGACTTCGGCCGTGGAGCGTTTGCGGAGCAGCTCGTGCAGGTCGTCGGCGACGGGCTTGAGGGCCGAAGCCAGAACGCGAATCTCGTCGCTGGTCGTCAGAATCCTCTCCTGCAGCTCGGGCGGAAGCACCTGGTCGAGCGGACCCACGACGGTGCCGATCATGGGTTCGCCCGGGGCGCGAGCGGGGAGCCCTCTGGGCGGGGGCATGATGTTGATGAAGGCCTGGCCCATCAGCGGCATGACGACGTTGGCCACCCAGTTCTCGGGGATGTCGAAATCCTTGTCGATCTGCATTTCGACGGTCACACCGCGGGCGGGTTCGTTGCGGTTGGTCAGATCGACTTTGGCGACGTTGCCGACCCACACGCCGGCCAGACGGACCTCGGTTCCCTCGCGGACGCCGGCGATGCGGTCGTAGGTGGCCTTGACAGTGTAACGGTTGCCGAACCAGGACTGCGTCTCGCCGAACTTGACGACCAGTACGGCCAGGCAGATGAGCCCGCCGAGGACGAACAAGCCGATCAGGGCGTTGCGACGTTTCGATTCAGGCATCGAAGCCTCCTGGAGCGTGAGTTTCGAGTTTCAAGTTTCGAGCTTCACGGTGCAATCGAGTCGAAACGGGAGTCAAGACTGATTGAAGACGATCGTCTCCCGTGTGACTTTGTGAGCACGCGAGATTTGAGCCAGGTAGCAGCGCAGATTGATCGGCACCGTTGAACAGGGTGGCATGAGTCCCGATGCAGATCGGGATACCCGCTGCCCGTGTTGCATGCGCACGGGCAATGAGTACATTGCCCATGCCACCCCGGGCAAACCTTTCCGCGCTCCTGCCTGGACACTCGAAACTCGCCACTTGAAACTCGAAACTCCCTTCATGCATTGACCGCGTCCACGTCGAGGTCCGCGTCTCCGGCGACGAAGCGCTGGACGTGGATGTCGGTGGAATTGCGAATGTCTTCGGCGGCGCCGTCGGCGATGAAGCGTCCCTGGTGGAGCATCAGGATGCGGTCGGCCACCTTGAAGGCGCTGGTCATGTCGTGCGTGACGACGACGCTGGTGACGCCGAGCTCATTCTTGAGCTTGACGATCAGGTCGTTGATGGAGTCGGCCCGGATCGGGTCGAGGCCGGTGGTGGGTTCGTCGTAGAGGATGATCTCGGGGTCGAGGGCGATCGCGCGGGCGAGGGCGACGCGCTTTCGCTGTCCGCCGGAGAGCTCGGCCGGGCGCTTGTTCTGGATCCCGTCCAGTCCGACCATCTCCAGCTTCTTGTGGACGATGCGGGCGATGTCCTCGTCGGAGTATTCCGTGTGCTCGATGAGCGGGAACGCGACGTTCTGGCCGGCAGTGAGCGAATCGAAGAGGGCGCCCATCTGGAAGAGGAAGCCGAAGCGTCGTCGGACGGGCACCAGCGCTTTCTCGTTGAGCTGGTCGATGCGCTGGCCGTCGATGAAGATCTCCCCGCGGTCCGGACGCAGCAGGCCGGTCATGTGCTTGAGGAGCACGCTCTTGCCGGTGCCGGACTCGCCCAGGACCACGGTGGTCTTGCCGCGTTCGAGGGTAAAGCTGACGTCCTTGAGCACGTCCTGCGTGCCGAACCGCTTGCTGACGTGCCGGAACTCGACGATCGGAGCCCGCCCGGCTGACGGAGCCTGCGTCTGGACCGCCGACTGGAGAGTACGGACCTGGCCCTCCATCAGAACACTTCCTTGAAGCCCCAGATGCCCTCGTAGACCGCCTTGAGCACGATCGAGACGAAGAAGTCCAGGATCAGAATGACCACAAAGCTGCTCACGAAGGCTTCGGTACACGCCTGCCCGACACCCTGGGCGCCGGGCTTGCAGTTGAACCCCTTGAACGTGGAAATCAGCCCGATGGCCGCTCCAAAAAAGACGCTCTTGATCAGACCGCTGTAAATATCCCAGCCTTCGAGGGCCACCTCAGTGAAGCCCCAGAAGTCCTGTGATGACACCTTGAAGATGGGCACGCAGATAAACCAGCCGCCGTACACTCCCATCAGATCACAGTATAGGGTCAGAATGGGCGTGAGGATGAGGCAGGCCAGGAAGCGGGGGACGGCCAGCACCCGGACGGGGTCGGAGCCCATGCAGCGCAGGGCGTCGATCTGCTCGGTGACGTTCATGGTGCCCAGCTCGGCGGTCAGGGCGCCGCCGACGCGTCCGGCGAGCATGACGCCGGCCAGCACGGGGCCGAGCTCGCGCACGACCGACAGGCTGACGATCACGCCCATCCGCTCGGTGAGGCCGGCCGCCTGGAACTGCTCGATGGCCTGGATGGCTAGCACCATCCCGACGAACGTCCCGGTGACCATGATGACCGGCACGCTCTGGGTCCCGATGACGAAGAACTGGGGCAGGAGGCGCTGGAGGTCGCGGCGTCGGAAGAGGCTGGGTGGGGTCCGGCCCATGGTCCGGGTGCCGAAGATCCAGAAGCGGCCGAAGGCGTCGAGCACGTCGATGGTGAAACGCCCGACGTGTGCCAGCAGGGTATGCAGGGTTCCAACAGGGGCATCCGACATTCGGCACCGCGTCTCCCGGTCCGCCAGACCCTTATATCAGCCCGTATCTCTATCGGTGGCAGGGGGTAGTGTCAAATTGACCCTGTTGAACCGGGGGGCGGATACGGCTGGTCAAGCCGGGGCCGGTTCCCGGTCGCTCCGGGCGTGACGTGAAGCGGCAATCTGTCGAAGTGCGCCTCGTGTCAAATCCCGGCTGTGGAGCGGGCCTCCCGGAGGGTGCAGCATTTGCAGTGAACCGTTTCAATTAACCGTGGGATCATCGCGGTCGGCGTCCAGTGGCTTGATGCTCACACACGTGCGTTGTGAAGGCCGAACGGCGGGCAGGATTGCCACTGGGGCACCCCGTTTTATTGGTGTTTGGCGTCAGATGCCCTTGAAAACGGCTGAAAAAGCCATACATTAGGCTCTTCAAGCGGAGAGGAAAGTCTGTTTCCCCGCTGGGCCATTTTTTGACTTAGACAAGCGGATCTCCAGACCGGTGGTCGCCGAGTGCGCGCGCCCTTTCTGGGGAGTTCGCCTTTTATTGGAGGATCCAAGATGGGTCGTCGATTTCGCGCGCTGAAGGTCCTGTCCGCCGCCCTCGCGATGCTCGCGATGTCGGCTCCGATGGCGGCTGCTGCAGACACGACGGTGCGTGCGAGTGTGTCCTCGGGCGGTGTGCAGGGAAACCTGGCGAGCACGGCCACCTACGTGACACCCAACGGCCGCCACGTGGTCTTCATCAGCGGATCGAACAACCTGGTCGCCAGTGACACCAACAACGCAACCGACGTCTTCGTGCGCGACCTGGTGACCGGCACCACCAGCCGCGTGAGCATTCCCGATCCCGGCACCGGCAACACGCAGGCCAACGCCGCGTGCGTCCTGGGCCGCTCCGGTGTGCGGTATTGCTCCGACGATGCCCGCTACGTGGTGTTCATGAGCACGGCGAACAACCTGGTGAACAACGACACCAACGGCGATCCGCCGTTCCACATCGACGGGAAGGACATCTTCGTGCGCGACCGCGATCTGGACAACGACGGCATATACGACGAGGCCGGCGTCGGAAACACCAAGACGGTTCGCGTCAGCGTCACCACCAACGAGAGCCAGTACATCGAGTTCACGATCGGCCTCGACACGTACGGCGGGGGAGTCTCCAACCCGTCGATCTCGGCCAACGGGCGCTACGTTGCTTTCGAGTGCGAGGCCGACAACCTCGGGAGCGAGAACGGGACCATCGGCAGCAACGTGTACTGGCGCGACCGGGACAACGACGGCAACGGTATCTTCGACGAGTCCGGCTCCACCGGCGGCGGCGTCGACCGGGCCATCACCCGCCTGGTGAGCAAGGTGTCGGGCGCCGGCGGGTCCGATGGTTTCTCGGAAGATCCGGCCATCTCCGGCGACGGCCTGCACGTCGCGTTCGTGACCGCGTCCCAGATTCTCGATTACGACACGGTGTTCGACCTCGACACCAATGGTGACGCGGATGTCTACTCCCGCAAGATGTCGGATCTGAACACCAACAAGTCCCAGCGCATCAGTCTCCGCTCCGACGAGGCGCAGACCAATGGCGCCGGGCACAGCTTCCCGTCGATTTCCTTTGACGGCCGATACGTGGCGTTCACGACCTCTAACAGCCAGTTGCTTCCGGTCGGGCAGGACACCAACAACACGACGGATGTCTACGTCCGGGACCGCGGCAATGCGTCCGGCGGCAATTACATCCTCTCGTTCGGCTCGACCTACCGTGTGAGCCTGGGCGTCTCCTTCCTCATCGGCGGCAGCAACCTGTTCCGCGAGCTGAGCACCCCAAGCACCGAGCCGTTCATCTCGTCCAGCGGGCGGTACGTCCTGTTCAAGAACAATGCCAGCGATGTGATCTGCAGCCTCTTCGGCTGCTTCAACACCGGCGGGTTCGATCACGTGTTCCTGCGCGATACGCTCGCGGGGAGCGAGGGTACGGAGGTGGTCAGCCTGACCAGCGGCGGGAGCGCGGCCAACGGCAGCTGCAGCTTTGCCGCGACGTCGGATGACACGTCGGTCGTGTCGTTCCAGAGCGTCGGGACGAATCTGGTGCTGCCCGATAACAATGCCGCGCTCTCGGATGTCTATGCCCTCAAGTCGGAGCTGACCGCGTTCTCCTGGCGCAGTGTGCGGACGCACAACGGCCCTGCTCCGCTGGCCATCTCGCTGAACGCCGCTGCCAGCGGCAACGGGTCGAGCGGACCGGGGACGGAGTCGCGGCAGGGAGGGATCCAGCGGATCGAGGTGGATTTCAGCACCGATGCGACGCTGATCAATCCATCGGCGGTCTCCGTCATCGGCCGGACCACGGTCGGCGGCGTCATGGGCGCTCCGGTGAACTACAGCGGCCTGGCCACGGTGAGCATGGTGGACAGCGATACGCTGGCGCTCACGTTCGCGCCGGGTGCGCTGCCGGATGAGACCTGCTATGCCATCGATCTGACCGGCGTGGTCGCCAATGGCGTCGGGCTGCTGGCCGGCGACCCCAACGTCAACGTTCGCAGTCTCTACGCCGACACGACCAGCAACGGAACGGTGAACCTGACCGACGTGATCCGCGTCAAACTGGTCAACGGTCAGCCGGCCGGCAGCTACCCGCAGACCGATGTCAACCTGTCGGGCGGAAACATCACCAACGCCGACATGCTGGCCACCAAGGCCCGAGTCACCTCGCCGGCCCACCAGGTGATCTGCCCGTAACCGGCCCGGGGCTGGATGGCCGGGCGGGCATGCCAACGGACTGCGCGCGTCTGTTCCATGGCGGGCTGTGTATCCGCCCGCCCTGGAGCGCGCCTGCGCCCGTTTCCCGACGATCCCGAGCCTGATTCGCAGAGCCCGTGTTTCGATGCGGCGGCATCGGGGTTGCGCTCTGCTCCTGAGCTCCGGGGCGCGACCAACCCCTTCGATACAGGAACATGACCGGTGCTGCGCCGGAGGGAGCCGGTGTGGAACGGCCGCGCGAGCGCTGGCGGGGCCTGGCGGTGGAGTTATTATGGCGGGCGTGGCTGGATACCGATCCGCCGCTCCGCCCGCGGGCAAGCATGGGGAAAGGACCGGGAAAGGCCAAGGAGCGAGCCGGAAAGCAACATGCGCTCTGTGCCACCAGCAGTCCTTGGAAGGATAAGCATTCCTGAAGATCTCCTCGACCTGCTTCGGGTAGTGTCCCGCGATTTCCCGGCGATTCTACACGGCAATCTCGTCGGCATTTATCTGTGGGGATCGTTGACGTACGACGCGTTTGACGAAAGGTGCAGCGACGTCGACTGCGTCGGGGTCACGCGGCGGGATCTCGATGAGTGCGAGTTTTCAAGAGTGGATCAGTGGTTCAGGGACCAGGAACAGCAGAATCCCTGGACCCGGCGCCTGGAGATGCGGTTCGTCATCGACGGTGAGTTTCTCGACAAGTCTTCGCAATGCTGCGGCCACTATCTCTTCGGGGAAAAGCTCGTCCGGCATGGATCGGACGGGAATCCGATCATCTGGCTCAATGTGGCACGCTCCGGTGTCACGCTGTGGGGCAAGGATGCGAAAAGCATCGCGCCGGAGGTGTCCGACTCGTGCCTGAACGATGCGCTTCGGCTGGAACTCGGGTATCTCCAGGAAGGCCTGACCTCCCGTGTGGACGATCGATCCGACCAGGCGTTCATCCACAATGCCTACGCCGTGCTCACCGCGTGCCGCATCCTTTACACGGCGCGTCACCGGGCACTCGCCTCGAAGGACGCGGCATATACCTGGGCAATGGCGACTGTCCCGGCCGCGTGGCGGCCGATTATTCACGCGGCGAAGCTGAATCGGTTGAAGAATGGCGGGTCGACCACGCCGCAGCTTGAACAGGATGCGAAGCGGTTCATCGGGTCTGTGGCCGATGAGCTCAACCACATGCCGGACCGATGAGGACGGGGGTTGACGAGTGGAATGTCGTTTTCGTGATCCTGTGAGGAAAGAGGAATGGGCCTGACGACAGTGGGTCGGGTGGTTTCCACATGTGTGCTCCTGGGTGTTCTCGATGCGGGGGCCGCTGGTGGTGAGCGGCTCGCGCTTGAACGGCCGGCGGTGGTGGTCGATCCGCAGCAGCCCTCGTTTGTTCGTCATGCGGTCGATGATCTGGCGGCGTATATCGAGGAGATTTGCGGTCATCGAGTGGTGGTGCGCGAGTCGTTTGAAGATGGCGAGTCCTCAGTGATCGCGGTCGGGGCGAAGGCGGCGGAACGGTTTCTGGGCGTCACCCTCAGCGCGGATGGCCTCGGCGCCGAGGGGTACGTGCTCAAAAGCGGTGTCAAGGAAGGCGTCAATGTCATCGCGGCCGCGGGCACGGATCCGCATGGGACCCAAGCCGCACTGGCGGCGCTGATGAAGCGGATCCGGACCGAAGGCCGGCGGCCGTTTGTGGACGGACCGCTCGATATCACCGGTAAGCCCACGTTCGCCTGACGCGGCATGCATTTCAACGGCTGGTGCCCATTTCGAACGCCCGTCGTTATCCGGATGCACTCAGGCGACTGGGCCGGTGCCTGGGCACGAAAGAGACGGTGGATGCCGCCCTCGCCGAGGTGGGGCGGGATCTCAAATCCAAGTACGACGCGGGCATTGTGCAGCAGGGCTGCATCACGCCGCTGACGCAGGACCTGCTGAAGTTCAGCGGGGTGAAGCTCCGGTGACCCGGGGACGCTTCATGCATCCGCGTCCGCGCCCGCCGTGTTTCTCAACGCGTCACGACCAACTGGCAGGGGACCTTTCGGAGAGCAGCGGAGAGATTGTCGGCGGTGCCGCGGGTGAGTTTCAGCACCAGGGGGGCGTGGCCGCTCTCGTAGATGTGGAGGCTCGAGTATTCATCGCGGGTGATGAATTCGATGCGCGCCTCACCATCGAGCGGGTAGCTCCGGCAGAGCGCGTGTTTCCTGATCACCACCCGATGGCTGGTCAGGACGATTCCCGATGTGCCGCTGTCGGCCGGCGGGCAATCGGCGTCCGGATAGAAGCCCACGAACTGCTCGGTGTCCTGAAGGTTGAGCCAGGCCACGATCCGGTGGCGGGTTGGGCCCTCCAATTCCTGCCAGGCATCCCGGCACAGATCCCGCTTTTCGATCAACTGACGGTACTCGGGGGTGGTTCGCCCGCCGACGGAGCGGAAGAAGTCCACGGCGATGGCCAGGGGCTGGATGGTCAGAGAGCAGACATCGCCGCCTGCGTGGTGTTCGACCGACACCCGGAGCTGGGAGCCCGGGCGGCAGTGTTCGCAGGCAAACACGGGAAACGGCAGATTGAACGGGTCGGCCGCCTGACGGACGCGCGGGAGCTGCTCGAGCAGGCCCTTTTCGCCGGCAAGGCTGAATTGTTCGAGGCGGCCGACCGGCAGGTCGAGCCGCTCCCGATGCGGCGCCGCATCCTGGGCCACCCCACGGTCCGTCCAGTGGATGAGGTGGACCCGCAGGCCCGTCCGCGTGCCGCAGCCGAGGCACTTGCGGGGAAACGCGTTGCGCAGGTCGGTCCTCCGCAGACTCGCGGCCGGGAAGGTGAAATGTGCACCCTTCGCATCGATGTGGTGCAGCCGCGCGAGGGGGCCGGCAGTGTCCGCAGGCGCCGGCGGGGGCGGGATGCGGGCCGGAGCCGCCGGGCGGTGGGGGTCGGGGTGGGGCGGGGCGACGTCGGCGGCCATTGCGTGGGCTGCGTCCTTTTCGAAGATGCCGGTCGAGCCCATCACCGATTTCGAGGAGGGGTCCTCATCGGTAATCCAGGTCACGATCGCGTCCTCGTCGACGGGCTGGTCTCCGGCGGAGACGACAAAGACGGTCGCGCAGCGTTTGCAGCGGGCCCGATGTCCGATATAGCCCGGAAGCAAGCGGTACTTCTGAGAACAAGAAGGGCATCGAACAACCACGTGTGTGGACATGGTCGTTCTCCTCTGTGGCCGTCTCTCGCACCCTCGGACATGCTGAAGCGGCTCGATGCGAGGGCCGCATGGTTCATGATTGAGACGCGGACGAGACGACATGGACGGGATCATCGCCGCGTTCACTATCAATCTACACGGTCGGAGGGGGCGGGTCAACGCCCGGGTGTGGCCGGGGTGAATGCTGGTCGGTGACAGAATCGGCGGGGCGGCATGGGACCCGGCGCGCCGGGCCATTCGCGGATGCAAATGCATACGGCCCGCGGGAAGGCTCGCACGGGCAGCGTCGG
>CAZQEN010000098.1:0-13372 GCA_964591605.1 uncultured Planctomycetales bacterium
GTTGTGCTGCTCGATGAGGTCGAGAAGGCCCACCCCGACGTGATGAACCTGTTCTACCAGGTGTTCGACAAGGGGACGCTGGCCGACGGCGAGGGCCGCGTCATTGACTTCAAGAACACGGTGATCTTCCTGACCAGCAACCTGGGCACCGACGCGATTCAGGGCCTGTGCGAGTCGGGCGAGGAGGTCACCCCCGACGCGCTGAAGGAGGCGATCTACCCGCATCTGCGCGAACACTTCAAGCCGGCCCTTCTGGCCCGCATGACGGTGATCCCGTTCCTCACGCTCGGCCAGGAGGTCCTGAAGTCCATCGCGCGGATGAAGCTGGGCAAGCTGGCGTCGCGGGTCACCGCCACGCACAAGATCGCGTTCGAGGCCGACGACAAGGTGTATGAGACCATGGCCTCACGCTGCCAGCAAGTGGATCTGGGGGCGAGACAGGTGGATCATCTGATCGACCAGTCGATCCTGCCCGATCTGTCGCGCGAGCTGCTGAGCCGGATGACGTCCGAGACGATGCCCACGAAGCTGACGATGGGCGTTTCGGAAGCGGGAGAGTTTACGTACGCGTTTTCGTGAGAGGGATTCCGGGTTGAGAAGGGCGGATCACCGACGGGATGGGCGCCGCCGCGGCGGCGTCTGGTGCCCGGTCTGCGGTCCGCAATCGACAATCCGAAGTTGGCTCCGGGAGTAATCACTCATGGCGGTCATGCGGGATATGAGTCGGGCGCAGATTGCCTTCCAGGTTTCAGGAGGCGACCTGGACCAGTTCCAGGTGATGCGCTATCGCGGAACGGAGGGGCTCAACCAGCTCTACCGCTTCGAGATCGAGATGGCAGCGGCCGCCGATACTGTCGTCTTCGAAGACATCGTCGGCAAGCCCGCGGTGTTGAGCATCAACACCTTCGAGGGCGAGACCTGGTTTCACGGCATCGTCTCCCGCCTCGAAATGACGGGCGAGACGGTGGACCAGGCGTATTACCGCGCCGAGCTCGTGCCCACGTTCTGGCTGCTCACCCACCGCTATACGTCGCGCATCTTCCAGAACAAGAACATCAAGCAGATCATCACCGACGTGCTGACCGAGGGCGGCATTCCCTCGGACCGCTTCAACCTGGACGGCCTGCCCGACAGCGTCTTCCAGCCCTACGAATACTGCGTTCAATACCGCGAGACTGATTTCAATTTCATTTCGCGGCTCTGCGAGCGTGAAGGCATCTGGTACTTCTTCCAGCAGTCGCAGGACAAGCACGTCCTGACCTTCTGCGCGGGACCGGGCTTCGCCGTGCCCATCACCGGCGATCCGGCGCTGCGTTACATCCCGCCGACCGGTCTGGCCGTCGAGCAGGAGCACGTGTTCCGGTTCCGCCGGGCCCAGTCGGTGCGTCCCGGGGCGGTGGTGCTCAACGATTTCAATTTCAAGAAGCCCAAGCTGGACCTGGAGGCCAAGGGCGACAACGCGCGGGACCCCGGGCTGGCGTTCATCGACTTTCCCGGCGAGTACGCGGAGCAGAATGACGGGATGACGGTGGCCGAGCGGCGGGCTCAGGAGTTTGAGTCCAGCCGGGTCACCGCCATCGGGCAGAGCAACTGCAAGCGGCTCGGGCCGGGCAAGATCTTCGAGCTCAAGGAACACCCCACGGCGAGCTTCAACGGCAAGTACTTCATCACGTCGGTCACGCACTGCGGCAAGCAGGCTGTCCTGCGTACGTCGACGGCCGCGGGCATGCGCACCGGCCTGCTGGAGGGGCGCGTGCACCAGGCCCTCATCGCCGCGCGCGGGCACACCGACCAGACCATCAGGGATCTCGCCGAAGCGCTGCTGCAGATCGTGACGCGGTTCGCCGCCGGCGATCCGACGGCCAGCCGGGCCCTGACCCAGTGGCTCTACCATGCCGGGCAGGTGTCCCGTGACCTGCCGAGCACGGCCCTGGCCCTGGGCGGAAGCCCGCTGGACTGGCTGGCTCTGCCCAACATCATCTCCGACGTGGCCCGCGACAGTGTCGTCGATGCGGATGCCCCCATCTACGAGTGCCGCTTTGAGTGCGTTCCGGAGAACGTGACGTGGCGTCCGCCCCGGCTCACGCCGTGGCCGGTGATCCGCGGTTGCCAGACGGCGCGCGTCGTGGGGCCCGAGGGCGAAGAGATCCACGTCGACAAATACGGCCGCGTGCGCGTGCAGTTCCACTGGGATCGCCAGGGGTCGGAGAACGGCCAGCCCAAGATGCACGGGGCCGACTCGTCCTGCTGGATTCGCGTCTGTCAGGGCATGGCCGGCGGCCAGTACGGCATCATGTTCATCCCGCGCGTCGGCCAGGAGGTGGTCGTCGATTTCCTCGAAGGCAACCCCGACAATCCCCTGATCGTCGGGCGGGTGTTCAACGACGACCACATGCCTCCGTACCCGCTGCCCGACGAGAAGACCAAGAGCGTCATCAAGACCCACAGCAGCAAGGGCGGCGGCGGCTGCAACGAAATCCGCTTCGAGGACCTCAAGGACAACGAGCAGCTTCTCATCCAGGCCCAGCGCCGGATGGATACGAAGGTCAAGTCGTCACACTTCCACACCGCCGCCGCGTACCACCTGCTGGTGGGGGGCGAAAAGGACGGCGAACTCTATGGCGAATACCGCCAGAAGGTGTTCAAAGCCAAGCAGACGCACGTTGTGGGCGAGGTCCGCACGTGGATCGAGGAGACCGAAGGCCACATCGTCGGCAAGGACCAGATGAACGAGATCCAGGGTGCGCGGAGCACCAGCGTCGGCGGCGACGACATCACCCTCGTCGGCAAGAACATGAAGTACGACGTGGGGACGACCGCGCACATCAAGGGGACCGACATCAAGATCGAGGGCTCCAACAGCATCGAGCTGGTGAGCGGCGGAAGCAGCATCGTGCTGTGCAGCGGGGGCATCTATATCCAGGGCTCGATGGTCTACATCAACAGCGGGGCGGGGCCGTCGGTGGCGGCGGTGGAAGGCGGCGTCGGACCGCCCGCGGTCGAGGATCCCGGCGCGGCGGAGTCCACCAAGCCCGGCCGCGACGTGCGCTACACCGCGCCCGGCCTGGTGCCGCCCGAGGCGCCGGCCCTGCCCGAGGTTCCGGGGCACGACTTCCCCGAGCAGCCGCCGCCGCCCGCGCGGACCTCGTTCATCGACATCGAGCTGCTCGATGATCTGCAGCGCCCGGTTCCGGGTGAGCGCTGGGAGATCACCGACCCCGAGGGGCGCGTGCATCGCGGCACCACCGACTCGCAGGGACGGGCCCACCTGGGCGGGATTGTCGCCGGGGTGTGCCAGATCAGGTTCCCGCGCCTCGACGCCGACGCGTGGGAGCGGAACACGGGAGCGTGAGGTTTGCCGGTTTCCGATGAGTCTGCACGAAATCGGGAACCGAGGATGGTAAACGGGAGCAGGATATGCCGACCAACGTAACCGCAGGGGATGGTGATACGCTTTGCAGCATCGCCGTGCCGAACGGTTTCCGCAACTGCCGCAAGGTGCGGGACGCGAACCCGTCGCTGGCGAGCCGGGAACTGCGGCCCGGTGACGTGGTCACCGTGCCGGACCCGACCCCCAAGGAGGAGCCGGGCCAGACCGAACAACTGCACAAGTTCATCCGGCACGGTTCGCCGCCGAACCGTGTGTTCATCATCCAGGACTTCAATCGCACCAATCCCCAGCAGGCGCTGTCGGATATGCAGCGGCGACTGGCGATCACGAACTATGTTCCCGGTCGCCAGGGGACCGGCTTTGCCACCCAGCCGTGGTTCAGAAACTTCGGCTTCAACGCCGGCGCCAGCGTGGATCCCGATCACTTCAAGATCCAGGTTCTCGATCAGAAGGCCAAAGAACGCGGCGACACCATCACGCGGTGCACGCTGCAGGTGCAGCGGCCCCGTCTCAACCCGGCTGGTCAGATCGAACGATGGGAGGATCTCACCGACCCGGGCACCTTGCTGGTGGATCTCGAGTGCCAGCACGTGGGCGACGACAACTCACCCTGGTTTCGTTCCCGTTACTTACGCCTGCTGGTCGAGAGAGATGACCAGAACAACCGCGTGGCCGACAACGTCGACACGGGTGCCGACCTTTCATCGCAGACCCTCGTGGCCCAGCTTCCCACCGATGATCGCCGACTTGAGGTCCTCGATCTGCGGGTCCATGGTTTCAAGGACATCGAGGAATGCGGCGCGACCGGCGCCGAACCCAAGTGCCGGGCCCATGCGTTCGCCGACATCGGCAAGAGCGAGCTGGCGCTCAAGATCAAGGTGGTCCGTGTCGACGGACCCGGTGCCCAGGCCGCGCAGGTGACGTCCGACGAGATTCATGACACGATGCTGAGGAATCTACGCCTGCAGCTCGCCCAGACCAACATCGGCCTGCAGATCCTGAGCGTCGTGACGGTTCCGCCGCCTCAGAACATGATCACCGTGGGCGACAACCAGGTGGTCAAGGCCAGCGGCGGAGAGACGATTGGTGCGACGGTCGCTCTGGCCACGGGCAACGTGACGGCCACCATCACCACCGACAAGAAGGACACGCCGGATGAGACCGCCGCCCGGCTGGCTCAGGCCCTGCGTGCAAAGGGGGTGCGTGTCCGGGTATCGAACAATGCGCCACCGCGCGGCTCCGGCGACGACTTCGGGCCGGCCGACATTCTGTGCTTCAACCCCGACGGCTCGCCTGCCCGCGTCCTCGGGGTGACCAATGCTGCGGGGGAGCGTCAGAAGCTCAATCACAGCGGCAACTGGAGCAACAACGCGGTCGATCCGGGTGACATCCAGTACGGGGCGAACGAACCTCAGTTCCGCCTGATCGGCAGCCGCGACTTCCGCGCTTTGCTGAAGAACCACTTCGAAGGGACCGACCGCTTCCATGCCTATGTCGTGAACAACTTCGCCCAGGCCAACCCCGGTTTCACGCTGCTGGGCCAGGCCCTGATCCCCTATTCGCAGGTCGACAGCAGGATTCGGCCCAAGCCGGCGTTCACGATGGGCGTGCTGGTCAGTGCGCTGGGAGCCCGCAAGAAGACAACGCTCATGCATGAAGGCGGCCACGTCCTGCTCGACGCCATTCATACGACCACAGCGGTGACCGGCGGGCCCGACACCGACTGGCAGGGTAACGCCAACAACGCCCGCCTCGGCTTCTCCGAGATCATGTGCCGCCTGGACAGCTCGGGGCCGACGAATGCGCCGGTGCCGTTCCTCCACAAGCGGTTCTCAGACAGTCCGTTGACGGTAGAGTTTGAAGTGCCGGTGGGTGACATGAACTCCAGTAAGGTCGTGTTCGGATCGCCACCCAATTCGTCGACGACGCGGCGGTTCCGCGAGCTGTTCTCGTCCGTCTACGTCAATCTGCGTCAGCTCCGGCCGGCGCCGGGATCGAACCTGTAGCGGCTGGCCCCCGCGGCCGCCGAAGGAGCAGTGGACCACTATGCTACCCAAACCTCCAGACGGATATTTCCAGGAAAGCGAGGCGCAGCAGGCGCTGCAGGTGTTCGTGTTCGGAGACAAGTACGATCCGGTCAACCTGCCCAAGCGCGCCGACCCCAGGCAGGCGGACGATTTCGTCAAAAAGGTCCTCGACGACAAGGACCTGCGCGTTCGCCCGCTGACCCGCTGCGGCATGCTCATGCGGTTTTTCGATCTGCGCGTTCGGGCTGAGCAGGTCGTCAAGTGGATTGACCGCCGCGAAATCGAGCAGGACCAGTATCCGCGGCTGATGACCGCAGTGGGTATCGTCGGCGATCTGGGCGAGGCGCCCATGCAGGATCGCGCCGCCCAGCTCTACCAGCTCATGCTGACCCACCGCAAGGCGGAGAAGCACTTTCCGAACCTGATCGACTGCCTGTTCCACCTGTCTGCGGCCGATCCCAAATGGGTGTCGGACGCGCTCAACCAGCGGGCCAGGGATCTCCAGGCCAGGGCCGACGCCGATCAGGACGCCGCGGTGGCGCACAACGATGTGAAGGACTGGCTCGCCGACCGGCTGCCCACCGTCTCGGATGCCCGGAAGAAACGCGAAGATGTCATGAAGATCGCCGCCGCGGACCGGCGCCGATCCGAGTTCGCGCGCTACTACCTGCAGCTCGAGGTGAACGGCTACATCGACATGGCTGCCTGGGGCATGATGATGCTCCAGCGCGAATGCAACGAGAGTTCGCCCCCTGAGATCGCGGGCGAGCTCTCCCACGTGCTGGACATCATGATCTCGCGCGGCACGGCCATGCGCTCGCCCACGCCCAAGGATCAGCAGGACCTCAAGATCTACGTCACGCGGTGCGTGCATGCGATCGAGTTTTACCAGGGCAAATTGTCCGACAAGCAGGCGGAGTTTGCGGCCAAACATAACAATGAGAAGCAGACGGACGTCCTGCAGTGGGAGAAGCAGTGAGACGCGGGACGCGGGGGGCGGAGTCATCGCTGATTCCACGGTTGACGGTTGGTCTCAGGTGGCATGAGGGTTCGGCATGCCGGATGCGGCACGAGTAGGTGATGCAACGCAGCACGGCACCCCGCTCGGGGCGGGGCCGGGGAGCAGTGACGTCAAGATCGGCTATATGGCTGCTTGGCGGGCGGTGCCATCGTCGGTGGCCTCGGCGATCGACGGCATCTCCAGCGCGATGAAGTCGTTCATGGACAAACCGGTGATGACGCCGGCCAATGCCGCAGCCGACATCGCCAAGATCTCGCAGAAACTCACGGAAGGCGGGGCGAAAGCGGCGGCCGCGGGCGCTCCGGCTGCCGCGGGCACGGCATCCAGCCAACTGGCAACGCTCAACACAGTCAACGGGACGCTGACGACGGCCTGGACCAGCGCTTCGGCAGCGCCCGGCGGCCAACCGGCAGCCAACCAGGCTTACACCGAGGGTATCAAGACCGCGGCGGGAGCGGCGGCGGCCGCGACCATGTCCGCCATGGCCAGCCTGGCGGATATGCATACCTGCCCCACGCCCTGTCCGCCCCCTCCGCACGGTCCGGGCTTCGTGACCAAGGGCAGCAGCACAGTGGTGATCAACAACCTCCCGGCCTGCCGCAAGGACGACAAGGTCATGGAGGCGTGCGGCGGCCCGGACCCGATCTCCATGGGCTGCAGCTCGGTCATCATCGGCGATGAAAGCGGTGGGGGCGCCGGCAGCGGCGGGGGAGGCGGCGGCGGCGAGACCAGCGGCGGCGGCGGCGAGGAGGGCGGATCCTCCGAGGAAGAGGAAAGTTCGGCGCCGGCCGAATACTCCGAGGAGGAGCCGTCGAGCCGGCCACCGGGCCAGCCCACCAAGCCCGCCGGCACCGGCACGCACTGGATCGAGCTCGAAATGGTCGATGAGGCGGAGGAACCCGTCGTGGGCGAGCTCTACGTCGTCCAGACGCCCGACGGCAAGGAAATCCGCGGCGGCCTCGACGAAAAAGGCCAGGTCCGCATCACCGGCATCAAGAATCCCGGCTCCTGCATCATCAAGTTCCCGAACCTCGACCTGGCCGTGTGGGAACGCTGGCGGCCGGGGCCGTCGCAGCCGTCCAGCCCGCCCACCGGGGCAGCGCCGCCGTTCCAGATCGACGAGGGCGGGCCGGTCCCGCAGGGACCTTCGCAGCGCGGCGGATACTGGCGACAGGTGTCACAGGGCGAGTGCATGTCCAGCCTTGCCGCCGACACCGGCCATTTCTGGAGCACGATCTGGAACCACCCCGCCAATGCGGAGCTCAAGCGGCGGCGCGGCGACCCCAACGTCCTGCTCCCTGGCGATGCCGTGTTCATCCCGGACAAGCGCCTCAAGGAAGACACCGGGGCCACGGATGCGCGTCACAAGTTCCGCCGCCGCGGTGAGCCCAGCTACCTGCGGCTCAAGCTCATGGAGTTCGGCAAGCCCCTCGCGGGCGAGACGTATATCCTCCGGATTGACGGGCGCAGAAAACAGGGCACCACGGATCCCGAGGGTCTGCTGGTCGAATCGATTCCGGGCAACGCTCGGAGGGTCTACCTGCGGGTGGCGGGGCGGGAATATCGCCTCAAGCTGGGCGCTCTGAATCCGGTCAATCAGATCGGCGGCATTCAGATGCGGCTCAACAACCTGGGATTCCTGTGCGGCCCGGCCGACGGAACCTGGAACGCGCGGACGCGGGCCGCCCTGAACCTCTTCCGCAGCTCGGTCGGCCTTCCGGAATCGCCGGAGCCGGATGCGGCCACGCTGCAGCGGCTGCTCGAATGCCATGACCGTCTGCAGCACGGCGTCGAGCAGGAGGAAGTCCCGGACGACGACGATCTGGAGGAAATCGAGGACGACGGGTCGGATCCCGAGCAGGAAGACAAGCTCGACGATCTCGACATCGACAACTGATCGGTAGGAACTGCGAAACGATGCCTTTTCAGCCTCCATTCCTGTTGTCAGGCACCTCCGCGGCGGCCGAGAGCTGCAAGCGGCTGATTGCCGGTTCGACCGAAGGCGGCGTCCTGGACACGGGGCCGCAGCCCGACGCCGAGCTCCACGTGATCTACCGGACGCAATTCCGCTTTCACCGCTTCTGGCGGGCCCGGGCCAAGACCCCGTGCTGGAGCGACGGGTACGAGAAGAGCAAGCTCGCGAAAGCCGTGGAGGCGGGGACCAGTGATTACATTCCGCCCGACGATCGCCTGGTTCAGGTCGAATGGGACGATCGCATCAACATCCGCGTCGGGGGGAAATCACTGGCCATGATCCTGGGCGGCTCGAAGCACAAGGGACGCAAGGTCTGGTTCCCCGTCTCGAAGAACCTGCCCAAATCCCTGCACATCGCCGAGCCTGACTGGAAGTGGCAGGAGCCCCGGGTTGAGCCAGGAAGCCCCTCCGCACAGTGGGGGATCCGGGGCGACGCGACCCTGCGGCTCAAGCCGTTCTGTCCCGACGGCGAGGTGCGGACGTACAAGATGGTCACCGTCTGGCAGCGCTGGGAATACGGCTCGATGAAGGGCAAGAAGAAGTACAGCATCGACATGTGCACGCTGCCGCCGGGGACGTACGCGGGCTACGTCCAGGCCATGCCCAAGCACTGGAAGGATGCGGACAAACTCAAGGAGTACCCGGCCATCCAGGTGGCGTGGGAATGGACGCCGGTTCCCGAGGGCACGCCCCCTCCGCCGCCGCCCCCTCCGCCCAAGCGCGGGTCGCGCAAGCCCAAAAAGCCCCCCAATCCCAACTGGACGCAGGGGGCGCTGGGCTGGAAACTCAAGAATCCGCACTCCACCAAGCGGACGACGGGCATCTATGTGCACCCGGGGAGCTGGCCTTCATGGTTCCTGGGCTGCATGTCCCCCGGGGCGGCGGACAAGCAGAGGGAGTGGGGATTCCGGTCTCGCGGCGATACCGAGGCGGCCATGTGGGAGATCCTCGACCTGGTGGGGGTGTCCAGGGAGGATTACATCGCCAACTACACCCCGCCCTCAAAGTCGCGCCTCAAGTGGTTCATCATCCGCGTGGAGGCCGCCAATGAGGACGTGATTTCAGGCGACGGATGGAGCAAGCAGAGAATCTGGCTGGACTGAAACCGCCAGCCGGCGGCGTTTTTTTGTACGATAGCCTGTTGAATACGAAGGAGGTTCACATGGATTCGATCGTGGAGGCAAAAGTTCAGGAGTATCTGCGGGCAACGTGGCACCTTCAGCCGCACGAGCGGCGGGCGATCATCGACGAGATCGACGCCCGGGCCCATGCCGCCGGTTACGAACCCGATGAGCGCTTCGCGCACGCGGGTCTGGGCGCAGGACCCGAGGGGCGGGCGGCCTCGCGGCTCGTCGGTCGGGCCCTCGGCGTTCACGGCGACGAGAGCTCCGACTATTCGCTCAAGAAGGAAGTCGACCAGTGGCTGCGCGTCACTCCCAAGACGCGGGTTTGACCTGCGGTCCGACGGCGATACCGTAAGGATGACCGTGCGCGGCGGAGGGGGCGGATGCCGCCCTCCGTTCCGCGCCGGTGATCGCTGGTATCCAATGGCAGAGGCGGGTGACCCCTGCCCGGCGGGTGGCCTGCGGGCGGGAGAGCCGCTCCGGCTCAGTCGCACAACTCAGGAGATCATGGCATGACCGATGAACCGCTCCCGCCTGACGTGAACGTGGATCCCCCCCCGTCGGGAAGCCTGAAAGTGACCACGGAGTGGCCGTATCGGCTTCTCCTGATCAGCGACTTTACCGGTGCGGAGGGTGGAACCATCTCCGGCGGCCTGGCCGACGAGATGACGTCGGTCAACGCCGGCTCGTTCGACGAGCTGCTGGCCCAGAGCCGCCCGACCATCCAGTTCAAGACCACCGACCCGACCCGGCCGGGCAACGTCATGGTCGGCCTCGAGCTCGCGTTCAGCTCGATGCGCGACTTTGACCCGGTCCGACTCGCCGCCCAGATTCCCGCGAGCGCGGCCCTGCTCAAGTTCCGCGAGCGCCTGCTGGCCCGGTTGAAGGGATCGCTGTCCGCCGACCAGTTGCGTGAGGCCGCTCAGTCGGCGTCTGCCGCCGATGCGGGGCTGGCCTGGGTCGTCGAATCGCTGGCCGGCATGGAGCAGGGGCCTGCGCCCCAGGCGGTCGACAGTGTCCTGTCGCAGCTCGATCTGGGCGACGGCGCGCCTCCCCCTTCGGCCACAAACGCCGCCATCGCGGCCGCCGCGGGCCAGGGTGCCGCCGTTGCGCCCGAGGAAGCCGCCGCCCTGCGCAAGACACTGGCCGAGCTCGACCGCCGCGTCAGCCTGTGGCTGAACCGGGTGCTCCACTCACCGCCGCTGCAGGCCCTCGAGGCGGCCTGGCGGGGGCTGCAGTTCCTCGTCACCCACATGGAGTTCCGCAAGGGCCTGCGGCTCTCGGTCCTGCACGCTCGCCGCGCGGAGCTGACGGAGCGCTTCACGAAGCTGCTGATCGACCCGGTCTTCGACGAGGGGGTCGATGCGCCCGATCTGATCCTGGTGGATCACGCGTTCGGCAACACGGCCAATGATACGGCCGCGCTCGACGAGCTCGCTCAGAATGCCGCGAGCCTGCCTGCCGTGCTGGTGACCGGGCTTTCGCCCGGCTTCCTGGGCGTCAAGCAGATGCGCCAGATCACCACCCTGCCTCCGATCATTTCGCTGATCGACCAGTGGCAGTTTGCGAAGTGGAAGTCGCTGCGTGACAAGCCGTATGGCCGCGCCCTGGGCGTGGTGCTCGGCCGCGGTCTGCTGCGCTTGCCCTCCGACGGCGAGAGCGGCACCGAGCTCGACTACGCATTCAAGGAGGATTGCCAGACCGAAGCAGACCTGGTCTGGAGCACCGGGGCGATCGGCTTGGGCTGCACCGTCGCCCAGAGCTTCGCCGAAACCGCCTGGCCGGTGGCGATGGCCGGGCACCTGCACGGGCAGGTCGAGGGCTTCAAAACGACCACCGGCGGGCCCAAGGGTGACAAGCGGTTCGGCCCCACCGACGTGGAACTGCCCCAGAACCGGATCGACGAGCTGGGCGTCGCGGGCGTCAACGTTCTCATGAACGTGCGGGACGGGGCGCTGGCCGTGCTGGCCAACGGCCTGACGGCGGGCCGGGCCACCGCCCCCACCCAGGGCGGGTTACTGGAAGTCAGCCTGCCTTATCAGCTTTTCGCGGCGCGGATTTCCGCCCTGCTGCTGGCCCTCAAGCCGCACGTCGAGCAGATGGAGTCGGGCGCTCTGGCCGCCGCTGTCACCACGCACCTGCGCGACTGGCTGGGCCTCAAGGGCGAAGTGCCGGCGGATCAGCTCAGTGTGCAGGTCCGCCCGACCGACGACGGCGGCCGCCAGGTCGCGGTCAACCTCGCGCCGCCCGAGCACCTGCTGCCCGGCGGCATCCCTCTGGTGCTGGGCCTGCGCGTTTCCTGAGGCGCCGGACGGTGACCCCTCCGATCTGGACCCAAGAGGGCACCGCCCCGCCGGTGACGCTCCTCCCGACGCTACCGTGACCCGGCTGATCAGAACCCGGAGCGTCAGCGACGGGTCTGACTCACGGCCGGGCAGGTCTTCCGGTGCTGGGTAAAGTTCACCCGCATGGCGAGCAAGGCCCCTCACTGACGTTCGGGGTTCTGACGGCTGGGCAGCGCACGTTGATTCCTACTCGGGTGCGCTCTCGCTGATGGCGCGCGACGGGCGGGTGGGGGCCGAGTCGCCGTCGCGCCGGGCTCCGTCGCGGGGCGCCGCCGGCTCTTCGATCCGCAGCGGCGGGGCCTCGATGAGGATCGGCAGCGCCGTTTCGAGGTGATAGACCGGATTCGTCTTGCCTTCTGGAAAGAGGGATTTCTGCAGGGGATCCAGCGTCCTGGCCAGAGGCTCGGCGGCCTCGGGCGACGCGGCGAGCCTGGCGAGCCAGTCCCTGGTCACCCGGGCCTGGACGATGCCCACCAGGCGGCGCCGGGCCTGCACCGCCTCCTGGTCCTGCTGCGGGAACCAGTCGTCGCAGATCGCCCCCATCCGCATGGCCAGCGCGATGGCCGCCGCCGGCTCACCCGTCTCGGCCAGCACGCGGCATCGCAGCACCCTCGACATGAAGTCGTAGGGGAGCCGATCCGGCCTGGCGAGTGCCTCCGGCAGGATGCTCAGCGTCCGTTCGGTCCGTCGGGCCAGGGCAAAGGCCTGGGCCTGCCACATCATGGCCGCCGCCGCGATGGGCTGCTTCTCCGATTCGCGGGCGCTGCCCAGTCCGACGGCCGCACTTTCGCAGCCATCGCGATACGTGGGCGAATCGTCCTGGTCCGCACACGAGAACATCACCTTGGCAAACGCCTCCAGAACCGACGCCGCCGAGCGGAGTTCGCGCCAGCGCTCCTTGGGCTCCGCCTCGTCGGGACCCAGGAGCTTGCGGGCCCGGGCCAGATGCTCCTGGGCGTCGCGCGCGCTCTCGTGAATGCGCTCCAGGTCGTCGCGCTGCGGAAGCCCCACGAGCCAGCGGGTGGCGGGCGAAGCGGTCGGGACGGCCAGCAGCCAGTTCGCCATCGCCAGCTCGACGCTCGCCTGCTCGAGCGGCGTCCGGGCGGCGGCGAGGACCTCGCCCATGCGTTCGAGACGGTCGCGCCCGCGCACCACACCGGCCGGGTCGGCGAGCAGGGCGGGCAGATCCAGGGCAGGCGGCTGCCCGGCCCCCGATTTCGCCTCGGTCGGAGCGCCTTCGGCCGTAGCCGCCCCCAGTACCAGAAACAACGCGACGATTCGCAAAGCACCACCTCGCGAGATTCACTCAGCCTTGGCCATGGGGCGGATGCCCCACGCCGCGCGCCGTAGACTATCACAATGCTGCACAGGAGCATAGGCACCGCGAGCGGCGGGCGGCCGTCGGGGTCCGTGACATGATCGGCGGGGCAGGATAAAACAACAAACAGAACCCCGCGCGGGTGCGCCGGGGCAGGGGTGGGTACGGTCG
>CAZQEN010000098.1:13382-21306 GCA_964591605.1 uncultured Planctomycetales bacterium
CGTGAGCGACGGGCCTTGTGTGCATCCGTTCGAGGATCAGGCCTACTCGGTGACGCTCGGGGTTCTGATCAAGGCCCCGCCGGAAGTGTCACGGACCCCGGCCGTCGGCAGATTGACGCGACCCCGGCCCGTCCATAAACTCCGCGTCATCCTCAAGTGACCTGCCGTGCACGGGGATGGAGCCGTCAGGCGTGGCACAGGGCGTCTCGTCAGTTGAAACTCCCGTTTCACTTGTCTACCCGCGCCGGGGCCGGCGGCACGCAGGGTCCGCCTCCATCGCCTGGCTGATTTCACTGCTTCTGCATGGCGCGCTCTTCGCGGGCCTCTGGCAGATGGTGTATTCGGAGACGCTGCCCCCGCGGCGGATCATCATTCCCGAGGCCCGGCTCGCGCCGTCCGAGGCCACGGCCGGTGAGCTGACACCTTCGAACTCCCCGCTCCGCTCGCCCGAGCCGGCCGGCACGCCGCCGCTGAAGCTGGATGCGCCGATGGATCTGCCGGCATCCGAATGGCCGACGCCGCCCCCGTTGCCCGACGCGCTGCCCGTCATTGCCGCGCCGGCCGGCGAGCCGGCCGGCCTGAGCTCATCGTTTGTTTCCGCGGTGGTGTCGCCGGCTCCCGCTGCGGGCGCCGGCTCGGGCAGTGCTCGTTCGGGAACAGGGGGGGGCGGCCCGGCCGCCCTGGCCGGCGTCGGGCCCGTCACCGGCTTCTTCGGACAGGGTGGTAACGCCTACAAGGTCGTGTACGTCGTCGATGCCTCCGCCTCTCTGAGCTACTACATGAATGATGTGGTCGAACAGATGCGCAAATCCATCCGCGATCTGGTGCCCACCCAGTCGTTTCACATCATCGTCACGTATAACCGGGAGGTGCGGGAGTTCTCGCCGCGGCGTCTCGTGCCGGCCAATGCGCAGTATAAACGGGAAGCGAGCACGTTCCTGGGCACCATCACCAGTGGAGGCAAGGCCGACCCGATCGAAGCCATGCGGCGGGCGTTCGCCGTCCGGCCCGAGCTCATCTATTTCCTCAGCGATGGAGACTATCGCGACATCCAGGAGGAACTCGAGCGGACGCTGGTGCAGTTGAACGCGGACGGCGGTGTGGCCATCACCACGATCGGTTTTGACCCCTCCCCCGCCCCGACGGAGCTGCTCAAGCGCATCGCGCAGCGGCATCACGGCCACTTTCGACTGGTGCAGTTCACGAACTGAGGGAAGGCAGAGGAGATTGCCTTGCATAGGCGGTATTCAACGGTTGTGAATGCGGACATGCACGGCGCCGGTACGACGGCGTCACACCGTCAGGCACGGACGCCCCGCTTCCACGCTGTCCTCCTCCTTATGGCGATGCTGGGCCAGGCGCATTCGTTGCGTGCGGACGTCATCACTCCGACCGGGCAGCCGGCCATGATCGGAGTCACCATCACCCGATTCGAGAATGGACAACTCACCTGGCGAGGTCCCGATGGGACGGAGGTCTCACGCCCGATCGACGAGATCACCTATCTCCAGATCGCCGGATGGCAGGATCTGAACACCGCCGAACGTCAGCTTCGCGAGAATCATCCGCGTCAGGCAGTCGCGACGTATCAGAAGGCGCTCGCCGATCTGGATAGCGCGGCGCCCCGGCCGGCCGTCGCTGCGGGAACGCAGCTCGATCTGCGAACCCTCGCCCGGAGCCGCCTGCTGCGCGCGGCGGAAGCGGATGGGCAGCACGAGACGGCCGTCGGCGTCTACATTCAGTTGCTCGAAGGCCCGCAGGGCGCGGCGATGCGCTTGCTGCAACCGCGGCGAACGCCGGAGGCGGGATCCCCTCAGTTCGCCGCCGCCGCGAAGCTCCTGGCTGCCGCGATCGAGCGGCACGGGGACGACGCGGTGGGGCGGGTGTTGCGGGAGTGGCGACAGACCTGGCCGGGCAGCACGACGGCTCCGGCCCCGCCGGCCGCAGTGGTCGTCCAGAAGACCGAGCCTGCCTTGAGCGCGGCCTTCACCCGCCTGCAGGGGCTCAATCGCGAAGGCCGTTTCGATGAGTCGCTGGCGACGCTGCGCGACTTGCACGACAAAACCAGCGGCCCGGAGCGGGCGGAGGTCTACTACTGGGAGGGGCAGACGCGCCTCGCCCGGGCGGCCGCGGTCACGAGCGATTCACGGGCCGACCGCCGACGTGCGGGTGTTGCATTCATGCGTGTGGTCGTGCATTTTCCGGATTCGCCGCGGGCCCCCGAAGCTTTGTGCCTGGCCGCGCGCATTTGTCAGGAGGACGGGCTCGCCCAGCAGGCCCGCGCGCTGTGGTCGGAGGCGATCACCCGGTACCCTGCGGCAAACGCCTTCGTGCAGCAGGCGCGGCGGGAATTGGATCGGCTTGCGGCGGCCTCGCGCCCCGCGGATGCAGCCGCAAGCTCGCAACGTTCGCCGGCGTCGCCCGCGGCGGCCGCCGTGCCCGCGGGCGGCGGATCGCGATAGGCAGGTAAGGAGTTGACCATGAACATGACGGCAGGCTGGACCCCGCCGACGCTGGCCGCACTCGAGCCGGGCATGACCCGGTCGGTGCTCCAGCATTTTGTCACCGACGGCGGCCCCATCACGTGGTTCGTGCTCATCCCGCTCTCGGTCATCTCGATCGCGTTGATCATCTACTCACTGCTCACGATCCGGCGGGGCGCCCAGGTGCCCGGCAGCCTTGCCCGGGCTCTCGTGGCCGCCGCGCGGCAGGGGCAGGCGGTGAGCATGCGCGAGATCACCCGCGAGGACGACACCCTGCTCGGCCAGGCCGCTCACGCAGGCCTGGCGGTCGTCGATCAGGGCCGGCCGGCCGCGGTCGCCGCGGTCGACGATGCCGTCGAGCATCGCGTGGGGCGGCTCTTCCGCCGTGTGGAGTATCTCAACGTCATCGGCAACGTCAGTCCGATGATCGGCCTGCTCGGCACGGTCGTCGGCATGATCCAGGCGTTCAACCGCATCGAGGCGGCCGGCGGGGCGGTGCCCGAGACGAACAAGCTGGTGGGCGACATCGCTATCGCCCTCGTCAATACATTCTGGGGCCTGCTGATCGCCGTGCCCGCGCTGAGCGCGTACGCGATGCTGCGGAATCGCATCGACTCGTATGCGGCCGAGTCGGTCAAGCTGTGTGACGCGATGCTGGACCTCCTGGCCGGCAGCGAGTCTCCGCCGGCACGCACGGCCCCCGCACCGGGAGCGGTTTCAGCGGTTGGTTGATCGTCGGGCGCGGCGTACTTCACGCGCTCGGAGCATCGGCGAGGGTTCGATATGCGTTATTCGCGGGTCCGACACGCTGCCTCCGGATGGAACTTCAACATGACGCCGCTGATCGACGTCACGTTCCTGCTGCTGACGTACTTCATGCTGGCGAGCCATTACGCGTCGGCCGAAAAACCTGACATGCACGTGCCCCAGCCGGACATGAGCCAGGCCGTCGATCGCAAGCTCGACGAGAAGATCATTCTCAACGTCCTGCACGAGCCCGCCGGCGAACCGCGGCTGACCTTCGGTCCTGAAGATGTCGCCTCGCTGAGTGAACTGGGCGATCGGCTGACCCAACTGGCCGCCCGCGCCCCGCGCACGCAGGTCATTCTCCGCGCGGATCGGCGGGTTCCCTATGGTTACGTGCGCAAGATCATGGAACTGGTGGCGGAGCGGAGACTGGTCAACCTGCAGATCGTGGCGGAGCTCACGGAGAGTCCGATGTGAGCAGGCAGGGGCCAGGGCGCGAGGGTGTCGCAGCACAGCCGGCTCGGAGAGGCGGCCTGAGACGGAACGATCATGAGCAAGTTGGCCGGACACGATGACATCGACCGCATCCTGGCACGGGCCCGGCGAGGGAGCGTGCCCGCCGTGCAGCCGGCGGTCCGCGAAGGCCGGCGCAGCTTCTACGAGCGCGCCCGGCGAAAACGCGGCGGCTGGGTGATGGGCCTCAATCTGACGCCCATGATTGACACCGTGTTCAACCTGCTCTTCTTCTTCATGATCGTCAGCCGGTTCGGAGCGATCGAGGGATTGCTGCCCGCGAAACTGCCGGTCAGACAGGCCGGCGGCGGGGGGGCGGCGTCGGGCGTGCCCCAGATGCCGATCCGGGTCCGGCTGGAAGCCGAGCCGGCCCGGCCGATGACCTGTCTCTACCGGATTGACCGCCTCGCCGATGCCCCTCGCCCGTTGCGGGAGCTGCCCGGGCGGCTGGAGTCGATCCGCGCGAGCGAACCGGGTTTCGGAGTCGACACGCCGGTGCATCTGATGGCGGGCGACCAGGTGGCCTGGGATCACGTGGTCAACGCGTATAACGCCGCGATCAGCGCCGGATATGACAAGATCTACTTCGCCGGTGCGCCATGAGCGGTCTGATGCTCGCCTGCCTGCTGGTGCTTGCGAACCCTCCCGCGGTCGCATCGCTGCCCCCGGAAGTGGACGACGCTCAGTTCGCGCAGGAGCTGCGCGAGCGCGGGCTGGACGACTGGCTCACCCAGTATGAGGTCGACACGCCGCCGGCCGATGAGGCCGGGCGCGTGCTGCGCGAGCGGAGCCAACTGCTGGCCGAGGCGGCCGACGAGAAAAACGCCGACCGCCGGCGCGAGAGAATCGCGAGGGCCTCGGAACAGCTCAAGAGCCTCATCGAGAAGTATCCGCAGGATCCCCGGTGTCTGCGCTGGCGGTTCGAGTATGTTCGCGATCTGTTCGAGCGCCGGGAGCCGGCGGTGTTCGACGCGCTGCTGCTCTACGAGCTCCCGGGTGACCAGGCAGAACGGGCCCGGGCGCTGGCGGCGCAGGCCCGGCGTGAGCTCACATCGCTGCGTGAGGGCGTCGCCGCGGCCTGGGGTTCGCTCGAGTCGCTCGACGAGGCCGCGCTGGCCCGGCTTCGCACCTCCGGATCCGTGCGTCAGCTTGAGGATATCGACAACCAGTCGAACATGCTCTCGGCGTGGGCCCGCCTGTACGGCATGCTGACCGAGCCGGATGCGAGCCGGAGGCAAAGCGACGCGCGGCAACTGCTCGACGACGTCCTGACGGCGGGGTGGACGGAGCTTCCCGCCGGGCACGAAGCGCGTCGATGCAGCGCGCTGGTTCTGGCGGCCGTGAGCGCCCGCGCCGCGGCACGCTATGACGAGGCCGACCGCTACGCCCGCGAGATCATCGCCTTACAGAGATCCTCGCCGCTGCCCGGGGGCGCCCTGCGCCAGGCGTCACTGATCGCGGTGCTGGAGCAGGTGCGCATCCTGCGCGATCGAGGCAAGATGAGCGAAGCATTGACGGCCGCACGGCAGGCGGCCGCGTGGATCGAGCGGACGCGCGCCGCTGAGCCCTCCGCACTCATTGCGGCCGCATTGCTCGAGTCCTCGGTGCTCGCCCGCCAGCGCAGCCCGGCCACGGCCCCGGCCGCGGGCGTCCTGCTGACGCCGGGCGGCCTCCAGCCGCTCGCCGCTCTGGCGACCAGAAGTGTTGCCCTGCGCGATGACATCTACCGCGCGCTCGCGGGAATGCCGGCCGATCCGGCCCGGCTGGGCGATGCGTTTTTTCTGCAGCTCTGGGCGGGGTCCGTCATCGACGATGCGCAGCGGGCTGATCCCGCGCGTCTGGCTCGGATGCACGAGCAGTTGACCGAAGTCTCACGCCGGCTGGAACAGCGCATCGCTGCGGCGGGCCCGTCGCCTGCGTCCCCGGACCTCCCCGAGCTTTTGTTCCTGCGTGGGCGGGCCGCGGTTTTGCTCAAGGACTTCGCGGGAGCGATGGGCGCCCTGACGCGGCTGACCGAGGAGTGGCCGCAGCACGCGCGGGCCGATGCCGCCGCCTATGCCGCCGTCGCGACTGCCCGCGACTGGCTGGCCGGCGTTGATGCCGATGGGCCATCGCGCCCCCGTGATGCGTTCATTCGCGCGGTGCGCAACTGGCGCAGCCGTTCTCCCGAGGCTCCGGGCGTACGGCAGATGCAGTTCTTCCTGGCCGCAGAGCTCGAGCGCAACCGGCAGCTCAGCGAGGCGGCGCGCGAATATGCGGCGGTACCGGTTTCCGATGCCAACCACGCGCGGGCGGCCGTGGGTCAGGCGCGTTGTCTGCGGGCGCTGGTTCCCGCGGCGGCATCGCGCCCGGCCGGCTCCGCTCCATCCTCGCCCGTGCCATTCTTGCAGGAGGCGATGGAGGCCGGCCAGTCGGGGCTCTCGGCGGCGCTCAAGGCGCAGCCCACCGAGCCGTGTCTGGTGGCCGAGGCCGCTGTGGGCTTCGCCCGACTGGCCAACGATCCTCGCGCCGGGCGGCCGGCGGATGCGGCAGCGGCGCTGCAGCAGGCCTGGCCCGCCCTCGCCTCGTGCCCGGCCTGGCACGCGCCCGCCCTGCGCGAGCGGCTCGAAGCGTTTCGCCAGCTTGGCCGATGGAGCGATCTGGTCGAGGCCTTTGCGGAATTCGTGGACCGGGACGGGCCGAATGTGGACAGATCTGGAAGGATTCTTTTAGAATCAATCCGGCAGGCCGTGCTCCGGGCCCTCGAGCAGGGCGATGATCCCGGCCGGCGCTCCGCGGCCGCGCAGGGCGCTCAGCTCGCACAGATGCTCCTGGCGGCGGGGGGGGCGACTGCTCAGGCAGGGCCTGGCGAGAGCGATGTGGCCCTGGAGTTGACCAGAGCCTGGCTGCTGGTCCATGCCGACCGCCCTGACCACGCTCTGCCGGTCTATGAACGCTGCCGGGAGTTGCTCGCCCGGCGGGCCGACGCGGGGCTGTCCGTGCGGTGTGATCTGGGGCGGGCGGAATGCCTGCTGGCCGAGGGCCGCGCCGCGACCGCCGCCCCGCTCTACACCGAACTGCTCAGGCGGCTGCCCGAGCATTCGGACGGGTGGTGGGAGGCGTACGTCGAAACGCTTCGCTGCCAGGAGCAGCTCAAGGCCGATCGGGCCGAAATCGCCAGGTCGATCCAGCAGCAGCGGCGCATCGCGCCGGCCCTGGGCGGCCCGCGCTGGCGGAGGGCGATCGAGAATCTGGAGCAGGCATTGTCAAGCCCGTAGACGTCAAACGGGCATGTCGGGTGGAGTTGTTGCGGAGTTCCTCAAAGTCTCACCGGTCTACCGCTCGGAAAGCACCGCATCCCAACTGGTGGCGTCGATGATGGCATCGGATAAGGCCTTGAGTGCGGCCAGGTCTGTCATGTGCTCGATCCGGGCGAGCTGAACGGGTGACGGTTCTCCCAGCCGTCGCCGGCCGATCCGGAGAATCATCTCCCGACAAGACTCGAGACGGCCTTCTTCACGCCCGCGCTCGATCCCCTGTTTGATTCCTTTCTCGATCCCCTCCTCCATCCATACTTCCGCCATCGACTTGCTCATGACCGTCAACTCCGTTTGCGCGTCCTGGTTGGCCATCGCCGTCCGCAGGACGTTCTGCAGGTCTTCGACTTCCTCCGGGCGGCGGTGCGTGATCAGCAGGACGAGGAACCGGATCAGCTCCCGCCATTCCTCCCGGACGTCACGGACCAGCGGCTCGATCTTCTCGGCCGCCCGCCGCAGCACGGCCGCGAATTCCGGATGATCCGCTTCCACCCGTTGGACGGCCCGCAAGGCCCAACCCAGCGGTCCCACCGACTCAAGGCGGACCGGATCGATCTCCGGCAGGCCCATGTATAGTATATCAAACCGCGGCACGAACGGGGTCAGCTCCGCCGGGCCCGCGATCAGTGCCTGCAGGTCGCGGGAGGCCTTCCAGGGACGGCTGCCGGTGTAGAAGACGGCCGGAATGATCGGCGAGAGCCGGGGCGGCTCACCGGCCGCCGACGACTGTACCCGCTTGCGCTCGTCATCCCAGATCTGGAGCATGTAGAACAGCAGCCGCAGCGGCATCCACGGGTCGACCGTCGATTGATGCTCCAGCAGCACGTAGACCATCACTTCCCGAGGACCGGCAGGCGTCTGATACGGCACACGAACCAGCAGGTC
>CAZQEN010000099.1:0-21051 GCA_964591605.1 uncultured Planctomycetales bacterium
CGAAGCCGAAGCTGCCCATGCCACCCCGCCCAAGCTGTCACGGACCCCCGCCGCGGCGGGGCCGCCCGACCATTTGGGGGGTTCCGGCGCCTTCAGGTATAAGAGATCGCGACGGCTTCGAACCACAGTCCTGAGAGTCATGAGTATCAGCATCACAGCCAGGTCATTCGTGTGGCGCTGGATGCATCAGCGCGGAGGCTGGCAACCATGAAAAGCGACTTCGAGAAACTGGGCGCGTTCTATCTGGGCTGCACGCACGATCTGGACAAAAGGCAGCGGACCGATCAGCTCGTCCTCTACGATTCACGCGATCTCGTCACCCACGCGGTGTGCGTGGGCATGACGGGCAGCGGCAAGACCGGCCTGTGCGTTACCCTCCTGGAAGAGGCGGCGATCGACGGCGTGCCCGCCATCGTCATCGACCCCAAGGGCGATCTGGCCAACCTGCTGCTCACCTTCCCCGAGTTGCAGGCGTCGGACTTCGCCCCGTGGATGAACGAAGAGGACGCCCGCCGCAAGGGCCTGACGCCCGATGCGTACGCCCGGCAGCAGGCCGATCTCTGGAAGAACGGACTCGCTCAGTGGGGCCAGGACGGCGCGCGGATCAGGCGGCTGAGGGAGGCGGCGGAGTTCACCATCTACACGCCGGGCAGCACCGCGGGCATACCTGTTTCCATTCTGCGGTCGTTCGCCGCGCCGCCGCCCGCGATCATGGAGGACACCGAGCTGCTGCAGGAGCGGATCGCCAGCACCGCCACGAGCCTGCTCGCGATGGCCGGCGTCGAGGCCGACCCGCTCCAGAGCCGCGAGCACCTGCTGATTTCGACCCTGCTGGGCGATGCATGGGCCAGGGGACGGGATCTCGATCTGGCCGGGCTCATCCAGGGCATCCAGACGCCGCCGGTCACCCGCATCGGCGTGATGGAGCTCGAATCGCTCTATTCGGCCAGAGAGCGGTTCGCCCTGGCGATGAAGATCAACACGTTGATTGCCTCTCCAGGATTCTCACGATGGATCGAGGGGGAGGCGCTGGACATCGGCCAACTGCTCTACACGGGCGCGGGCAGGCCGCGGGTCGCGATCTTCTCGATCGCCCATCTGGGCGATGCCGAGCGGATGTTCTTCGTGTCGCTGCTGCTCAATCAGACGCTCGCGTGGGTGCGGACCCAGTCGGGCACCACGAGCCTGCGGGCCATTCTCTACATGGACGAGATCGCGGGCTACTTCCCGCCGACCGCCAATCCGCCGAGCAAGGGCCCGCTGCTGACCCTCATGAAACAGGCGCGGGCCTTCGGCGTGGGAGTCGTGCTCGCCACGCAGAACCCGGTGGATCTGGACTACAAGGGCCTGGCGAACGCGGGCACGTGGTTCATCGGCCGGCTGCAGACCGAGCGGGACAAGGCCCGCGTGCTCGACGGGCTGGAAGGGGCGGCGGCCGGGGCATCAGGCGGGTTTGACCGCGCCGCCATGGACCGCATGATGTCGCAGCTCGGCAACCGCGTCTTCCTCATGAACAACGTGCACGAAGATGCGCCCGAGGTGTTCGAGGTGCGCTGGGCGATGTCGTATCTGCGCGGCCCGCTCACCCGCGAGCAGATCAAGGCGCTGCGCGGCGCGGAGCGACCCTCGGAGGCGGGAGTCGCTCCGGTGCGCGCGGCGGCCGCCCCTGCCGCGCCCCCGGCAGAGGGGCCCAGTCCGGTCGGCGTTGCGGCGGACGCGCGCCCGCCGGTGCTGCCGCCGGGGATCATTCAGCGGTTCATTCCGTCCCGGGCGCCGGCCGGGGCGGCCCTGGTGTACCAGCCGATGCTTCTGGCTTCCGCGCGCGTTTACTACAGCGACGCCAGAACCCTCGTGGACCAGGAGAAGACGGCGTCGTATCTCATTCAGCTCGGGCAACGGGACGTCGTGAACTGGGACGGCGCGGAGCCGACGGACCTGACCGATGCGGACCTGGAGAGCGAGCCCGCCGGCGGCGCGCGCTTTGCCCCGCTGCCTCCTGAAGCAGGCCGAGAGAAATCCTACGAGAGCTGGACGAAACGGGTGGTCGACTTCATCTACCGCGGCGACAAGCTGGAACTGATGTGCTGCCCGCGGCTCAAGGTGACCTCCCGGCCGGGCGAGAGCGAGCGCGACTTCCGCGTCCGCCTTGCCCAGAGTGCCCGCGAGGAGCGGGACGCCGTCGTGGAGAAGCTGCGGGCCCGGTACACCCCGAAGCTGGCCGCCCTGCAGGATCGCATCCGCCGGGCGCAGCAGACGCTCGCGGTTCAGCAGCAGCAGGCCAGCGCGGCCAGGATGTCCACGGCGGTGTCGTTCGGGACGGCCGTGCTGTCCGCGCTGTTCGGCCGCAAACTCGCGAGCGCGGCCAACATCGGCAAGGCGGGCACGGCCGTGCGCGGTGTGGGGCGCTCGATGAAGGAGTCCGGCGACGTCGGCCGGGCCGAAGAGACGATCGCCGCCCTCCAGGGGCAGCTCGCCGAACTCGATGCGGAGTTTCAGCGCGAGGTCAGCGAGGCGGAGGCAGCGTGCGACCCGGCCGTTGAACCCCTGGAGACGATCGCGCTCAAGCCGAAGAAGACCCACATCGAGGTCAGGCCGCTCATCCTCGCCTGGGCGCCGTACACCGCGTCCGTCGCCGGCCAGACGCCCGCGTGGCGATGAGCTCGGCCGTTCACCCCGCCCGCCCGCGCCCTACGGGTCACCCGCCGGCCCGAAGCGCCGCAGGCAGAGATATCGCCCGGTCACTCCTTGCAGGCGTTGCCGGGCAGGACCCCGGGCCCCGACACGCACACCTGCCAGGCCCCGAAGTCGTTCATGTCGCTGTCGCAGTCCCCGTCGAGGTCGGCCCTGAGGCAGGCAGGGTTGCAGTCGGGAACCTGCGGGCCGGTGGCGCAGGCGGCCAGCAGCGCCAGGTCGTCCGCGTCGACATCGCGGTCGCCGTCAAGGTCGCCGCGGAAGCCCAGGCAGTCGGGGAACACGAACGACGACCGCTTCGTGCTCAGACCGCCGGCGTCGGTCACCGTCAGAACCACCTCATAGTAGTAATTGTCTGTCCCGCAGGCCAGAGACTGCAGGAGTACCTCGGAAGTGCAGTTGGCGTCCACGGGCTGGGCGTGGCTGTGCTCGTTGTGGTGGAGCAGGACCTGCCACTGGCATGTCCACTGGCCGGCGCTCTGTTCGGCGTCGCTGATGGAGGCGGTCAGCGGCACCAGCGTCTGCGAGGTCAGCGGCAGACTGGTCGGGTGTAAAGGGCTGGTGATGGTCGCGAGCGGGGGCGTGTTGTTCATCGACACGGTGAGCAGCCGGGTGGTCTGGTTGCTCAGATTGTCAGTGACCTTCAGCGTCACGGTGTACTTCGTGGGCACCGTGGGCGTGCCGCCGGGGCCGTAGATGTGCGTGGGGTTGGGCTGGCTGCTGTGGGCGGTGCCGTCGCCGAAGTCCCAGTCGTAGGTCAGCGGCTGTCCTTCGGGATCGTAGGTGCCGCTGCTCGAAAAGCTGACGCTCAGAGGAGCCGGGCCGTAGGACGGCGCAAGACTGGCTGACACCACGGGCGGAAGATTGCCCGCATACCGGATGCTGTGGATCTCGGCATCGCCGAACTCGTTGTAGTGCACGTAATACAGGTAGCCGTTCACCGGGTGGACGGCCAGGCAGACCGGCGCCACCGTGCCCGCGTCGGCGAAATCCCGGATCAGCGTGGGCCTGTCGTTGTTGTCAAAGACGATGTTCTTGATCCACTGTCCACCGTCGCCGCCCCAGTCGGCGTGGAAGTAGGTGTTCTGATACATGGCCGGGAAATTGGCACCGGTGTACCACACGCCGCCAATGTTGCAGTTGCCGAAGAACTGCGGTCCCTGCAGGGGAGACTGGGCGGCGCCCACGTTGATCGTGGTTGCGTTGCCCTGTGCGTTGTAGACGCCTGTCCGGGCAGCGCCGTTGGAGGATTCGCGCCGGCAGTCAAACCCCGGTCGGCGGTGCAGAAAGCGAGGAGTGGTAGCGGGGATCTGCCGGTTGGGATCGCACGGGTTCGGCCACGACGGCGTATTCAGCGTGTCCTGGACGAGCAGGTTCTGGAAGTAGAAGAACTGCTGGGTGCATAAACCCACCCCCGGCACCATCGTATTGTAGAGCGGGTTGGGCGCCTTGCGGTTCGCGGTGAGAATGCCCGGGTAGTCGGGAGAAGCGGTCAGGCCCTCATACAGGGGCCAGCCGAAGTTCTGGCCGCCGGCCGTGCAGATGCTCATCTCGTCGCGGGTGTCCCAGCCGACGTCGCCGATGATGATCGTGCCGGGGTCCGCGTCGGCCGGAAAGTGACTGCCCGTGCCGGGACGCAGGGCAATCCGGAACGGATTGCGCAGGCCCAGCGCCCACATCCGCGAGCGGAACGCGCGGGGCTGCGCCGGATCGTAGAAGGGGTTGCTGGGCACCCCGTTGCCGGTGGCGGGGTCCACGCGCAGGATCTTGCCGTTGAGCGAGTCGATCATCTGCGCCCGGAAGGCGCCGACATCGAGATCGGAGGTGATAATGCCGTCCGCCAGGCCGGTATTGCTGCTGCCCTGCTCCACCGGACCGCCGGTGTCCGGGCCGGTGTAGCTTCCCCCGTCGCCGCACGAAACCAGAAGAGTGCCGTCTTCCCCGAAGAGAAGTGTGCCCACGCCATGGGAGTCATTCAGCAGCGCAAAGCCCGTGCCGATCGATTCGCCGATCAGAATCAGTCGGCTGGCATAGTCCACGCTGCGGTAGCCATCGGCGGCATTGCAGGTATAGCGGGTCAGCCGGCCCATGGTGTCGCGAAAGGGCGTGCTTTGGAGCGGGTCGTAGCCGGGCAGCCCGAAGTTCATCAGATAGTAGTGATCCACCGCGTAGAGCAGGTAGATGTAACCGTTGTTGTAGAAGTCGGGATCGATCGCGAAACCCAGGAGCCCGTAATCACCCCAGTTGGCGACCTCTTCGCCGATGTCGATGAGAGGGGCGGCGGCTTTGACGCCGTTCTCCACGTTCCAGACGCGCCCCTGCTTCTCCCAGACGAACATGCGGCCGTCGGGCGCGAAGGTGATACCGGTCACCTGGGCCCAGCTCAGAGGCATCTGTTCATCAACGAAGTTGGGTGGCAGCGCGCTGGCGGTTCCACACAACAGTGCGAGGAAACAGGAGAGTTTCAACCAGGGATTGGGGTTGGATAGGGTCACGGTGTGTCTCTAGTGCCCTTTTCGGTAACACGGTTTCGGTTGTCTGCGCTAGGCCCGGCCTTCAGGCCGGGTTCGGGGCTTCCTGCTTCAGCGCCGGCCTGTGGCTTAAGCCGGGACGAGAATGCCGGTGAACCGGCATCGGCAATTCGATGCCGCCCGGTTACCCGGCATGAATGCCGAGCCTAGCACACCCAGCACGAAACTCTCGTACCGAAAACGGCACTAGACCGCAGATTCTCCGGTCACACCCTCAGACACGCCGCCGCGCGACGCTCACTCCGCGGGCGATGACGTAGCGCGATGGTCTGGATGCTGGCTTTCCGGCCGCGCGCCTGCTATCGGACCAGTCGTGCTCCGCTGACGACTGGAGCAACCGGGAATTCCCCGGGAACAGGGCCACACGGACATCGGGCCCCATCCCGCAGATCTGCAGGCACTCAATGATCATACCAACTTCGGGGAATACCCTACAAGACAGTACCTTCGGCCGTGGCCGGGGGGATCCGCATGCCTTTCGAACACATCAACCCAGGATGCCGCCGCTGCCGGCGGTGATGCCCTTCAGGCGCATCTTGAGTTCCTGCGGGTTGGGCGACGCGGCGTAGGCCGTCTGGACCTCGATGTATTCCTCATCGACCAGGCGCTTGAGGCACTCGTTCATGTCGAGCATGCCCTCAGCCTGCGAGGCCCGGATAACCTTGGCGATCTCATCCTCGCGCTTCTCATCGATCAGCTTGCGCACGGTGGGCGTGGCGAACATGATCTCGACGGCCGGCACGCGGTGTATGCCCTTCTTGATCGAGGGGAGCAGCTTCTGGCACACGATCGCCTGCAGGTTGAACACCAGCGTCTGGCGGATCAGGTCGCGCGAGCCCTCGGGCAGCAGGTCGAGCACGCGGGTGATGGTCTGGGCCGACCCGGAGGCGTGGACGGTCCCGAACACCAGGTGGCCGGTTTCCGCCGCATTGAGGGCGGCCATGAACGTCTCGGCGTCGCGCATCTCACCGACGAGCACCACGTCGGGGTCCTCACGCATCAGGTACTTGAGCGCCTGCTGGAAGTCCTTGACATCCACGCCGACCTCGCGCTGATTGATCAGCGCTTTTTTGTCCTCGAAGAGGTATTCGATGGGGTCCTCGATGGTGACGATGTGGCAGGCGCGGTTGGCGTTGATGTAGTCGAGGGCGGCGGCGATGGTCGTCGACTTGCCCGACCCGGTGATGCCCGCCAGAAGCACCAGCCCCTGGTGGTACTCGGTGATCTTGTAGATGCTCTGGGGCAGGTGCAGCGATTCGAAGTTGAAGATGTCCTTGTTGACCCGCCGGGCCGCAACGCTGAGCGTTCCGCGCTGGCGGAAAATGTTGACGCGGAAGCGGTCGGACCCGCCAAGCTGGTAGGCAAAGTCGGACGCACCATTCTCCTCGAGCTGCTTCTTGTGGTGTTCGCTCATCACCTCGAACCAGATGTCCTCCACCTGTTTGGCGCTCAGCGGCGGCCCTTTGATCGGCTTGAGATCGCCCTTGTGGCGGATGTGAACGCGCTGGTTCGACTTGAAGTGCAGGTCGGAGGCTTTGAGCTCGACCATGTACTTGAGGTACTTGTGGATCTTCGGCTCTCTGGCGGGGGCGGCTGGGGCGGCGGGAAGCTCTTCCGCGACCGCCTCCATGCTTTCGTTTCCGCCGCTGCCGCCATCACCATCCAGGCTCAGTTCAGATCGGGTTTCCGTATCGGCCATGTTGACTCCATCTGATCACATCAGGACGCCGGCCAACCAGAGGCCGCAATCCTGTCAAACGCTCTCTTCGGGGCGATTATATCGCGGCTGATTCGTGAACACGACCTGAGCGGTCGACGGCCAGGCTTCGCCCGTGCGCGACCGATTCGGCGGACCCTGATCCCGGGCGGCGGGGAGCGAGCCGGGTCTCAGCGTGGCTGGACAAATCTCGGACAGAATGAACCAGGAGGCCGACCCTCAAAGCCGTACGGGGATTCCGCGGCGAGCCATCAGCTCCTTGGTCGCACGGATGCTGTACGTACCGAAGTGGAAGATGCTGGCCGCCAGCGCCGCGTCGGCCTTGCCCAGGGTGACGGCGTCGGCGAGGTGTTCGGGGCAGCCGGCGCCGCCCGATGCGACGACCGGGATATGCACGGCCTCGGCGACGGCACGGGTGATCTCAAGGTCGTAGCCGTTCTGCGTTCCATCGGCGTCCATGCAGGTCAGGACGACCTCGCCGGCGCCGAGTTCCTCGACCTTGCGGCTCCACGGGACGGCTTCGAGGCCGGTGGGGATGCGCCCGCCATTGATGTGGACGTCCCAGACTTCGCGGCCGTCGCGCCGAATGCGTTTCGGGTCGATGTTGACGACGATGCACTGGCTGCCGAAGCGGAGAGCCGCCTCGCGAACGAAGTTGGGGTCTTTGACGGCGGCCGAGTTGATTGACACTTTGTCGGCGCCGGCATTGAGCAGCCGGCGGATGTCCTCGAGCGTGCGGATTCCGCCGCCGACGGTGAGGGGCATGAAGACCTGCTCGGCCGTCCGGGCGACGACGTCGAGGATGATGTCACGCTGCTCGTGACTGGCGGTGATGTCCAGGAAGACGAGTTCATCCGCGCCCTCGATCTCGTAACGGCGCGCGATCTCCACCGGGTCGCCGGCGTCGCGGAGGTTCACGAAGTTGACCCCCTTCACGACGCGCCCGGCATGCACATCGAGGCACGGGATGATGCGTTTGGCAAGCATGTTCAGACCCGCAGTATACCAGGACCCGCACGCGGGCGGCAGGTGGGCGAAAGCAGGGCGGCAGACATGGAGGTGGGTCTGGCAGTGGTTCTGGGAGCGCTCGTGCAGGTCCGGCAGGGCGGTGAACGCCCGAAAGAGTTTCCAGATCTGTCACCCGCGGCGGTTCCAGAAGCTGGGGCGGCCGAGGGCGGTCAGGAGGGTGTGCGGGACCAGTTCGATGACCGCAAAGACAGGGCCGCCCAGGAACAGAGCGCGGCGCAGGAGGCCCGTGCCCGGCATCTGGCCGACCATCAGGAGTCCGTACGTAGTGACGATGCCCAGGGCCAGAACGCTGCCGCCCAGCAACCAGGTGCCGATGCGGACCCAGACGAGAACGTGATCCGGCCACTTCGCGATGCGGGGGCGCAGGCAATTGAGGTATGCCAGTTCGACCCAGTGGCCGCCGAGACTGAACCACAGGACACAGAGCACCAGGACCATCCAGGCGTAGACATCCGTGCGGCCGGCGGGAAGGCGACCCTGATGCACGATCGAACCGATGCTGCCCAGGGCCAGCGCAATGAGGCCCGTCCGCAGCAGCGTGGTCCGGAAGGGTTCGTGATAAGGCTGGAAGCGCGCGGGGTCGGGGGGCGGCAGGGGCGTGCGGCTTTCCATGGCCGTTCAACGTAAGCGGCCGGGCATATCCGGGCAACCGTGACTTTGCCGCGACCGTGGACGGGATTAGGATCGTGCGGACATATCAGGCTGAGCGACTCCGGAAGGGGTGGGTTGTGAGCGGACGCATGTTGGCTGCATGTAGGTGGGTGATCGTGGGCCAGTTCATCTGGCTGTCGGCCGCGGCAGTCGGAGCGGAGACCCAGCGCGTTTTCCGGGCGGGAGCTGCGGCGGTGGATATCACGCCGCTGGAACTTCCCGTGCGGGTCTCGGGGAGCTTCTTCGAGCACACCGCCAGCGAGGTGCAGGACCGGCTGCACGCCCGATGCGTCGTGCTGGACGACGGCCGCGAACGCATCGCCATGGCGGTGGTCGACAACTGCGTGATCCCGCGGGAGGTGTTCGACGAGGCCAAGCACCTGGCGAAGGTCTCCACCGGTATTCCGCTGGACCGCATGCTGATGTCGGCGACGCACACGCATTCGGGGCCGGCTCTCGATGGGCTGCTCGGCTCGGATGGCAACATGGCCTATCGGGCGTGGCTCCCGGGGCGGATCGCGGAGGCAGTCCGGGCGGCGGGGGCGAATCTGGCCCCGGCGCGGATCGGCTGGACCGTCGTGCACGACACAGAGCACACGCACTGCCGACAGTGGATCCGACGCCCGGACCGCATCGAGATCGATCCCTTTGGCTACCGCACCATCCGTTCCATGATGCATCCGGGCTATCAGAACCCCGATTACCTGGGCCCGGCCGGGCCGGTGGATCCTGACCTTTCCATCGTCTCCGTGCAGTCCCCCGATGGCCGGCCGATCGCGCTGCTGGCCAATTACTCGATGCACTACGTGGGGGCCAAGCCGCTCTCGGCCGACTACTTCGGGATCTTTGCAGCGAAAGTGGAGGAGAAGATCGGGCCGCGCGACGGGGGCCGGCCGTTCGTCGCGATGATGTCCAACGGCACCAGCGGCGACCTGCACTGGATGGACTACGGTCAACCCAGGCCCGCCGCACCGCCCACGCATCTCTCATATGCAGAGATGATGGCCGATCAGGTTTTGAGAGCCTGTGAGAAGATCAGCTATCACAACTGGGTGCCGCTGCGGATGAGTGAGTCGGCGATCACGCTCCAGATCCGCCCGATCAGCGATGCCGACCTGGCCAAAGCGCGTGCGCTGTTCGAAACGTTCAAGGACCGCAAGCCCAAGACCCTCCCCGAGGTCTATGCCTGGCAGCAGGTGCAGCTCAGTGAAGTGTCTCCCGCGCACGAGCTCAAGCTCCAGGCACTGGCCATCGGCCACCTGGGCATTGCCGCGATCCCCTGCGAGGTGTTCGGCATCACCGGGCTGGAGATCAAGGCCCGCAGCCCGCTCACGCCGACGTTCACGATCGAGTTGGCCAACGGCTACGACGGCTACATCCCGCCGCCGGCCCAGCACGTGCTGGGCGGATATACGACGTGGCGGGCGATTTCGGCCTGCCTTGAGGTGGATGCAGCCCCGAAGATCGTGAAAGCGCTGCTGCCGCTGCTGGAGGAGGTGTCGGGCAGACCGCGGCGAGCGCTGACAGGGGACGACTATCCTTTCGGCGGCTATCCGGCGGCGGTGCTGGCCTCGAAGCCGGCCGCTTACTGGAGGCTGAACGAATTCGAGGGCCCGCGGGCGGCGGATCTGAGCGGGAATGGCAACGACGGGGTCTTCGAGCCTGGCGTGGTCTTCTACCTGGAAGGACCGTCTGCCGGACCACCTTCGGCCGATCCGAAGCGCGTCAACCGTGCCCCCCGGTGCGCCGGGGGGCGCATCTCTGCCCGCATCCCCGGTCTGGGCGAGCGCTACAGCGTCGAAATGTGGTTCAGCAATGACCTCCCGGTCGATGCGCGGGAGGTGACCGGCTACCTCTTCTCGCGCGGCGCCGATGGTGCCGCCGGCGCACCCGGCGACCACCTCGCCATCGGCGGCACGCATCAGGCCATGGGCAAGCTGCTCTTCTACAACGGCGACTCGCTCAAGGAGTGCCTGCCGGGCCGGGCTGACGTTGGCGTCAAAACGTGGAACCACGTCGCGATGGTCCGCGACGGGCGCCGCGTGACGGTATATCTCAACGGCCGCTCAGAACCCGAAATCTCTGCCGAACCCATCCCTGGATGCCCACCCGAAACGGACCAGATCTTCATCGGCGGCCGCAGCGACAACTTCGCCAACTTCGAGGGCCGCATCGACGAGGTGTCGATCTACAACCGCCCGCTATCCCCCGACGACATCGCCCGCCACTACCAGGCAGCGAGTCACAAATGAGCCCGCGAGCCGACAAGCCGGCCGAATCATCCAATCGATTGTTGAGCGCCAAGAACACGTGCAACAGAGCCCGACGCGGCGGATCTTCGACTTGCGCATCGGGCTCCATTCCGCCGCCAGACACCTGCGCGTTTCAGATTCTCGCCCGGCAGGGCGCACGATGGTTGCCAGGGACTTTGAGTCCCTGGAACAAAGGGGCCCAGGCAATTCCTCTCCCCTTCTCTTCTCCGCCCGCAGGGCGGAGAAGAGAAGGGGAGAGGAGAAAGGGATCGCAGTGACCCACATCCAGGGACTCAAAGTCCCTGGCAACGCTCGAATGCCCTCCGGGCAAAGCAGTCACAGTCGCCCGGAGAAGGGGGGACACTCACGCCGGCCGCAATCGCCCGCTCCATTCCACGGCCCGCGGCCAGAGCGCCCGTCGTGTTCCAGACATGGCAGGACCGCGGCTGACGGGACCTGGCGCCGGCCGCGAGGATCGAGCTGCGAACAGATGATCAGAAACAACAAATCGAACCCAATCCGGCCGCTCCACCAAACCTGGCGCGCGGGATACCTGATTTCGGGCGGGCGGAACGGATGGTTACTTCTCGCGGGCGTTTCGTGGTAGAGTCTGAGCCAATTCCGGGGGGTGGTCCGGCGGCCACGAGGCTTTTTGACGCGGAGACACATCAATGGCAGCTCATGACATGTCGCGGCGGACGTTTGTGCGATCGACGGTTGGTGCGGCCACGGCGCTGGCGGCGGCCCGGCCGGGGCGGGGGAGTTTGGGGGCCAATGACCGGATCCGGGTGGGGGTGATCGGCACCGGCGGACGCGGAAATGCGCACATCATCTCGCTGCGGGAGCGCAAAGACGTCGAGCTGGTGGCGATCTGCGACGTGGACGATGCGCAGCTCGACCGGGCCTCCAAGAACGCGGATGAGGGTGGCCATCAGCCCAGGCGCTGCAAGGACTTCCGCCAGATCATCGACAACAAGGACATCGATGCCGTTTTCATCACCACGACCTGCCACTGGCACGCCATTCCGGCCATCGCGGCCATGAAGGCCGGCAAGGACGTGTACCTGGAGAAGCCCTCCGGCCACACCGTTCGCGAATGCCGGCTGATCGCCGACACGGCCAGGGAAACGAAGCGCGTGATTCAGATCGGCACGCAGCAGCGCTCGTCGCCGCACTGGATACACGCGGTGGAGCGAATCAAGGCGGGCGAGCTGGGGCAGGTGACGGCGGCACACGTGTGGAACACGTGGGGCATCAAGTCCATGGGCGGGACGCTGGGCAACCCGCCCGACAGCGACCCGCCGCCGGGCGTGGATTACGACATGTGGCTGGGGCCGGCGCCCAAACGCCCGTTCAACCCGGCCCGGTTCCACTTCAACTTCTACTTCTTCTGGGATTACTCGACGGGCATGACGGTGGCCTGGGGCGTGCACCTGTTCGATGTGGTGATGTGGGCCCTGGGCGGAGATGTCAGGTCGGTGGCGGCCAGCGGCGGCATCTACGTGCTCAAGGATGCCCGGGATACCCCCGACACGCTGCAGGCGGTGGTGGACTGCGGCGATTACGTGATGGATTACACCCTGTGCCATACGCTCGGCTGGCCGCGGTTCGGCGACATGGACCACGGGATCGAGTTCGTCGGAACCAGAGGCGTGCTGCAGATCAACCGCAAGGGCTTCGACATGTTCCGCGAGTCCGGCCGTCAGACCGGAAAGCCCTATTACTCGGAGAAGGTCGACGGCGATGACACGGTGCGGCACCACGCTAACTTCTTTGACTGCATGCGCTCGCGAAAAGCCTGCAACGCCGACGCCCAGGCCGGTTTCGACGGCGCCCTGCCCGGCCTGCTGGCCACCATCTCCTGCCGCGTGGGCCGCGGCGTCCGCTGGGACGCCCAGGCCGGCACCATCACCGGCGACCCGGAGGCGGCGAAGCTGCTGACGAAGGAGTACCGTGAGCCGTGGCGGGTGTGACTCGACCCCCGCGGTGCATCAAGAAACATTTAATAGGTTTTAAGAGTACATAGAAGGTATTGTGGGCCCCCGGACCCAAGATCACGACAGCCCGCCGCTGCGCGATTCGCCGCGGCCGACCTCCGCGTTTTCGTGATAAAGGCCGATCGAAGAAGCGTGCCAGAAAAGCAGGAAGCCGCGCGTCGGTCATACGGAAACGCCGGAGCGCCGTCGCCGAACAGGGTCAAACTCCCCGGGGAACTCTACCAGACGAAGTGATCGGCGGCGATGCGGTCCTTGAGCGCCCGCATCAGCGCGTCCTCGTCGGCCTGCGTGGGTGCGTGGTAGGTGACCGAGAAGCGCAGGTACGGCCCCGCATCGTCCCAGGGGACGGTGCAGATCGAGCGCTGGCGGATCAGGAACTGCGAGCACTCCTCCGCGCTGGCGAACGTCGGGCCGCCCTGAATGCCGCGGGGGGCGCGGACGTAGAGGAAGTACGTGCCGCCCGACATCTTCGCGTGAAAGCCCAGGCTTGCCAGCGTCTCCACGAGCTTGTGCAGCCGCCGCTGGTATTTCTCGCGAACGCGCTGCGGAATCTGCTCGTCCTTCAGGGCGGCCACCGCGGCTTTCTGGATCGCCATGAACTGCCCGCTGTCGCTGTTGTCCTTGATGTCGGCGAAAGCGCGGACGATGAGCGGGTTGCCGGCCACGAAACCCAGCCGCCACCCGATCATGTCGAAGCCCTTGCTCATCGAGTGGACCTCGACGCCGACCTCGCGGGCCCCCTCGATCTGCAGGAAGCTCAGCGGCCGGCGGCCGTAGCTGAGCATGATGTGGGCCGCGTCCTGGATCACGACGATCCGCTGGGCCTTGGCGAACTCGATCACCTCCATATAGAACTCTTCGTCGGCCAGGGCCCCGGTCGGGCTGTTGGGATAGTTGAGCACCATCAGCTTGGCCCGCCGCGCCACGTCCTCGGGAATCGCGTCGAGGTTCGGCAGATAACCGTTCTCTTCGAGCAGCGGCATCGCGAACACCTGCCCGCCCAGGTAACGCGTCCACGTCCCCGCGACCGGGTAGCCCGGCACGGTCATGAGCGTGATGTCGCCGGGGTTGATGAACGCCGCCGGCAGCAGGGCCAGGGCCGTCTTCGAGCCGATGCAGTGGTTGATCTGCGTGGCCGGGTCGAGGGTGACGCCGAACTCGCGCTGCATCCACGCGGCGGCCGCCTGTTTGTATTCGGCGATGCCGTTGTCGGCGTAGCCGCGGTTCTCGAGCCGGTCCACCTCCGCCTTCACCACCGCCCGCACGCCGGCGTCGGCCATGTCGTCGTTCTCGCCGATGCCGAAGTCCAGCAGCGGCCGGTCGGGAAAGTCGGCGATCGCCTGACGCTTGGCCCGCTTGATCTTCTCGAACTTGTAGATCGCGGTGCCTTTTCCGTAGTTGGTTCCGCCAATCCGCTCGGCGAACAGGCTCTGGAAATAAGGATCGCTCATTTCGGCGTCACCCCTGCAAGCTCAGCAAGGGGGGCATTATCGATGGGATCGCTTCGGGTTGCAAAGCGGCTCGGAAAGCCGGATGCACCCCCGAGCTCGCACCACGAGGCGAGCGTTGGACTCGCCTGACAGCCTTGGGTATGCTGAGGGCCGTTGGGAAAGAGATCCCGTCGAGGCCCGATTCCGATTCAACAACCCCCTTCCATCAACGAGTGACCTATGGACGAGCGTTCAGAGCGACGCTGGAGCAGTGCGGACACCGACCTGGATCGTGAGCTGGAGGCTGCGCTGGGCGACATGGAAATCGACAGCCTCATGGAGGCGGACGAGCCCGCTCCCAGCGCGGTGCCTGCCGCCGGGGTTCGTCGCGGCCGGGTCATCGCCATCCAGAAGGACGACATCTTCGTCGACATGGGCGGCAAGAGTCAGGGCCTGCTGGCGGCCAGCCAGTTCGATGATGCACCCCTGCCCCGCGTTGGAGAGGTCATCGAAGTCACGATCACCGGCTACGATTCCGCCGAGGGTCTCCTGGTCCTCTCCCGCAAAGGCGCGGTCATGGCCACCACGTGGCAGGCCCTGCGCGAAGGGGCAATCGTCGAGGGCCGCGTCACCGGTCACAACAAGGGCGGCCTGGAGCTGGTCATCGACGGCATCAAGGCGTTCATGCCCATCAGCCAGGTCGAGCGCGGCCGCGTCGAGGAACTCGCCCCTTACGTCAATCGCCGCCTGCGCTGCCGCGTGACCGACGTGCGGCGCGATGAGAAGACGGTGGTCGTCTCGCGCCGCGACGTGCTCGATATGGAAGCCGCCGCCGAGGCCGCCCGCACGTTCGAGACGCTGCAGGAAGGCCAGGTCGTCCGCGGCACGGTCAAGACGCTGATGCCCTACGGCGCATTCGTCGATATCGGCGGGCTCGACGGCCTGCTGCACGTCCGCGACATGGCTTTCTCGCGCGTCGAGAAGCCCGAAGACGTGGTCAAGGTTGGCCAGCAGCTCGATGTGAAGGTCCTGCGCGTCGATCGCGAAGCCCGCAAGATCGCCCTGGGCCTCAAACAGGTCATGCCCGATCCGTGGGACACGGTTCCGGCCAAGTATCCGCCTGATTCGCTGGTGACCGGCCGCGTCACGCGGCTCGAAGGATTCGGCGCGTTTGTCGAGATCGAGCCGGGCGTGGAGGGGCTTGTGCCCATCAGCGAGATGACCTTCGAGCGCCGCATCAAGCACCCGAGCGAAGTCATCAAGGTCGGCGACGTAACGCAGGTGCGCGTCATCTCGATCGATATGGAGCGCCGCCGTATCAGCCTCTCGGTCAAACGCGTGGGCGACGACCCCTGGCAGGGGGCCAGCGTCCGCTGGCCCGAGGGCGCCATTGTCAAAGGCGTGGTCAGGCGGCTCAGCGAGTTCGGCGCATTCGTCGAGCTGGCCACCGGCGTCGAGGGGCTCGTGCACATCAGCGAGCTGAGCAACGCCCATGTGCGCCAGGTCAGCGAGGTGGTGCGCGAGGGCCAGGAAGTCACGGTCAAAGTGCTCGAGGTCGACGAAGATCGCCGCCGCATCGGCCTGTCAATCAGGAAAGTGGCCGAGTCGCCCGACTACACCGGCTCGGTCGACGACGAATCCGCCCCCGCCGCCCCGCGCCTCGAAAAGAAACGCAAAAAGCCGCTCAAAGGCGGCCTCGAGTGGTGACTCGGGCTCGTTAATCCGCGGCTGCCCCGGCGACGACCACAATCGCTCCCGTCTTTTCGCCCCGTGGACCAGGTCACGCACCCCCGGGTCGAACCCCACGCTGGGGCGTGGCGGGTGCGACGTGATGGTGGTAGACTTGAGTCCATGTGCAGTCACGGGCAGACGTACAGACGCAGCACGATGACCGGCCTTCACCGCGCCCTCCTGTATCGGGCCGGATGTCTGCTGGCCGCGGCGAGTCTGCTTCCCACGCTGATCCTCGGTCCGCTGGGTCCCGGATTCATCGTCATTCACGAGCATCACGAAGAGGACTTCCACGCGCACAAAGTTGATACAGTACCCGGCGGACTACCCACATCCGGCAGCGGTCACGATCATCCGACGGACGGTGCGGTTGACTTTGAGGGGGCGCAGTTCTTCCTCACACTCAACGACCCGCCGCGATTACCCACATGCGTACAGGCGTCCGCTTTCCAGCCGAAACCCGCGTTACCCCTCGTCATGATCGCGACCGCTTCGTCGGGCACCACGGCCGGATCCCCCCTTGAACGGGGGGCTCACGCCCGGCCCACAGGGGTACTGCGCGCACACAGCAGGATCGCCGAGCTTCTGCAGAGCGGTCACTCACTTCTGATCTGATCCTCCACTGTTCCGCTCAGCCTTCTACGTCACCGTGCGCAGTCTCCCCGCAGCCTGCGCCACGTGCTCTGTCCGGTACCCCAAACTGACCTCAGGGCCTGAACATGAGATGCCTTGCCTTAACTTTGATCTCCTCAGCTGCGTTGACCATGGGCGTCACGGCCGGCTGCAGCCGCGAGTCTTCCGTCTCATCACACGACCACGGACAAGGACCCGCTGGCCACGACGCCCACGACGACGGCCACACCCACGGAGCAGACGAAGGGCCTGAGCCGGTGGTCGTTACGCTCTTCACGCCAAAGGTCGAGCTGTTCATGGAGTACCCGCAACTGGTCCAGGGCCAGGCGGCGGAGTTCCTGGCGCACCTCAGCGTGCTGGCGACCGGCGAGCCGGTGCGAGCTGGCTCGCTGGCCTTCGAAGCCGTCGCTTCGGATGGCAAGGTCGTCTCGCAAAGACTGGATGCGCCCAAACGCGACGGCCTGTTCGTGCCCTCGCCGACGTTCGAGCGGGCCGGCACGTACACGCTCAAGCTCGTGGTCCGCAGCCCGCAGGTTGATGAGACGATCGACGTCGGCGAGATCGTGGTGCACCCGGACCCCGCCGCGGCCGAGCAGGCAGCCGCCCAGTCCGCCGCGCCCGAGCCGCCCAACCGCGTCTCGTTCCTGATGGAGCAGCAATGGAAGATCGGGATGCTCCTGGGGCAGGCCCGCAGGCAAACGCTCACGCGGCGTCTGGTGATTCCTGGACAGGTAACGGCCGCCCAAGGCGCATCGGCGGTCGTCAGCGCCCCCGTTTCCGGCCGGCTCCTTCCGCCCGCAGGCGGCAGTTTGCCCCGGATCGGCAACCGGGTCGATGCCGGGCAGGTGGTGGCCCGCATTGAGCCGCCGCTGCCGGCGACAGAGTTGTATCAGCTCAGCGCGAATCGCGCGCAGGTGCAGGCCGTGGAAATGGAGCTGACGTTGCGCGAGCTGGAACTGGATATCCGCACGCTGGAGGTCGAGCGATCGGCGGCGCAGTCGAAGGCCAGGCTGGAATACGCCCGGCGGGCCATGGAAAGGGCCAGGGAGCTCCGGAACAAAGGCGCGGGCTCGCAGAGGCAGTTCGACGAGGCCGAGCAGGAGCTGGGTCTGGCCGAGGCCGAAGCCGCCGCCGCTCAGGCCATGCGCAAAGCCTGTGAGACCTCCAGGCAGCGACTCAATCGTCTGCGCTCGCAGACCTCCTCCGGCCCGTCCGATCCGCCCGCGGCCGGCTCGCTGCAGTTGCCGCTCCGGGCGCCGATTGCCGGCCACATTGTCAGCGTCGGTCGAAGTGAAGGCGAGCACATCGAGGCGGCAACCGACGCGGTCTTCCGCATCGTCAACACGGATCGAGTCTGGATCCAGGCCCAGATTCCCGAGGCGGACCTGCCCGGCCTGCCCGCCCAACCCGGGGCGAGCATCGTCGTGGCCTCCCTGCCGGACCGGCGGATCCGTGTGCCGGGCGAGGTCGGGGGCGGACTGGTGCATCTCGGCACCGTGGTTGATCCGGAGACGCGCAGCATCCCGGTCATCTACGAACTGCCGAATCCGGACGGGCTCCTGCGGGTGGGCATGTTCGCGGACGTTCACCTCGAGACTCAGACCGTTGTGGATGCGGTGGCCGTGCCGGAGGAGGCAGTCGTCCTGGACAACGGCCGGCCCATCGCGTTCGTGCTGATCGACGGCGAAAACTTCCAGCGCCGAGACCTGGAGATCGGCATCCGCGACCGCGGCTTCGTGCAGGTCCTCAGCGGCGTTCAGGATGGAGAGCGCGTCGCCACGAAGGGTGCCTATGCCGTCAAGCTGTCATCGCTCGCGCCCGCCGCATTCGGTCATGGCCACGGCCATTGAGCAGGGAGAGCCTCTGTCATGATCAACGCACTCATCCGCTGGTCGCTGGCCAATCGCCTGGCCATCGTCATTGCCTCAATCGTTCTCCTGCTGGGCGGTATCTACTCGGCGCTCACCATGCCGGTGGACGTGTTCCCCGACCTGACCGCGCCGACGGTGACCATCCTGATCGAGGGCCACGGCATGGCCCCCGAGGAGATGGAGACGCTCGTCACCTTTCCCATCGAAACCGCGGTCAACGGCGCCGCCGACGTGCGGCGCGTCCGGTCGTCCACTGCGGTGGGCTTCTCCACCATCTGGGTCGAGTTCGAATGGGGCACGGACATTCATCGCGCCCGCCAGACGGTGAGCGAACGGCTGGCCGGCATCACGGACAAACTGCCCGAGCAGGCCGATCCTCCGATCATGGCCCCCATGTCGTCGGTCATGGGCGAGATCTTCTTTGCCTCCCTGACTTCGAAGAAGCATACGCTTCTCGATCTGCACACGATGGCCGGCACGAACCTGCGGCGGCGGATCCTGTCCGTGCCGGGCGTGGCGGAGGTCGCCCTGTTCGGGGGTGACATCAAGCAGTACCAGGTGGTGCTGTCGCCGCAGCGGCTGTGGGCTCACCAGATCAGCATCGGCGAGGTAACCGAAGCCCTTCGCAAATCCAACGAAAACGTCGCCGCCGGATTCCTCGTGCAGAGCGGTGAAGAGTCGATCCTGCAGGGCATCGGCCGAATCCGATCTGAGGAGGACATCCGCCAGACCGTCATCGAGGTCCGTCATGGCCGGCCGATCAAGGTCTCTGATCTGGGCACGGTCATGATCGGCGCGGCGATCCGCCGCGGCACCGGCTCGGCGTCGCGCCGCGGACCGAACTGGGAGCCGATCGTCGAACCCGGCGTGGTGATGGCCGTCCTCCGGCAGCCTCACGCGAATACGCTCGAAGTTACCCGCCTCCTCGACAAGGCCTTCGATGAGATTCAGGGCACGCTGCCCGAAGGCATGGTCATCAACAAACGCCTTTTCCGTCAGGCCGACTTCATCGAGGCCTCAGTGGCCAACACCATTTACGCGCTGCGCGACGGCGGCATCATGGTCATTCTGGTCGTGGTGCTGTTCCTGGCCAGCCTGCGGGCCAGTTTCATCACGCTGCTGGCGATTCCCGTCTCGCTGGTGGCCGCCATTCTGACGCTTCGCCTGTTCGGTGCGAGCATCAATACCATCGGCGGCATGGCCATCGCCATCGGCGCGCTGGTCGATGATGCCATCATCGACGTGGAGAACATCATCCGCCGCTTGCGCGAGAAGGCCGCCTTGCCTGCCGCGCGGCAGCGGTCCGCCATCGAGGTCGTCTTCCGCGCCAGCGTCGAAGTACGGGCGTCGATCGTTTTTGCCACCCTGATCATCCTGCTTGTTTTTGTGCCGCTGCTGTTCCTGTCGGGCGTGGAAGGCCGCCTCCTTCGGCCGCTCGGCATTGCTTTCGCCGTCTCGCTGGCCGCTTCGCTTCTGGCCGCCCTGACGCTGACGCCGGCCCTCAGCTATTACCTGCTGCCCGGCAGCAAAACCGTGCGGAAGGCGAAAGAACCTGCGGTCGTCCGCCTGCTCAAGCAGCTCTACGTGCATCCATTGAACTTCGTGACGCATCATCCCTGGTGGGTGGTCGTTCCCACGGTGGCGTTGCTGGCGCTGGCCGTGTTTGGGGCCGCCGGCATGGGTTCCAGCTTTCTGCCCGAGTTCAGCGAGGGCGCGCTGGTGGTCGGCCTCGTCACCGTCCCCGGTACGTCGCTCGAAGAGAGCGATCGGCTCGCGAATCTTGTCGAGACCACGCTGATGCAGCATCCCGAAATCGCCGCCATCGGCCGGCGCACCGGGCGCGGCGAGGCCGATGCCCACGGCATGAACACCGAAGGCAGTGAAATCGACCTCACGCTCGACATGGACGCCCCCGTGCGGATGGGCAAACCCCGGCGGACCCGGGCCGAGTTGCTGGAGGCCATTCGCCGCGACGTGGGCATGATCCCCGGCGTCCGCGCCCAGTTCGGCCAACCGATCGGCCACCGCATCGATCACATGCTTTCCGGGACGCGGGCCAACATCGCCGTCAAGATCTTCGGTGAGGATCTCGTGAGATTACGGGAGCTGGCCCGCCAGGCCGAGGGTGTCATGCAGCAGATTCCGGGCGTGGTCGACCTCTCCACCGAGCAGCAGAACAACATTCCGCTGCGCCGCGTGGAGTTCGATCGCCATGCGCTGGCGCGTCACGGCCTGCACGTCGGCGATGCGGCCGCCGCGCTGCAGACCGCCTTCCGCGGTGAGGCGATCACGCAGGTGCTCGAAGGCCGCTATGGATTCGACCTGGTCGTACGGGCCTGCGATCCGGCCGCCGCTTCCGTCCCGCCGACGCCGGACATGGTCGCGGATGTGCTCGTCGATACTCCGGGCGGAGCCAAGGTGCCGCTCAAGTCACTGGCCCGGATCACGCCGGAGTTTGGCCCCAACATGATCAGCCGCGAGAACGCCCAGCGCAAGATCGTCGTCATGTGCAACGTGG
>CAZQEN010000100.1:0-20989 GCA_964591605.1 uncultured Planctomycetales bacterium
CGGTCCCATGAAGGCCCACGACGACTGGCAGCGCCAGTACGGCAACAAGGCCACTGAGAACACCGGCGATCCGCACACGCGGCCCCTGGAGTGGCCGAGGTATTTCCAGACCTGCATGGGCTGCCATTCGCGGCGGGCGGACATGACCGGCACATACCGCCACGGAGAGAGTTTCTCCGATCACTTCGAGCTCATCCTCCCGGACTTAAGCGACACATTCTATCCCGACGGGCAGGTCCGCGACGAAGACTTCGAGGGCGCCGTATTCTCCCTCAGCTACATGCACGGCCAGAACATCCGCTGCATAGACTGCCACGGCGCCCACACCGGCAAGCTCAACGTGCGCGACAACTCCCTCTGTCTGCGCTGCCACGAAAACGGCATCGGCTCCAAGCGGCCGATCGCCGAGGAAGAGCACGGCCGCCATCCGCTCGGCAAGGAAGGCTCCTTCTGCTACGACTGCCACATGCCCCTGACCACCTACATGCAGCGCCACCGCCGCCGCGACCACGGCATGACCATCCCCGACCCGCTGCTGACGAAAGAACATGGCATCCCCAACGCCTGCACCCGCTGCCACCCCGAGCAGAGCATCGACTGGGCGATCGACACCGTCGACGAATGGTACGGCAGAAACATGGAGCGCCCGACGCGAACGCGGGCCCAACTGCTCGCGCGGCTCAAGGAGAACGACCTCACGGCGGCGCCCGACGCGATCGGCCTGCTCTCAAAAGAGGCAAACCCGGCTTGGCGGGCCGTCGAGACCCGTTTCCTGGGTGCAGCCATTCAGGACCCCGCTCTGCAGCCTTCCGTCACCGCTGCCCTCCTCCATGTGCTCGAAGATGAATCCCCGCTCGCTCAGGCCGCGGCGATCGAAACCCTCGAGCTCATCCTGGATCCGGCCGGCCAGCGGCCCGAATCCCAGGCCATCGCCGACCGGATTCAGAACCTCCTCGCCAGTCCCAGCCGCCTCGTCCGCGTGAAGGCCGCCTGGGCCCTGCGACACCGCCAGCCCTGGCAGAGCCCCCTCGCCTCGCCTGAGGCCAGGAAAGCCCACGCCGACTTGACGGAAATGCTCACCCTCAACCAGGATCAGCCGCTCGGTGCGTTCCGCTGGGCGCAGTACCTGGTCGATACCGGCAAGCCGCAGGAGTCGATCCCCTGGTATGAAAAGGCCATCCGGTGGGACCCGGGCGCCCCGGCATTCCGACACGCGTACGCCATGACGCTCGATGCCCTCGGCCGGCCGAAAGAAGCCCTCGTCCAGGCCGCCCGTGCGGCAGAGCTCGAGCCCAGCCAGCCCGCTCATCTCTATGCCCTGGGCCTGCTCTACGCCGAGCTTGATCAGCTTCCTGAATCGCGAAACGCTCTCCGCGCCGCCGTCGATCGCGAGCCCCGCCAGGCCCGGTACTGGTACAACCTCGGCCTGGCCGAATGGAAGCTCAGGAACGTCGATGCGGGGACACAGGCCCTCCTCAAGGCCGAGGAGCTCGACCCCACCCACCCCGAGTACCCCTACGCCCGGGCCACGCTGCTGGTCCAGGTCGGCCAGCTGGAGCAGGCTCGCGAGGCCGCCCGCCGTGCCCTGCAGATCGACCCCCAGCACGCGCCCGCCCAGGCCCTCCTCTCCGAGCTCTCCACACTCAACCCGACCCCCTAGCGCCTTTTCGGGTATCCGAGTTTCGCATGGCGGGTGCCCCGCCCCGTCGCGAAGCGCGGGGCGGGCGACCGATGCGTCCTTGGGGTGCCGTCTTCCCTGCCGCACGCATCCCGGCTGCTCGGTCCAGACGAGACGCCCGCGCCACCGTCTGGCCCCGCGTGTACCACGGCCCCCGGGCCGGTTATAATCCCCCGACGCCGGATGGAGAGGTGCTTATCGTGCGGAAGATGCGATCGATCCTCATCGGTATACTCGCGATGGCCGGGCCGGCCATGGCACAAACCTATGACCTGCCCCAACCCAAGACGGTCAGCGAAGAGCCGTCCCTGCTGTACCCCTGGCTGTTCGGCCTGGCCTTCCTCGTGGGATGCCTGGTCGTCGCGTTCAAGCCGGCCAAGCGGGCCAACCTGCAATAATGCTCGCATCCGCACCGGGCGGTGTCGCGCGGCACCCGCACCGGCCGGTTCCATCCAGGCACGGAGCAAAAGCCATGACCAAACGTGGGCTCATCATATTGCTCGCGGGGGTGAATCTCTTTCTCCTCGCGGCAATCGTGTTCACCGCCTACACCCCGCCTTCCGCCCTCGCTCAGGCGGTCGGGGCACGGCGGGGTGAATACCTGCTCCTGGCAGGCAGGGGCGACGTCGCCAACGACGCGATTTATCTCATCGACTCGGGCGGCAAGAAGCTCCACGTCTTCCGCTCGCTCGTCCCCCGCGCGGCCAACGGAGCCACCGACGTCGGACACGCGTTCACCTATGACCTGATGCGCGACTTTGTCGGACCGCCCGGCGGCGGAGCCGCCCCCGGCCAGGCGCTGCCCAACCAGCAGCCCCTCAACCCGCTCATCCCACCGCCGGCAGGAGGGCCCCGACCATGACCAGCAAAGACTTTGCCATCGGCGTCCTGAGCGTCACCGCGGTGATCCTGCTCGTGGGACTGATCATCCTGAACGCCGCGGCGCCGCAGACCGCCCTGGCCAGCGGCCAGTCCGGAACCGTCGGCGAATACGTCGTCACCACCAGCAGCGTCGACGCCCAGTGCGAGATTCTCTGTATTCTGGACACGAGCGTACAGCGCCTGAATTTCTATCAACTCGATCCGATCACGTATCAGGTGGTCCGGATCCGTTCGATTGACGTTCGTGCCCAGCAGCCGGCCGGCGGACGGCCGGGCGCAGGCCAGCGCCGCCGCTAAGTAGGAACGCAGAATGGTTGGCCGTCTCGAGCAGGGTGGCATGGGTCCCGGCGCGCCGGGATACTCGCTGCCCGTGTTTCATGCGCACGGGCAATGAGTACATTGCCCATGCCACCCCGGGTCAATCTCTCTGCGTTCCTACTTAGTCGTTCGACCAGACCCTCCCGTGCCTGTCTGGAGCCGCAGATGTGATGCGTGCGTCCACACGGCACGGGCATAAAGCAGCCGCCGCGGCCGGCTCGGACCGCCCCCGGCGCGACGATGTTCAGGAAACCTGGAGAGCCCATGGAACATAATGCCACCCCCTCTGCCGCCGGGATGATCGCCTCGCTCGCCCGGCAGGTCATCGCTGGTACGCCTGTTTCGCGGTTCCAGGCCGAGTGGCTCGTCGCCCTCGGCCCCGAGAATCGGCTCGATCTGTTTCGCGAAGCATCGCGCATCCGCGACCATTTCGTCGGCCGGCGCGTCCGCTGCTGCAGCATCGTCGCGGCCAAAGTCGGCCGCTGCAGCGAGGATTGCGCGTTCTGTAGCCAGTCCGCCCACTACGAGACGCCCGTCAAGGGCCTCACCGTCCTTCAGAAAGACAACGTGTTCGAGGCGGCGATGCAGGCGGCGGCCGCCGGGGCCGATTCCTTCGGCATCGTCAACAGCGGCTACGGCCCCAAAGACGAGGAGATCGAAGACTGGGGCAAGAGCATCCAGCGCATCCGCGCCACCGGCGAGATCCGGGCGTGCGCTTCTCTGGGGTGTCTGACAGAGGCACAGGCACGTCGCCTGAAAGAGATCGGCGTCATGCGCTACAACCACAACCTCCAGACCTCGCGCCGCCATTTCCCCAGCATCATCAAGACGCACAGCTACGACGAAAGGCTGGACACGCTCAAGAACCTCAAATCCGCCGGCATCAGCCTCTGCAGCGGCGCCCTTTTCGGCATGAAGGAGACCTGGGCCGACCGCCTCGATCTGGCCTTCGAGCTGCGCGAGCTCGACCCCGACGTTGTGCCCCTCAACTTCCTCATCGCCATCGACGGCACCCCGCTCCAGGGCACTGAGCCCCTCGAGCCGATGGAGTGTCTCAAAATCATCGCGATTTACCGCTTCCTGTTCCCGCGCCAGGAGATCAAGATCGCCGGCGGCCGCGAAAAGTGTCTGCGCGATCTCCAGAGCTGGATCTTCCTGGCCGGCGCCGACAGCTTCCTCATCGGCAACTACCTCACGACCTACGGCCGCAGCGCCGAGGAAGACCGCCAGATGGTCCGCGACCTGGGCCTGGAAATCGAAGACTTCTGCGAGAGCGAGGCCCGCAGCGCGAGCGAGGCGGCGAGCAGGGGGGCGTGCGTCCCGCCCGCCCCAGGTCTTCACAACGAGCCGGCGGGCAGGATGCCCGCCCCCCGGTGTGGCACCGGCGTCTCGCCGGTGCACGATGAGGTCAACCAGCTCCCCCCGAACCTGACTCCGCCTCCGCCCCGGAGCGAGCCATCCCCATCCCACGTACAGTACCTCGAACATGTCACCTGAGGTCTTCGCCACCGGTCTGGGAATCGTCTCGCCGGCCGGCCTGACGGCCGATGCGTCCTGGCAGGCATTGCTGAGCGGCACCCGCTGCGTCGCACTCGCCCCCGACCTGTTCGAGGAGCGGGAATCCTGCCCACCTCACAGCGTGTCCGAGATGCACTTGGGAGGTGGCATGGGCAGCGTACTCGCTGCCCGTGGTCGGGCCGTGCCGTCATCCATGAGAGAGCCCATGTCGGCTGGCGGGGGTTCTCCAGCAGAGGCTCAGCCGCGCCGCACGCTGGCCCCTGGTCTCCCTGCGGCCCTCGTGGCCGGCCGTGTGCACGAGTTCGTTCTGCCGCCGGACTTGCAGGACCGCGATCGCATGTGCCAGCTCGCGCTCGCCGCCGCCCTTGAGGCCATCGGCGGCGACGTCGCCGCCTTTCGCTCCTCGCTCGGCGATCTGCGCCTGGCCATCTCGATCGGCACGAGCAAAGGCGGCATCCAGCACTTCGGCCGCCTGGCCACGCAGCTCTACAAAAGCGCACCCCCCGGCAGCAGCGCCTCCGTCCTTTCAGCCCTCCGCAACCCTCTGACGACGCATCTGCTGCGCGATATCCCGCCCGACTCCGCCGCCCGCGGCGTCGCCGAAATGATCGGCCTGCCCGCCTGCGTCCACGCGACGGTAGGGGCCTGCACCACCGGCACGCTGGCCGTCATCCGCGGTGTGCAGCTCATTCAGGATGGCGAGGCCGATCTGGTGATCTGCGGCGGCGCTGATGCGTCGCTTCACCCCCTCTGGCTGGCCGCCTTCCAGCAGATGGGCGCCCTCGCCTCACCGCACCCCGAGCTCGGCCCGGCCTTCGCCTGCCAGCCCTACGACCGTCGCCGCCGCGGCTTCGCGGTAGGGGAGGGGGCCGGCATCCTTCTCCTCGAATCGTCCCGCTCGCTCCGGGCCCGCCGCACCACCCCCCTCGCCCGTATCGCCGGCCACGCGATGTGCACCGACCCCGCCGGCCTCGCGCAGCTCACCGAAACCGGCGAGGTGCTCGCCCACGCCGCCCGCCAGGCCTGCCACCGCGCCGGCATTGACCCGCACGACCTGGCCTGCATCCACGCCCACGGCACCGGCACCCTCTCCAACGACCTCACCGAAGCGAGGGGCTTCGCGGCACTCCTCGGACCCCGCTCCCGTGAGGTGCCTGTGATTTCAGCCAAAGGCGCAATGGGGCATCTGTTGGGGGCAGCCGGCGCCGTCGAACTCGCCCTCGCCGTCCTGGCCTGCCGCCACGCCGAAACCTTCGGAAATGCAACGCTTCTTGAAAGCGATCCCAACCTGGCGGGAATCCACTCCCCGCGCGGTTCGCAGCCCATAACCTCCGGCCCCGTCCTCAAGACCTCGATGGGTTTCGGCGGCCACGTCGCGGCGATTGTGATCGCGCCCGCATGACCGCAGCAACAGGCAGGATACCAAAGTAACTACTGACCGCACTCCGGGTCGCCCGCAACATCCGCGCCGGACATGCAGTCGATGAACAGGGCGACATCCTGACTGTTGACCCGCCCGTCGCCGTTCACGTCTGCCCGACCGCAGGCCGGCTCGCTCGACACATCAGCCGCAGCCAGGCACGTCTGCACCAGAGCGAAGTCCGTCTGATCCACGTCCGTATCCAGATCGGTGTCACCGGGTTGGCACGACAGCGGCGCGCCCTCCGAAACGGTCGAACCGCAATCGCCCGTGACCACGCAGCGAAACACGGTCGCATCACCAGACGCGCAGTACGCGATCGTCAATGTGGGCGTCGCCGTGCCGGTGTAGTGTGCGTCATCCGTGAGATCGACGCCATTGCGCTGCCAGCGATATGTGAGCGCGCCCTCCCCGGTCGCCGCCACCGTGAACACCGCCGGCACTCCCGCCTGGGCGGCCGGCTGCTGTGTGATCACGGTCGCGGGCTCGATCAGAACGTCGGCGATCCCCGAGCGGGTCACACCCTGTGTATCCGTGACGGCGCACTGATACTCACCGGTGTCGCCGGTGCCTGGTGGATTCAGGATGAGCGTATCGGTCGTGGCGCCGGAGATCTGAGCACCGTCGACCAGGTCCTCTCCGTCTTTTTGCCACTGATACGTCAACGTCCCGGTGCCGGTGGCGGCCACGGTCAAGGTGAGCATCTCGCCCTCGCACACCGTCTGGCCCGGCGGCTGCTGCGTGATCGTCGGAGGCGCCATGACGGACTCAAACGCCCCCATATCCACGATCGGCGCTGTCCCGCACATGCCCGGCAGCCAGGGGCAATCCGCGACGGCAGGATCGTCATACAACCGACTGAGCCCCGCGAGGTCCACGAGAATCCCGGCCGGCACAAACGCATTGTTGCCCGCATCGATGCACGGCGACCCTGCCCCCAGCCGCACATCGCCGGCCGCCGCCGAGACCAGCCTCGGATCCACGTCGATGTTCCCCTCTCCCGGCCAGCCACCCTGAATGCAACTGTATGTCGCGTTGCCCCCGCGCCGAATCTGCGGGTTGCTGTTGTTGCCCCACACGATGCAGTTGCGGAGGGTCGGTATGCTCCCGCCATTGCTGTTCATCGCACAGCCGTTGGAGCCCCCGTTGGCCGCGAACGTGCAGTTGATCAGGAGCGGCATGCTGCCCCACTCATTAGCCAGACCGCCTCCGTCATACGCCCAGTTGCCGACGAACGCGCAGTTGATGACCGTCGGATGCGCTTCACGAAGCAGAAGCCCGCCTCCCGATTCGAGGGTCGATACGTTTCCGCGAAACACGCAGTTGAGCAGCGTCGGACTGCTTTCGTAGATGTTCAGACCTGCTCCCCAGCCGGTCGCAACGTTTTCAACGAAGGAACAGCCCGTCAGCGTCAGGCTGCTGCTCCCATACGTGTACATGCCGGCGCCGTCCCCGATTCCGGCGAGTCCCGTTCCGTAGGGGATGGTGCTGGTGGCCCGATTCTTGCTGAACACGCATTCGGTCAGGGCAACGCTGCCACCATCCGTGAACAGCCCCCCGCCGGCTTCCGGAGCAATGTTCTCTTCGAAAAGGCACTGGTTTAATACGATGCTGGACGACGCAGCATACATCCCGCCGCCATAGCTGTTTTGGCCTTCATTCACGTTGCCGCGGAATGTGCACGCCGTCAGCGTGGCAGCGCCGCTCGATACCACCAGACCACCGCCGCGGGTGGTGTAGCCTTTTGCACTGTTTGCATCAAACGTGCAGTGTTCGAGAGTCGGATTGCCGCCCAGGGCGAACATACCGCCCCCCTGATCGTACCGGTTGTCAACGGTGTTTCCGCTGAACGTGCAGTGGCTCAGGGCAGGACTGCCGTTCGTGACGTGCAACCCTCCGCCGCCCGTGTGTGCGCTGAGCGATGCGCCGCCCGAGGCGCGGTTTGCCCTGAAAGTGCAGTGGATGAGGGTGGGGCTGGCGTTGAAGAGGTAGAGTCCGCCACCATACGCTGTCGTGTCCTGGAAGACATAGTAGTTTGCATTTCCCCCGCTGATGGTGAACCCGTCGAGGATTGCGCCGGACGAGGTATGGGCGCTGCTGACCACGTGGTAGCTGTTTTCGTCGTAGTGGACGAAATCCGGCCCGTCGTCGCCGGCCAGATCGCCGCTGAGGATGGACGGATTGCCTTCGAAAACGCGGCTGGCCAGGTCGAACGTAGACGGGTCCTCATGGCCGGCAAAGCCGCCGCGCAATGCCACGCCGTTGACCAGGGAGAATGCGGCAGAGCGGATGCCGGTTCCGTCGGGATTGGCTTCGCTGCGGTCGGGCCGGTAGGTTCCCGCGGCGACCCAGATCTCCGTGACCGCTCCGCCGGAATTTGACGCCGCGGTCAGCGCATCCTGGAGATATCGATAGGCCGTCGCCCAGCTCTGCCCGCTGCCGCCCGCCGGCGCATCGTCGTTCACGAAGATCGTGCTGCCCCCGGAAGCGGGCACACCCGGGATCAGCATGGCCGTCAGCGTCACCCCGAATACCGCACGCCACGTCGCCAGGCGCATCGGAGAACCTCCCGGAGTCAGAGCCGCAGCACCGGAAGCATTCTAACGTACTCTGCGCCGCCATGTCTACTGGCGAACTCTGGCAGCCCCGCAACGCAGGAGCTCATCGAACCGCGCACCGCCGCGCGAGGCCCCTGCAGGAGAAGTCACTTCAGCCCCGTCATCCACCCCTCGACCGCCTCGCGCGCCGCCCGCACGATCCCATCGGCATCGGCCCCCGCATCCTGGGCCTCCATGATCCGCCGCACCAGCGCGCTGCCGATGATCGCCCCGTCCGCCACGCTGCACACGAGCCGCACCTGCTCGGCCGTGCTGATGCCGAAGCCCACGACCACCGGCCGCCCCGACTGCTCGCGCAGCGTCCGCACGTTCTCGACCAGATCCGGCGGGAGCTGCCGCCGCTCCCCGGTGATGCCCGTCACCGACATGTAGTACACGAACCCCGTCGAGATCGCCGCGATCCGCTGCCGCCGCTCGGGAGTCGAGGCCGGCGAAACCAGCATCGGCAGGCACAACCCCGCCTCCGCGCACGATTGGGCCACCTGCGGCCCCTCTTCGAGCGACAGATCCGGCAGAATCAGCCCGTCGATCCCCGCCTCTCGGGCCTCCCTGATGAACCGGGCCGTTCCCCGCCGATACACAATCGAGTACGACAGCATCGCCAGCAGCGGCAGCTCGCAGCCTTTGCGGAAGCCGGCGACCATGTCCAGGATCTCGCACACGCGGATCCCGCGCTCCAGCACGCGCGTGAACGACGACTGGATCGTCGGCCCGTCGGCGATAGGGTCCGAGTAGGGGAAACCGAGTTCGACCGCCGTCGCCCCGGCCTCGGCCAGCGCCTCCAGGATCCGGCGCGTGGTCGCCAGGTCGGGCAGACCGGCCGTCACATACGGCAGCAGCCCCTTGCGCCCGGCGGCAGCCAGTCGCGACAGAGCAGCCTCGATTCGATGAGTCGGTTGCATCATGGTCGTGTGTGCGTGTGGTCGCGCCCCCCGTCCGGCCAGGCAGGGCGAAAGGGGGCTCGTGCGACTATAATGGACGCCGCGACGGCCCGCAAAGTGAGAGAGTGCGAAAATGAGAAGGGGTGTGGCCTTTTTTCCGGGATCCGCCTTCGTAGGTCCCGTCTGCCCTTGACAAATGTGGTTGTCAAGCGTCTGCCGGACGGCACCTGGATGGGCGACGCACTCACCCCTTCGCAGATTCTGCCCGGCAGGTAGGACCGACGGAACGGCACCCGGAAGAATTGCCACACCTGTGAAAAGGTGGGAAGGTGTGAACGGGCCTGGTCAGCCTCCTGCTGCTTCTCTCTTTCTCACCTTCTCACTTTCTCACTGTGCGGCCAGCAGTCGGACGGCCCATCGCCGCGAATGTGTGAGTCGGTCGAACGCATCGAGAGCACGCGCCGCATGAACGCCCTGATCTTTGACGGATCGCTGCACCACGACGCCCGCCGCGCGGAGCCGCAACCCGCGGAGGGCGAGGCCCTGGTGGCTGTGCGCCTCGCGGGCATCTGCTCGACCGACCTGGAGATCGTCAAAGGCTACATGGGCTTCCGCGGCATCCTCGGCCACGAATTCGTCGGCACCGTCGCCAGAGGCTCGAAGCACTGGCGCGGCAAGCGCGTCGTCGCCGAAATCAACTGCGTCTGCGGCCGCTGCGAGATGTGCCAGGGCGGCCTCTCGAATCACTGCCGCAAGCGCACCGTCCTGGGCATCGCCGGCCGCGACGGCGCGTTCGCCGACCTCGTCGCTGTCCCCGAGCGCAACCTGCACGAAGTCCCCGCGACCGTCACCGACGAGCAGGCCGTCTTCGTCGAGCCGCTGGCCGCCGCCTTTCAGGTCATCAAGCAGCTCCCCATCGAGAAGCGTATGCGCGTCGCCGTCGTCGGCTCCGGCCGGCTTGGTCTGCTCATCGCCCAGGCGCTGCGTCTGACCGGCTGCCAGCTCGAAGTCATCGGCCGCAACCCGCTGACGCTCGACTTCTGCGACCGCAAAGGCATTCAGGCCCGCAGCGTCTCGGAAGTCGTCCCCCGGGAAGACCGCGACGTGGTCATCGAGGCCACCGGCTCGCCCGACGGCTTCGCTCTGGCGACGAAACTCGTCCGCCCCCGCGGCACGATCGTCCTCAAGAGCACCTATGCCGGCGGCGCAACGCTCAACCTCGCCCCGCTGGTCATCAACGAAGTCACGCTCCTCGGCAGCCGCTGCGGCCCGTTCCCGGACGCGATCAATGCCCTCGCCCGCCGCCAGGTCGATGTCGAGACGATGATCTCCAGGACGCTGCCACTGTCCAGAGGCCAGGAGGCCTTCGACCTGGCCGCCGACCCGCGGAATATCAAGGTTCTGTTGAAGCCGGGGGGATGAGTGAATCGGTGTGGCACCGGCCTGCTCGCCGTCGTGAGCGTCTCGCCGGTGGCCGCGAGGGCGTCTCGCCCCAGCGGTTTGAGGCTCTTGCGTGGATCGGAAGGAAGTCAGCCATTTCAAATCTCAAATCTCAAATCTCAGATTTCAGATCGCCCGAAGTCGGCTCCGCGCGCATGCTGTCAACGTCGCACGCCAGCCTGACCCTCCTCCACTTCGACCGCCTCTCGCGCGAGCCCGGCCTCATCCATGCCTTCACCACCCGCCCGCAGAACTACGCCCCTCACCGCGGCAGCGGCCGTGATCACGCCGTCGACCATCGCCGCCGCGTTTGCGAGATCCTCGGCCTGGATTTCGACAAGCTCACGTCACCCGAACAGGTCCATGGCGGCGAGGTGATCGCGGTCGAGGCGTCCGACATCGGCTGCGGCCGCGACGGCCGCGGTGGGGCGGTCCGGTTCGTCGACGGCCTCGTGACCAGCATCCCCGGTGTGCCGCTCATCCTCATGTCCGCCGACTGCCCGCTCGTGCTGGCATACGACCCGGTCCAGCGCGCCATCGGCGCCGTCCATTCGAGCTGGCAGGGCACCGTCGCCCACGCCACCGCCCACATGATCCGCGTCATGCAGCAGCAGTTGGGCTGCGACCCCCGGCACATGCTCGCCGCCATCTCCCCCTCCGCCGGCCCGTGCTGCTACGAGGTCGGCGACGACGTCCGCCGCATCTCCCGCACCAAGCTCGCCGACGCTGACCGCTTCTTCCCGCGGCAGGGGGGTCGCATGACATTCGACCTGTGGAGCGCCAACCGCCGGCAGCTCCTCGACGCCGGCCTCCCCGCCGAAAACATCGACATCGCCGGCCTGTGCAGCATCTGCGACCCCCGCTTCTGGAGCCACCGCCGCGATGGCTCCCACGCCGGCCGCAGCGCGCTGTTCATCGGAATGAGTCCCTTGTGAGCGGCCGCGCAGACAGAGCCCGAAGCGCCAGCGAGGGGTCCGCGGGAAAGCGCCCGAACGCGCGAATCCCTCGCCCGTCGTAGCGGACCTTCGACTTGTGCGTCCGGCTCTATGGAAGCGCGCGCCCGCCCATCCAGGCACGCCGTATGGAAGGTGGAAACTCTAAATCCCGCGCTTGTGGTAATACTCATGCGCCCGCCGCAGCCCCGCCACCACCTGCTCACGCAGCACGGCGTCGCTGTCGATCCACTCGAACACCATCTCGCCGAACTCCTCTTCGCGCCACGGATCCTTCCCCAGTCGCAGCCAGCGGATCCGCAGCACCACCCGATGCAGCACCTCGTTGATCCGCCGCGCGTGTTCGAGCCTGCGGATCCGCGTCAGCCCGCTGCTCTCCGCGCACGTCGCCCGCGTGCAGACCGTCAGCTCATGCGCCAGGTGCTCGAGGAACGAAAGCTTGTCCCGTCCACCCAGCGCCGACAGAAACGCCGTGAGCCGCTTCGCGTCGCCCGGCGCTTCCGGCGGGGCGGTCTCCGCGCCCGAATCCTGCGCCGTCTTCGTCGGAGCCCCGGCATCGGGAAATCCCGTCCAGTCATCGAAGATCGAAGCCGGGTTGGTCCGTTTCGAGGCCATCGCCTGCACGTGCTCTGCGAGGGGAAAAAACAGGCCCGGAGATCATCTCCCCGGGCCCGTCGGGTTACTCATCACTCATGACTCATCACTTCAGCTCGACGCTCCAGTACGCATGATCGAGGAACTGCTTCCACGACCGGTACCGGTGGTGCGAGAGCTGCATGCTGATCAGCGGCGAGCGGCGCGGCTTCACCGGTTTGGTGATCAGCGTCATCCCCGCCTGATCCGGCGTCCGCCCGCCTTTCTTCACGTTGCACTTCAGGCAGCAGCACACCACGTTCTCCCACGCCGTCTTGCCGCTCTGGCTGCGCGGGATCACGTGGTCGATGCTCAACTCGCTCGTCGGATACTTCTTGCCGCAGTACTGACAGTGGTTCTCATCCCGGGCAAAGATGTTGCGCCGGTTCAGCTTCACGTCCTTCTTGGGCAGACGGTCGTACAGCGTCAGCCGGATGATCCGCGGCACCGCGATGCTGAACCGCACCGTCCGCACCCAGTCGTGCTCGTGCGGCTCGAACTTCTCCTTCAGCCCGCTCACCTCGCGCCAGGAGTCGAAATCGTACGAGAGATACTGGCCGTCCTCGATGTGGATGACCTCGGCCAGATTCCGATAAAGCAGTGAGAACGCCCGGCGCGCATTCGTCACCCGAACCGCCATGTAGTTGCGGTTGAGGATCAGAACACTGCAGCTCAGGCCCGCAGATGAGCTGAAATCAGCGATATTCAGTGCGCCGGCCGGGAAAGTTGCACCCTCCTGTCGGTCACCTGAGGTCGAGAAGCGACTGGCACCACGTCCAGTCCCTTGAATTATAAACCCCGGTTCCCCCGGCCGCAACCGCCTCCCGTCGCTCCCAAAGCCCATAGAGCCCGCAGCGCAAGCAAGGGGTTGTCCGCGTCAACTCTCGAACGCGCACAACCCCCACGCGCCACCGACTCGCCCCCACACGCAGCTTGTGGTGCAGGCGTCTCGCCTGCACGGACCGCCCAGGCCCATCGTCGGTGGATACCACGCTGACAATGGCTATCCCTTCAACGCGCCGTCCCGCTTCACCACCGGCCGCGTACCCCGTCCATCTCCTCGCCGCCACCCAGCAGGCGGCGTCCGAAGAACCGCTCGTACGCATCCGCACATCCGATCAGCCCGAAAATGACGCCAAATCCGCCGATCGGCGTCAGGTTCCGCGCCAGCGGCTCCAGCAGGGCGCCCAGGCCCCAGAAAGACAGAACGAAACACACCGCCATCCCGGTCAGCCATCGCCAGGGAGGGTACCCCATGGCAATCAGCACTCCCCAGAGAGCCGGCACCGCGCACATCAACTGAAGGGCCAGTAGCGGGCGCTCGAACCGCCCGTCCGCCGTCGCATACACCATCCGCACCAGCCGGACGGCGTACCAGCGGGCATGGGCCCAAGGCGACCTTCGGGCGACTTGCGGAGATTCAGCGACGACCGTGCTCGCGGCCTGGGTGGCGGGGGCGCTCTGCGTCGCGGCCGGGCGCGCGAGGGCGCTGTTCATGATCGCCGCGCGGAAGCCCTCGGCCATTCGGGTCCTCGCCGCCAGCCGCTCCTCTCCGCTCATGCCGTACCCGATGAACAGGCCCATCGTCGCCGCAAAGCCGGCCAGGACGGCCGCCGCCCCGGCCAGCCGGCGCCCGCGTCGTCCGTGACTCGCCAGCGCCAGGAGGAGTGATGCTCCACAAACCACCGAACCCACGCTGGCCGTCAGGGCCAGCCCCGCCGTCAGCACGCCCGTCAGCCCCGCCGCCCACCAGCGGTTTCCACGGTAACGCCACCGGCACAGCGAGAGGGCAATCAGGGAGGTCAGCGTGATCTCGAGCCCCAGCGCCCCGCCCCGGTTCGCCGCGATTGCGAACGCCGGATGCATCACCCACGCCAACCCGGTCCACAGACCCCACCGCGGCCCCAGGGCGAGCCGCGCCGCCCCGAACCACGCGCACCCCGACAACATGCTCAAAGCGATCGTCAGTGAGAAGACGAGGGAATGGGCGTTTCCCGGTCCCCCATACCGTTGCGACAGGGCGCCGGCCCCGCGCTCGAAGAGCAGGCCATGCACCAGCGCCGGCGAGGCCGCGGACCCCGCCGTGCCGGCCAGCCGCAGCGACAGCAGCCACGCCCCGATCTGCACGAGGGCGGCCACCGTCAGAATCAGACTCATCGCCACCAGGGGATGATGGTAGATCGGCAGCGGTGGGGGGATCTCGTCGATCTCCACCGCCCTCACCGCCCGCAGACCGGCCTTCCCGGGGTCCGGGCCGTGGTGCTGGCTGGAGCCGCTCGAGCGTTTCAGCGGATCAGACCTCCTCGAGTTCCTTGGCTTTCGCGGCCACGAGCGTATCGATCTGTGCCTCGTACTTCTTCGTCAGTTCCTGAACGTTTTCCTTGGCCTTTTCCGCCTCGTCCTCGGAGACGCCGCTGTCCTTCTCCGCCGCGTCGATCTGCTTGTTGGCGTCGCGACGCGCATTCCGCACGGTGACCTTCTGAGCCTCGCCCAGTTTGCGCACCTGCGCGAGCATCTTCTGGCGCCGCTCGCCCGACAGCGGCGGAACGGGCAGGCGGATGATCTTCCCGTCGCTCATCGGCGTGATCCCCAGGTCCGAAGCCTGGATCGCACGCTCGATCTCCTTGAGCACGCTCGGATCGAACGGCTTGACCAGCAGCATGTTCGCCTCGGGCACCGAAATGCTCGCCAGTTCCCGCAGGTCCATCGTCGAACCGTATGACTCCACGGGTACCCGCAGGTGCTCGACCAGCCCCGGCGAGGCCCGGCCCGTCCGGATCGTCTTGAGCTCGCTGCGCAGGTGCTCGACCGCCTTCTCCATCAACTCTTCGGCCTCAAACTCGATTTCATCCGTGGGCATGGTCCCGACTCCACCAGTTCAAAGCCGCCATTGTAGGTACCCCCCGCACCCTCAGCAATCCGCCCGATTCCGAAGCGTGCATGTCGCTGTCCATGGCATGATCGGCGGGGCAGGATGCGCCAACGATCAGAACCCGGAGCGTAAGCGACGGGTCTTGCGTGCCCGCGTACGAGGATCAGGTCCGATCGGTGACGCTCGCGGTTCTGAGTCCCGCCGGGCCGCGGTTGGCTCGCTCAGACGGATCGGGTATAGGAGAGCCCGGTATGACGATGTCGGATGGCCACTTCATCGAGTCCGAACCTGCGTGCCGTGAACACGACGCGCAGAAGGGCGGGCTGACGGGCGCGGAGCGCCGCGAGCTCATTCGACGCGGACACGGGCTCCAGGCCCGCATCATCCTGGGCCGGCAGGGGATCACGGACGCGTTCGTGGCCCAGCTCGACCAGGCCATGCGCCGGGTTGACCTCCTCAAGGTGCGCATCGAAGCCGACTCCAGCCCGCAGGCCAGCCGTCTGGCCGGGCAGGTCGCCGGCCGGATCAACGCACACGTCGTCCAACGGGTAGGGCGGGTGGCGCTCCTGCACCGCCCCGTCCCGGACACTGCCGCCGCCGGCACTGCCCCGACGGCCCCGCACCGTCGGCGGGAAGGGGGGTTGCCGTCATGAGCGACCAGGGCCGCGAGTATCCCGGCGAAATCCGCGAGCTGCGCGACCCGCAGACCGGGGCCCGGCTCTGGCAGGTGACCGACCATCCGTCCATCAGCCACTCGCTCTACTTCCTGACCAGCTCGTTCCTGCCCGGCGAACGCGAACTGGTTTTCGCCAGCTTCAGGAGTGGATCCGCTCAATTCTATAAGGCATGCTTTCCCACTGGTTCATTTAAGCAGCTAACAGACTCTAAAGACATAAATAGCTTCTCTTCTATTCTATCTGGAGACGGAGGCGGGCTGTACTTCACCCGCGGCGGCCAGATCGTCGCCCTGCGCCTGGCCGATCTGCAGGAACGCATCATCGCGGACTTCCCCGGCGGCAAACTGGGCGAGGTCAGCAGCTCCGCCGACGGCCGTTGGCTGGTCTCCGCCATCCGCCTCGACAACCGGCACGGCATCGTCGTCGCCGCCGCCGACGGTTCGCGCGCCGACATCATCCACTGCCAGGACCGCACCATCATCCACCCGCAGTTCAGCCCCACCGATCCGTCAATCATCGAATACGCGGCCGACCCGGCCCCGCGCATGTATCTGATCAACCGCGACGGCTCGGGCAACCGCTGCCTCTACGAAAACACCAACGACGAATTCGTCGTCCACGAAACCTGGCTGGGCCACACCGGCGACCTCGTCTTCACCGTCTGGCCCCGGGCCCTCAAGCGCCTGAATATGAAAACCGGCCGGATCACGACGATCGCCGAGTTCAATGCCTGGCACATCTGCCCGAGCGCCGACGGCCGGCAGGTCCTGTGCGACACAAACTGCCCGGACATCGGGATCCAGCTCGTAGACGTGGCCACCGGCCGGCGGCGGACCATCTGTTACCCGGCCAGCAGCAACCGCGGGTCCCAGTGGCCCAAGGGCCGCTACGCCCTCAAGGCCGACTTCGAGGCCGCCGCCGCCCAGGCCGGAACGAGCGTCGGAAACGAGCTCTCCTGGATGGAGATGAAAGCCGACACCGTCTACGGCCCGCAATGCACGCATCCACACCCGGCCCTGAGCGATTCAGGCCGATACGCGGTCTTCACCAGCGATCGAACCGGCCATCCCCAGGTCTACGTGGTCGAGTTGCCAACGGATCAGTAGTCCGTGGTCCGTTGCTGTGAATGGCGGGGGGCCTGAAGCGGCACGGACAACTCACCACGGCCGCCAAAACAAGGCGTATGACCGCCCCACCGCAACGTCCGATAATGGAGGTTATGTTGCGTTCGAGATCACCAGCCGATTACAGGCTGGAATCCACCCCCGAAATCCCGTTATTGCCGCGGATGGAACTTCTGGTGAATGGCCTTGAGTCGTGAGCTGTCGACGTGCGTGTAGATCTGGGTGGTAGCGACGTTGGCGTGGCCGAGCATCTCCTGGACGACCCGCAGGTCCGCCCCGCCGGCCAGCAGGTGCGTGGCGAAGCAATGCCGCAGCGTATGCGGCGAGAGCCTGCCCTGGACACCCATCCGGCGGGCGTATTTCACCACGAGCCGCCAGCAGTTGGTCCGGTCCATGGGCCGGCCGGTCCGCGACAGGAATACCCGGTCGGTCGACCGCCCGTCGGACAGTTGCGGCCGCAGATCCCGCAGATACGCCTGCAGCGCATCCGCCGCGTGCGACCCCACGGGCACGATCCGCTCCTTGCGGCCTTTCCCCAGGCAGCGCACGTACCCCATGTCCAGCCGCACGTCGTCGAGCCGCAGCGTCACCAGCTCGGTCACCCGCAGGCCGGTCGCGTAGAACAGCTCGAGGATCGCCCGGTCGCGCACCGCCAGCGGATCCCCGTCGTCGGGCGTGCTCAGCAGCGCTTCCACCTGCCGCGTGTTGAGCACCTGCGGAAGACGCTGCCACTTCTTGGGCGGCTCCATCAGCGCCGCCACGTCGCGGGCCAGATGCCCCTGCTGAAAACAGTGCCGGCAGAAGATCTTGACCGCAGTCAATCGCCGGGCAATGGAGCTTAAAGCTAGAGAATCCTTCTCCCGGAGCCGGATCAGAAAGGCCTGCACGTCGGCCGGAGAAAGATCGCGGAAATTGACTCTGCTATGCTGGCAAAAGTCCGCAAAAGACTCTAAATCACTGCGATAGGCGGCAATGGTGTTGTCGGCCAGGCCCGCCTCCGTCCACAGCGAGGCCAGGAACCCCTCGATCAGCCCCGCCAGCTCCCCCGCCGGCGCCTCAGGCCGACCGGGCAACCGGTTCGCGCCGGCTCTCGAGATCGTCCCATCGGATCTGGTGGTAGATGCTGCAGCACTCATGGTCGCCGGCACACAGGCGGAAGGCCTCACGGAGCCGGGTCAGCGTCAGCATCGCCGCGCACCGCGTATCGCGTCGATCCAGGTAAGGACAAAGACAGCGCGGCTGCTCTGGCAAAGTCGGCCCCGCGAAGACCTTGATGATTGATGCGACGCCACCGAACCGTTGCGTACTCTATCGGGCGATCTCCGCCACACGCTGCAGCGATTCTGCGGCACGCTCGTTCCCCTCGCAGCCGGCGCGACGCGAGGCGCAATTCCTGCGCCGCCAGGCGCAAGCTTTGAGGCCCGCTAAACTTAAGCGCTCAACCCCCCTGCTGCCGATAGCATCTGCCGGCATGGAAAACGGAGCGCTGCCGCTCCAGGCAGGTGAGCGATCATGGCCAAAGAAGAGTTGATCCAGTCCATTCGCAAGTTGAATCCCACGGCCAGCGCCGAGTTCCTGGCGTCGTTCTCCGAAGACGACCTGATTGCCTATCTGCGGCAACTGCAGGAGGTCTCACGGGCGACCCATCGATCGGAGGCCGGCCGCCCTCTCGCCCTGGCGGGATGAAGTCGGCGACCCGACCGGCCGCCGAAATGGCAGCCACAAGATATCGCGTTGCGGCACCACGGGCTCCACGATACCTCGCGTTAATCCGCCCCTGAAAATCATTCTCCGCGCTCAAAAAACCTAAAGCACGTCCGAGAGTAACGACGATACCAATGCTGGTGCGAGAGCACGCCAGTTGGGCCCAAGGAAGGCCCCTTCGCCGTCACGGGTCACTGTCAGCATTCGGCGTTTCACGGAGGAATGCCCGGCTCCCACGGGGGAGTTGTCTGTTTGCGCGGGCTCGGCGGAGGCTAAGCCTCTTTGGGGCAAGTGCTTAAGATTGGTCTTCATCCGACGGATTCTGCCGGGCGCTAGGAGGCCGCCGACCGGGTCCGTCGATCAGGGTGGATTTCATGAGCGACATTCCTCCGATCCAGGGCACGAGCAGCACCGTGTACTCCCTCCCCTCCCGGCCCGCTGCTGCACCGGCTGCCGCCGGCGCGGCGGCCGTCGATCATCTCGAACTCTCCGATGTCGCTCAGATCCTCGCGAAACTGCCCGTGAACACGTCGATCCGGGCGGAAAAAGTTGCGCGAATTCGCGAGGCCATTCAGGAAGGCACGTACGAGACCCCCGACAAGCTCGAGCGCGTCCTGGACCGTCTGATGGATGTGCTGAAGCTCAGATGACCTGCCGCTCAGGCGTTGGCGAGCCGTTCGACCACCAGGCAGGTCTGGTCGTCAAGTGGCTGGAGGCTGCCCTCGGAGCCGTCCAGGAACGAACCCAGTTCCGCCAGAAACGCCGGGCCCGGCAGGCGGACCAGTTGCCGGAACTCAGAGGTATAAAGTTCCTGATCGCGCTGCCGGTCGGAGCGCGCGATGATGGTGTCCTCCAGCCCGTCGCTGTAGATGATGAGTTTGTCACCCGGCAGCAGCCGCACCTGGGCGGCGGGGAACGCCTCTCCTCCCATGATCCCCAGGAGGCCTCCAACGGTTTTAACCTCTGAACAGGTTCCATCGCTCCGCACATGGATCGGATGAGGATGCCCGCCGCGGGAAAACGTCACCTGGCCGCTGCGCGCATCGACGATGCCGTAGCAGGCCGTCACGAACTGGCAGTTGGGCAGCTCCTGCTCCGCGAGCTGATTGTTGAGCGCGGCCAGAACCTCGTCGCACGGCAAAATCTGGTAGCTGTTGTGCTCGACCCGCTTCCCCACGATGGCCTGCCGGATGAACATCGTGAGCAGCCCCGCCGCCACCCCGTGCCCGACCGCATCCGCCAGGTAGAAGCTGATGATGTTCTCGTCGAGCCGCCGCACGTCATACACGTCGCCCGAGACCCAGGTGGCCGGTCGATACATCGCCGCGAACCGCAGCGCGTTGACTTCCGGAAACGTCCTGGGCAGAAAGTCCCGCTGCAGCCGGCTGGCCAGCCGCAGCTCCTGGTCCACCTCAACGAACTGCTGATTGAGACGCTTGCCCAGCCGCTGCATGACCGACAACTGCGATTCCATCGTCTGGAGCACCGGGCGAAACCGCCGCATCGTGACCAGGCGGCCCCATAACTCCTCGGCCGTGATGTCGGGGACGACCGGGATGAGGGGGCTCTCCTCGGATGGGATCTGATCCTCAGACGTGACGAGCAGGCCCGAAAGCTGATAGGACAGCATCGCCTCGGCCAGCGCCAGCAATTCTGGACCGGCCGGCTCCCCCTCCTCATCCAGCCACACCACCAGGCTGTCGACCGTGCTCAGAACGCCCGGATCCCGGGCCTGGCGTAAACTCGAGGCGCGAAGGACATTGGCGTCGTGAGCCGCCGCGAGCTCACGCACGCATGCGGGCCACTCGGGAGAGCTGGAGACCAGCAGGATCCGAAGCGTGCGGCTGGCTGGTGCGACATTCTGGAGCGATAACTGAGACAGAGCCGCTTTTCCCGTGCTTGTGAGTGTCGAAGCGCACCGTGGACGGTCTCCAGCCCGACATGGGCGTGGAGTCTGTGCCCTCGAACGATCGACAACTTCCAGTGGGAGCTTCGGACGATCAGCGGACCGCCTTGAGAACCGACTCGGGGATTTCGACCCGGTCGCCCGGACCGATCCCCAGTTCGTCCAGCAGCCCGGCCCGGACTTCCAGCGCCATCAGGGCCGGCTCGACCGAAGAATACAGGCGGGTCTCCAGGGGTGCCATCGTATACTTCCGCACAATTTGACCGTCCCCCCGGATATAGACGATATCCAGGGGAATGATGGTGTTGAGCATCCAGAACGAAAGGATGCGTTCACTGGAGAAGACAAAGAGCATGCCCCGCTGC
>CAZQEN010000101.1:0-20977 GCA_964591605.1 uncultured Planctomycetales bacterium
GGCAGCAGGTGGCGTGCTTGAGCAGTCGGTCATAGAGGCCCGCCAGGGCGGCGGGCGAGGAAAACGGGACTGGTTTGATATTGACAAGAAAAGGACGCGCAACTTGGTCTGACGCCCCCCAGACCGGCCAGGGCAAACCTGAGAATCACCCGGGACGCAGCTCACTCCGACGCGCCTGGCCCCCGGGGCTGCAGACCGCAACGCCCCGCTCCGCGTCGTGCGGCCTGTCCGGAGCACCCGACGTGTTCTCTCAAGGAATCAGCCCACCCGATGCCCCGCACCGGAGAACTGCCGATGCCCCACAAACCCCCGCCGACAAATCGAACCCGTTGCGTTTGTCATACAGCCCCCATCGACCGGTCTCCTCCCAGCAACCCGCCGCTGACAAGCTAGTCCGGACAATGGAGCCCCGTGAACCGACAACGGACCACAAACCACGGACTACTGACCACAGGCACTGTCCGTCCGGTGAACCCCGTCAGGCCATCGCGGCCTGGTTCGCGATGCGGGCAGCCTTCTCCTGGCTGGGCAGGATTTCAGGGAGCTGACCGGCCTGGCGGCGATGCGGGCGAGCAGGTTGCGGAGGGATTCGAATGGGTTCACCTTATGGCGTTGGCAGGTGGCGATGAAGAACGACGACGCTGCCGTCTACGCCGCTGCGAACCGCAACAACGGCACCAAAAGCGGCATTTCTGATTGTGCAATAACCGTATGTTCGGGGTCGGGGAGGTTGCCCTCTTTCGTCTGCGTGCTCGGGAGCCGATCCACCCGGCGCCGCTGCGACGGCGCAGACGGACGGTATCGAGCGGCGGCCCCTCGAACGATAGGCCGGTATCCTCCCGTGTGGGCGTGCCAGGAAATACAGGGATGGCGAGAAAGACCACCGGCGCCCAGAAATCGAACCTGTCCCGTTTTCCGGCCCCTGTCCCTTTTTTCGGCCCCGAGATGATGAACGATGCGGCGGAGAACACCCGGGCGGATAGGGCTCTATCGGTGTCCCGAAACTGGACATATTGGCGCTTGTGAGGGGCTCAGTATTGAATGCCGCGCGTCTCACGATGCGCCCGGCGGGCCTCTTCCCGAGCTTGCTTGCCGAATCGGCTCCGGCTGTCGCTGCCCGACAGACAAGCAGGCTCAAGCGCAGGCCACCCCCCGAAACAGAATGCCGGTGGGCGTGAGCGAGTTGATCGCCTTGCGCATTTCGTCGGAAACAAAGGTCCCATTCACTCCGAACAGCGGCGGTGGGCACATCACGGCGAACACATGGTGATCTTCGGCGGCTGCCCGCCTCAGGCAGGGAACTGCCACGTATCGACTCTCATCGTCGGGGGCGGGCTCCATGATCTTCGAGTGCTCCTGATCCAACACATCGAGCAGCTCGGGGAGATGCAGCAGGCTGTAGCGACGAACCTGGTTCTCCTTTGACTCAACGTCCACGTCGAGCCACTGGATAACGTCCCGCTCGCCCCGGTGCTGGTCGATCATCTGTCTGAGGCGCGGCGAGCATAGGAGGGCCCTGTCGGTGCCTTCGAGCAGATCGGCGAATTTGCCCGCGATCTTGTAGACGGGCGTTTGCCATTGGCCGATATGCCCCTTCCTCTGGAAATCACATCCGTAGTGCGGCCCGGCAGTGCGATGGGCGAGGTCGTATCCGGGAGGCAATCTACACTCGATGCGGTAATAGGCGAACCGCTGCGGCTTCCTGCGAATGCGCTCGCTCGGGGGCAGCTCGCGGACCCGGTACACGAGGTCTTGATCGTGATATCCGACACAGAGCGCCACACCCTTGAGGTCCAGGCCTGATGCCGCCCTCCCGACGGCCGCCAGCGTGCGGGCAATCAGATACCGCTCGATGGACTTCGTCGGACGCGAGTCCCCCCATGCATGATCGCCATAGATGTCTCCGAATGGCGGAAGCTCCGGCCCGGTTATATCCTCGCTGAAGTCGGCGGCCCACTCGTCATCGGCCTTGGACTCGGGCTCGTACTCCTTGCACAGGAAGATGGCGCTGTGCCACTCGTTGTCCATGTCGAACTCGAAGTACAGGGCCTGCATGGACGATTGTGAAGCCTTCTCATAAGCTCGCCGGATCAATTCGCGCAGGGCAATCTCATAATCGTCAAGCGGCACAGCCGTCACGGCGTTTACGACGTCTGGATTGGCGATCGCCTGGGCTGATTGACGAGCGTGTTCCTCGAGGTCTTTCCACTGGGCCTTCCTTGCGAATTGCCGGATGCTCTTCTGTTGCGCCATGAGTCATCCTCCTGCCGGGGGCTCTGAACTCCCTCTCTTCGGGCCACTGTTTCTTGAGGATCGTCAGCTTCCTCCTCTTCTTATGCGGGCGATCACTTCTCAGATCTCACCGTCTGCGTCATGATCGGTGCGGATAGCATCAAGCTGACGTCCAGAGCGGTGATGACCGCTCAGTCCCGGGTGCTCACCGGCCAGAGCTTCAGTGGCTGGCGGCCGTCGGCGGCGGGTTCGACGGGGCCGGGGAAGGGGTTGGCCGCGGGTCGGGGACGGCCCAGGTAGTCGGTGTCGAGGCGATACGGCGAGCCGTCGGGCTGCTCGAAGGGCAAAGCCGGGATCTTCGCGGTGCCGAGCAGCCCGGTGGTCACCAGCGGGCGCGGGGGCCGGCCGGCCCACTGCGGATCGAGCGTGATGCGAAGCTGGGCGGCGTCCTGCTCGGGGACGAGCTGAAGCTGCGGGTCGAACTCGGGCAGCACGAGCGGGGATGGCTCATGTCTGGATGCCGAGGCGCCTTTCAGGAACACGTTGCCCGCCAGGTGCATGGGCTGGGCGGCCTGGTCGTAGGCCGACAGGCCGGCCGGCGCCGTAAAAAGGTTGTTGTAGAAGCGATGGTCGCCGCCGCGGATGTTGCACAGGCCGGCGAGGCGGGTCGAGTGCGGCTGGTGAAACGGCGTCTCGCGCCCGAGCTCGGGATGGACCACCACGCGGCCGGCGAAGAGATTGTGGGCGAATGCCCCGCCCTCGGACATGTCGAACAGGGCGATCGGCGAGAGAAAGAAATTGTTGTCCACCAGGAACGGCCCATGATTGACCTCCAGGAAAAGGTCCTCGCTGGGCCCGTTGTCATGCAGCAGGTTCCCGGTGACCCGGGTGCCCTGGGCCATCCAGTCGAGCCAGATGCCGCGGCAGGTGCGATGGATGTGGTTGCGGATGATCTGCGTATCGATGGCGGCGTGGAACTTGATGCCGGCCATCTCGGCGCCGGAGAAGAGCCGCCGGACGTGAATGTCGTGAATGACGTTGCCGGTGACGGTGCAGAAGGCCGCGCCCAGGCTTCCGACGATGCCGGCCTGCTCGCAATGGGCGATGCGGTTGTTGCGGACGACGTGGCGGCCGATGTTGTCTTCTGACCAGCCGTTCTTCAGGGCGCGCTCGATGGTTTTGACGTAGCCTTCGGCCGTGTTCTGCGACGTGTTGTCGAATTCATCGCCGTACTTGCCCAGCGCGACCCCCACGCACGTCGAGTAGCGGATGTTGTTGTCCTCGATGATCCATCCGCGGCTCCAGTGGGTGCCGATCAGGCCGATCTGCCCGGCGGTCGGCGGCGCCCAGGGCGTGGCGGCGTGCATCAGGGCAAAACCGCGGACAGTGATGAAGTTGATGCCCGGCTTTTCGGGGTAGAACGCGGTCTGGCGCACGTTGATCTCGACGCCGGCCTCATTGGGATCGACGCCGGGAAACTGGGCCCAGAGGGTGGTGTGAGAGGCGTCCGCCCGGGCGAACCAGAGCTGTGCGTCCTGCTTACGCCATGTCTGGCGATCTGACTGGCTTGCCGGGAGGCTCTTGAACACCAGGCAAAGCGTCTGGACGCCGCTCAGCGGCTTGATCGTCGCCTGATAAGAAACCCACGACTGCCATCCGCCGGTGTTGGCGACGCGGCAGCGTCCGAGCAGCTCACCTTCGGGGCTGTCGCGGCGGATTTCGATCATGCCCCCGGCGGTTTCGGACGCGGCGCGGATCTCGATCTTCTCGGTGCGGCTGCCGAAATCGATGCGGTCGTATCGGACCCAGTCGCCGTGCTCGATCCAGCCGATGCAGTCGCCTCCTTCGGACGCGGGCGCCGTCTGAACGCCGCTCTGACCCGCAAAGCCGGCGGCCGGAACTCTGGGGGCGGTCGGTGCGCCGCCGGCGGGGCGCAGCCAGGCCACATTCAGGAGGTGAGGACCGCTGGCGTCCCACAACGGCTTTTCGCGAACCGGGGCGAGCACCTGCTCGAGCGTGGCCGCCTCGGTGAGCCAGTGATCGTCGAGGTAAACCGCACCGGTGTGATGCTCGCGGCCCTGGGGGCTGAACCAGTCGCCCTTGATCACGTCGGTATAGGGGTTGAACTGGCCGAAAAACTGGTTGGGAATGCTGACGTTCCAGGTGTCGTTCTGCACCTTCTGCCAGCCTTTGATGATTTCAGAGCCCTTGATGACCACTTTCTCGCCGGGCGCGGCCTGATAGGTGATGCGCTGGCCGGGATCGCCGCCGGTCCCGCCCCGGGGCGGGCTGACGCGCTCGCGATAGACGCCCTGGTGCACCGTGATCACATCGCCGGGGCCGGCCAGGGCGGCCGCGGCCGAGATGGTCCGCAGCGGCCGGGCGGCGCTGCCGTCGTGGGCGTCATCTCCGGTCGTCGAGACGTGATACTCGCGGGCGGAAACCACCGGAACGGCGACAGCCAGCACAGCGATGAGCAGAAACCTGTCCATGCGTCGTCTCCATGAAGTGGATCAATGAAGTTGAACAGACTTTAACGCGAGTTCCCCGTGAAAGCGAAAAACCTTCCGTCTTCAAGACCATCAGGCGTAGGCGCGGATCTCGAAGAGACGGGCCGAGTGGTCGCCGTTGGTGTCCTGAACCAGCAGGCGGACGCCGTCGACAGTCTGCGGCTCGAAGCGATGGATGCGCTTGCGCTGGTGGTTGCCCTTGACGTCGGCGACCGCCTGCTGCGTCTGCCCGCTGATCAGGGACAACGTGTAGTCGCGGACGGTCTCGGGCTGCGGGCCGCGGACCATCCGGCGGTTGAAGCCGTCGCTGTGGGTGAGGGTGAGCGGCCGGTCAAGCCCGCTGTCGAAGGTCAGGTGCACCTCGCGGATGCGCTCGGGCCGTCGGAACCGCAGCTCGATCCAGGCCGGCAGGCCGACGTGCACGTCCGAGATCCACCGATTCGAGTTCTTTTCCACGCCGCGATGCACGCCGTTGATGACGCTGGCCGCCGGGCCGGCCGGCGTCTCGCTGAACGCCCGCACCTGCGCCGTGCGGGCCAGGTCGGCGCTGTCCTGGTTGGACACCCCGATGATGTAGGCGTCGTCCTTCAGCAGAACCTGCTGCAGGTCGGCGATGGCGTCGCGGGCCAGCCCGCGCGGCAGCAGGTTCCGGCGTGCACACAGGGCGGCCGCCGTGCCCGCCGCCTGGCCGATCACGCTGCAGGTGGCCATCACCCGCGTGCTGCCGAATGCCACGTGGGACGCGCTGATGTTCCGGCCCGCAAACAGCAGGTTCCGGATGTTCCTTGAATACAGGCAGCGCAGGGGAATGTTGTAGAGCGGAACGCCCACCGCCGTTGCCGGCTTTTCCTTGCTGTAAATCCCCTCCGGAGGGTGCAGGTCGATCGGCCAGCCGCCCAGAGCCACGCCGTCGTCGAATGTCTCGCCGCGCTGCACGTCGTCCTGCCTGAGCACGTAATCGCCGACGAATCGCCGGTTTTCGCGCTTTCCCGGCAGAAAGCCCAGCCAGTCCAGCGCCCAGTTCTCGCTCTGCGGGTGTTTCCCGCTGTTCTTGATGTGGTCCCACACGCCCAGGGCGGCGGCCAGCAGCTCATCGCGGATGCGTTCGTTGTCGCGGATGGTGTCGATCTCGCCGCCCCACTCCACCCACCAGTAGCCGTACTCCCACGTGTGGTGGCTGCGATGCGGGAGGTCCTCGCAGGTGGGGAACCGGTGGATCCACGCCGGCGGCCGGAAGGGCATCGGCCGGCCGTGGTCGCGGGTCACGAACAGCAGCGTGCTGCCCAGCACCCTGTTGTCGGGCTCGGCCGGCGCCATGGATTCGCCGAACTCCGCCCGCCCCTCGCGGCCCACGCGAAACTCCGCGCCCGCCGCGACGCCCAGTCCGCCGTCGCCGGTGCAGTCCAGAAACAGCCTGCCGCGAATCGTGAAGGTATCCTCGGTCGAGGCCCGGAGAGCCTGCACCGCGGCGATGCGGTCCGGCCCGTCCATCTCCACCCCGGTCAGCCGTGTGTTGAGGAGCAGCGTGATGTTCGACTCCGCCCGCACCCGGTCGAAGAGCAGCAGGTCCCACAGGCTCGCCGACCGCTGGAGGTTGCCGGCGGCATCGTCCAGCCGCAGCTCCTCGATGATGCCGGTTTCGCGGGCATCGACGCCCTTGCGCGAGCCCGACCAGTCGGCCCCCACGATGTGCATGCGCACTTCGCTGGAGGCGTTCCCACCCAGCACGTGGCGATCCTGGATCAGGATCACCGACGCGCCGTTGCGCGCCGCCGCAATCGCCGCACAGACTCCGGCCATGCCCCCGCCCGCGACGACGACGTCCGCCTCGAGCCGGTGATTCCGGAACGTCCGGCTCAACCGGATCTCCGTGGGACCCGCCTCACTGCCGTGCGCCCCCGGGACTGATTCCGCAGCGGGTGCGGATTCCGCGGCCCCGGCCGGCAGAGCGCTCCCCCCGATCGCGCCGGCGATCACCCCGCCACTCGTGTATCTCAGCAGATCGCGCCGGGAAACATCAGATTGCTTTCCATCCATCGATCACCTCCTTCGGCGCAGAACAAGAGACTCCTCTGGGGGCACAATCATACGCAGATCAGGCATCGGCGTCTCGCCGGCGTAGCGAAGGAAAGCCCACCGTGTCAAGTGCTCGGCAGGTGATTCCATGCCGACAAGCGACCGGTGCCGGGAGGCGTGCGCAAACACGGACACGAAAGGCGGCATTCCGTGGAGGTGCGTCGAGGGATCATCGTTGCCGCGCGCGGGCAGTCACCGCATAATGAGCGCGGGAGGAAGACATGTCTCATCCGTTTCTGCGGAACCGCTGCGCGGCACTGTTGCTGATGCTGGTATCCTGTGCCGCGCCCAGGCCGCACGCGGACGGGGTCCGTGACACCTCGACGCGCGACGACGTGTTCGACATCCGCTCGTACGGCGCGGTGGGCGACGGCCTCACCAACGATACCGAAGCGATCAACCGGGCGATCGCCGCCTGCTCCGGCGCGGGAGGCGGCATCGTGCGGGTGCCCTCCGGACGCTTTCTGGCGGCGGCGATACGGCTGCAGAGCAACGTCAATCTGCACCTCGCCGGCGGAGCCACGCTTCTGGGCAGCCAGAAGTTCAACGATTACCCGCTCATCGACGGGCTGTGGGGCGGCGACCCGGTCCAACACTACTCCAGCCTGATCAACGCGGACGGAGCAGAGAACATCGCCATCACCGGGCGCGGAACGATCGACGCCCGCGGCCAGGTGTGGTGGGATGCCCATCTTCAGGGCAAACTCGAGCACCCGCCCGGCCGTCTGATCGGCCTGTACCGCTGCAAGAACGTCCTCATCGAGGGTATCCAACTCCGCAACTCCCCGGCGTGGACGATTCACCCCGCTTACTGCGACAACGTCAGGATCACCGGCGTGAACATCCTCAATCCTTACCGCAATGCACCGACGACCGATGGAATCGACATCGATTCCTCGCGCAACGTGCACATTTCCGGCTGCCGGGTCGCGGTGGGCGATGATTGCATCGTGATCAAGGCCGGCAAAGGGGAGTACGGCCGTCGGATCGGCATCCCCAGCGAGAACATCACCGTTTCCGACTGCATCACGGGTCACGGACACGGGGGCGTGGTGTTCGGCAGCGAAACCGCCGGAGGCATCCGCAACGTGGTAGTCACCAACTGCGTGTTTGACGGCACAGACAGCGGCATCCGGATGAAAACGTGCCGCGGCCGGGGCGGCGTGGTGGAGAACATTCGCGTCAGCAACGTGGTGATGCGGAACATCAGCCAGGTCGCGGTCAAGCTCGATATGAAGTACGAAGACACCGCACCAGAGCCGGTCTCCGATCGTACACCCGCGTTCCGCAACATCCACCTGGCCGGTATCACCGTCGAAAACACCGTTCAGGCGGCATATCTGGTGGGCCTCCCCGAAATGCCGATCGAGCGGTTCTCTCTGGAGAACGTCAACTTCGTCGCCCAGACGGGCGTTCACTGCGTGGATGCCCGGGGCATCCGGCTGCGGGATATTTCGGCGACGGTGCAGAGCGGGCCGGTGGTACGCTGCTCGCGAACAGAGGACCTGGATATCCGGGACCTGCGATCGATCACTCCGCTGGTGGGATCTGCCGTGATGGAACTGGATGACGTGAAGGCGGCCCGCATCCGCGACTGCGTGGCCGCCGAGGACACCGCGACTTTCGCCAGACTCTCCGGGACAGGCACGCGGGACATCCTGCTGAGCGGAAACCTGCTGCCGGAGCAGTGCGAGTGTTTCTCCCGCGAGGATGCGGTGCCACAGGGGGCGGTGGTGTGCAGGTGAGGTCCGGCTTCTTCGGCCGTCGGCAAGACATGTGCAATCGACGCTCCATCACCGCGGCGCATCTGCTGCTGGTGGCCCTGCCGGCCATCTGTGCAGTCTCCAGGGGTCAGTCGCCTGACCCCGGCGAACGCATTCTCGCTCCCGACCAGACCCGCCGCGAGCTGCTGGCGTGCCTTGAGCCGCACGGCGCCCGTTTGACCATTCCCCCCAACGCAGCCGCGTGGGATGCCGCGGCTCCTCTGCTTCGGAAACGCTTCCGTGAGGAGGTGTTCGTTCGCGGCGTTCCGCCGGCATGGGCTTCCCGCGATCTGGAGACCATCTGGACGGGCGAGCGGCTCGCCGGAAACGGATACGTCATCCGCAAGCTGCGATACGAGGTGGTCCCCGGGATGTGGGCGGGCGGGCTGCTCTACGAACCAACCGACGTGCAGGGCAGGGTGCCGGCCGTGCTGAATCTCAGCGGCCATGAGACGCAGGGCGCCGCCATCGCGTTCAAGCAGACGATCTGCGCGAATCTCGCGAAACGCGGGATGCTCGCGCTCAACCTCGAGTGGTTCGGCACCGGTCAGCTTCTCGAGCCGCGATACCGCCACTGGAACCTGGGCTCCCTGGATCTGTGCGGATGCTCGGGGGCCGGTGTGTTCTATCTGGGGATCCAGCGCGGCCTGGACATTCTTTTGTCGCATCCGGCGGCCGATCCGGACCGCGTGGCGGCGACCGGGCTGTCAGGAGGAGGATGGCAGACCCTGCTCATCGGCGCTCTCGATCCGCGCGTGAAAGTCGCCGTGCCGAATGCGGGGTATGTCGGGTTTGCCGAGCGGCGCACGCACGCCGAGGACGTGGGGGATCTCGAGCAGAATCCGGTGGACCTGCTGGCGGTGGGTGATTACGTGCACCTGACGGCCCTGCTGGCCCCGCGGCCGGCGCTGCTGATCTACAACGCGAAGGACGACTGCTGTTATCAGGCCGGCCGGGCCCGGACGGCCGTGTTCGAGCCGGTCGTGCCGCTGTATCAGCTTTACGGCCGTCCGGACCGCTTCGCCTTTCACGTCAACCACGATCCCGGCACACACAACTACGAGCGCGAGAATCGTGAAGCCCTCTACCGTTTTCTCAACCGTCAGTTTCTGGCGGAGAGTCAGTGGCAGGACTCCGAAATCCCCATGGATCGCGAAATCCGATCGAGCCAGGAGCTCGCGATCGCGTATCCGACGGACAATCGCGATTACCAGAGCCTCGCCCTCGAGCTGCTGCAGTCGCTGCCGAGGTACTCGTGCCCGACGGGCGATCCATCCGCCATCGAGGCCTGGCGGCAGCGCGTCCGGCCGCTCCTGCGGGACTGCGTTCGTCCGGATCGCGATGTGGCCGTCAAGGCCGAACCGGCCAAGGATGTGAAAACCGCCCCGATCGAAGGGGCCACCGCGCGGGCCTGGCGTCTGCACATCGGTGAGCGTTGGACTCTGCCGCTGGTGGAATACCAGTTCGACCCGCACAAGCGGACCACGGCCCCCTCGAGCACGCAGGGGGCGGGCACGACGATCGTTCTGTGCGACAACATGCTCGCAGAAGGCGCGTCCATCGCCAGGACTCTCTCGGCGCCGGGTGGCCGCGTTCTCGTGGCGAACATACTGTTTACCGGCGAGTGCGAGGCGGATGTCGAGCTGCCGGGCGGCCAAATCGTACCCCGGGCGAGATGGGTCTACAGCCAGCTTCTCAACGCGGCCGGTGTCCGTCCCCTGGGGATTCAGGCCGGCCAGCTCCGTGCGCTGGTCAACTGGGCTGCGGAATCCGGCCCGACAGGGCCGATGCGGGTGGTCGCGGATGGCCGCGTCTCGAGCCTGGCCGCACTGATCGTCGCCGCGCTCCAGCCGGGGAAGCTGGACGGCGTTTCGCTGCGTGGAATGCCCCGGACCTGGAAGGAGCTTCTGACGTCTGGCGTGAGCTATCCGGATGCTCCCTCCCTGTTCTGCTTCGGCCTGGCCGAACTGCTGGGAGTGGACGATCTGATTCGGCTGGCGGCGCCCACGGTCGTTGACCAGCCCGACCCGCCGGCGTCGCTGCGGCTCCTGCGTCAGGTTCCGCCCGTCATGGCCGTGTGGGGCTGGCGGGAGGCGACGTTCGAGCCCGAGGGTTTTCGACCGCACATCGACCTGATGGCCCGGCACTCCGGCGTGAACCTGCTGGCGACGACCATCCGCGCCCCCGGGAAACGCGTGACCGATCCGGCCGTGCGCGAGCAGATCCGGCGGGCGGCGGAGTATGCCGCCCGATTCGGCATCGGCATCGCCATGGACCTCGACGTGCGGCTGGCCCGCGAGCCGTTCCGCGATCGCCACCCCGACGAGCTGCAGGAGATGCTCCGGCTCCGCGAGATTCCGCTCAAAGACGCGGGCGAGGTGACGCTGAGCGTCGCCAGCGACGATCTGTCGGACCACTACACGTTCAACGCAACGCACTACATTCCGCTGAGCGGGCGTCTTCTGCGGGCGTATGTCTATGAACGCGCCGGGTCGGCGATCAGGCCCGAAACCGTGCAGGATATCACGTCCTCCTGCCGCATCACCGAGGCGAGCGAAAAGGCGGTGTCGGTGTCGATCCCCTGCGGCCCCCCACTCGCGGGCAAGACGGCGTGCGTGATGGTCGCCTTCACGCACCTGACGCCCGATGCGTTCGCCCCGCATCTGCTGCCATTTCAGCGGCAGATTCTTGAGAGCTACAAGGAGGTGAAGCTGGCCGGTGCGTGCAAGGATGAATGGGGCTTCCCGCCCTGCTACGACGGCAACCCGGCCCACAACGACTACTGGTACTCGCGGTATCTCGCGGAGGCCTACGCACAGGAGAGCGGCGGGCGAGAGCTGCTGCGCGACTGCCTTCTGATGACACACGGCGAGACCGGGCGCGAGGCCGAGCGCGTTGCCGCCATCAACCACTTCAACGAACTGGTCCGCCTCCGGCATGGCCAGATCGAGCAGGACTTCTACGACGCCGTCAAGGCCATCTGGGGCAAGGATGCGGTGGTCGCGACGCATCCGACGTGGTGGCCGTATCCCGACCGGCGCGAGTTCAAGAAGAATGGGCTGGACTGGTGGATCGTGCGGCGCGACTGGGCCCAGACGGATGAGATCACGCCCTACTGCGTGCGGACGGCGCTGGCGAAGAAGTGGGACAGCCCGGTCTGGTACAACATGTATTACTCAGCGAACCTTCCGGATTACCCGGCGGAGATGTGGGCCGGGGCGCTGACGGGCGGTCGGATCGACTATCACCCGGTGTGGCCGTCGCCGGTCGGGCGGGAGCTGATCGATGAGCGCTACGCCGCCCTGCTGCGCGGCGGGCTGATGCGGGGCGACTGCCGGATCCGGTTGCTGAACTTCATCACGCGCAGCCCGCTCGACTGCCCGGTGGCCGTCGTGTTCGGCCAGCCGGGCGCGATGAACTGGGCGGGCGACGCCTGGGATGACGTGGGCCTGACCCTCAGCGACGCCCTGTGGCGGGCCGGCTATCCGGCAGACCTGATTCCCACCACGGAGATCTGGAACGGCTCGCTCGCTCTCGATCCCGACGGCCGCATCCGCTACGGCGCTCAGCGCTATCACAGCGCCGTCCTGTATCACCCCCAGTTTGACCGCCCGCTCACGGCCGACTTCTTCCGCAAGGCCGCGCAGGGCAGGACCGCTCTCTATCGTGTCGGAGACTGGACACGCTCGTTCAACGGGCAGCCGTTGGACGGTGCATCCGAGCTTCCCGCCACCATGACGGTCTTGCCGGATGCGGAGACGGCCGCAGCGGCGATCACGCAACAGCTCGCGGGCGCCCACATCGTCCCTCAGCCAAAAGCCGATCGCATCCTCGGCTTTGGCGACTGCCGCTCGTTCGCGCCGCCCGCGACCGGCGAGTCGCGGCTTCTCGATGGAACCCATCTCGTCGTGGCGGGAGCCCGCTCAGCCGCCGGCGACCCGATCCAGCGGACGCTTCAGGTGGACGGCCAGAGCGTCAGCGTCGATGCGGTGGGAGTCGTGGCGGTGCGGCTGGACCGCCAGGGGCGGCTCGATGCACTGGCCGCCGGCGGTCTCAGGAGTTTCCAGATGCGGGCGCTTGCGCTTCACCTCGACAGCCGGGTTGACCTCGCACTTTGGCGAGACGAACGAGGCGGTTTTCGCGGCGTGATTCAAGACTTTCCCGGCGAAGTACCCGAGCCACTGACGCGACTGACGCGTGAGTGGATCAGGCTGGAAGTACCCCCGGCATTGGACTGACATTCGTACAGAATTGGCGCCCCCGCAAGTGAGGCTGCTTGCGTCTTCGTTCGGGACTTGCGGCGCCTGGGGCCGGAGCGATATCTTTCCGCCGCGCGGCCGCCACGGCAGGTGGTCGCCCCAGCACCCTGAGAGTCACCGATGCCTCGCCGGAAGGTCGCACGGGCAGCGGGATGCTGTTATGTCCTCCTCGTGTGGGCATCGTGCGCGGCTGCGCAGGTGAGGGGCGCCGCGACACAGCCCGCCCAGTCACCGCCGGCGCCGGCCGGCGGCATGCCCGCTGCCACGCGTCCGGCCGAGGCACCGGTCCGCAAGCCGTATGTGACCAAGGCATTCGGCGGCTTCCGCGAGAGCGATCCCCCCTACTACGTCCGGACACTCAGCAAGACCGGCCTTCCGGGCACGGAGTCGCTGGACTGGCTCGATCTGGGTTTCGAGCAGCGCACACGCTGGGAGTTTCGCGACGACGACTATCGCCGCCCGATCCTGGAGGACGACAATCAGTTCCTGATGCGGACGCGCGGGTATCTCGGCTTCCACGACATCATCGATCCGCTTCGCTTCGGGTTCGAGTTTCAGGACTCGCGCCAGTTCAACAGCCAGTTCCCGGAAACTATCCAGGATGTCGATGAATACGACATGATGCAGCTCTTTTCGGAGCTTTACTTCAAGGACGCGTTCGGGCGCAATGAGCCGCTGCGATTTCGCGTCGGTCGCATGTCGTTCGACCTGGTGGACCGGCGGCAGATCGCCCGGCCGCGGTGGCGGAACACGACCAACGCCTATGATGGTTTTCTAGCCGGCATCGGTAATGATTCGTCGGACTGGTCGTTGCAGATCTTGGCCGTGCAGCCGGTCGAGCGGTTCCTGCGCCGTTTTGACCACGGCGACGACGAGAGCTGGCTCTATGGCGTGTGGGGGGCCTGGCGGGGGTGGTCGGATGTCATTTCGATCGAACCCTACTACTTCATCCTGGATCAGGACCGTGTTTCACACGACATGCCCGACCGCGAGATCCATACCCTCGGGGTGCACGCGTTCAGCATGATCCCCGGAACGGGTTTCGACTGGGACTTCGATACCATGTTCCAGTGCGGCCGGTCGGGCGATGAACGGCACCGCGCCTCCGCGCATTTCGCGGAGCTGGGGTACACTTTTGAACACGCCTGGAAGCCCCGGCTGAGTTACGCGCAGGTTTACGCGACCGGTGATCGTTCCCCGGATGATCATGTGAGTGAACGCTTCGATCGCCTGTTCAACTCGGGTCATTCGTACACGATGCACGATTACTTCATCCTCCAGAACACGATCATGAGCCGGCTGCGCTTCGAGTTTCAGCCGCACAGGCAGGTGCGATTCGACGCCGCATACGGGGGCTACTGGCTGGCCCGCGACGGGGACGCCTGGGTGGCCGCCAACCGCCAGGATCCCACCGGTCACAGCGGCGACTTCGTCGGCCACGACATGGAGGCACGCATCCGGATTCAGCTCGAACCGCGGATCGATCTTGAACTGGGCTACGTGCACTTCATGCCCGGCCCGTTCGCGCGGAATACAGGCCCGGCCGATGACAGCGACTTCTTCTACATTTCGACGACGGTGCGGCTGTTCGAGTGAGCGTACATCCTGAGACCCGCGCGGGGCCGACACCTTGCCGGTCCAGATGGACCGGATGAAAGCACGTCCACACCTCCAGATGGACCGGCCGCAGGCCGGTTCCACACGACGGACTCACCATCCGCGCGGGAGCGTGAAATCCGCGATGAAGATCTGCGGGGTCTGGTCGGGGCCGCGCTTCGAGGTCCACATCAGGCGTTTGCCGTCATTGCTGAAGACCGGCAGCCCGTCAAAACCCGGCGTGTTGGCCACGCGCATCTCGGCGCCGGTTTCCACGTTCATCAGATAGACCTCGTAGTTGTCGTGGCCGTGCCGGCTGGTGGCGTAGGCGATGCTGCGCCCGCCTGGATGCCAGTACGGCCCCCAGTTCACGAACCGGTTGTCCGTGAGCTGCCGCTCGTTCTTCCCATCGATATCGATCACGAAGAGCTGCAGCAGATCGTCGCCGCGCCGGTCCGCGCGAAAGACGATGCGGCGGCCATCGGGGCTGATGAACGGCCCACCGTCGTAGCCCTTCGCACGCGTGATCTGGCGGGCGTCCGAACCGTCTGCGTTCATCAGCCAGATGTCGAGATCCCCCGTGCGCTGACTCGTGAAGGCAATCTGCCGCCCGTCCGGCCCATACGCCCCCTCGGCATCGTAGCCGTCCGCGTCGGTGAGCCGCCGCAGGTTCGAGCCGTCGGGGTCTGCCTCGAAGATGTCCATGTGCCGATTGAACTTCCACACATAGCGCCGCTCGCCGAGGCGATATCCGCCCTTCTGCTCCGCCGGTCGCGTCGCCGCCAGGCCGGGGTCCAGGTGACTCGAGGCGAAGATGATCTTGCGCCCGTCCGGCCGGAAGTACGCGCACGTGCATTCTCCGCGGCCGGTGCTCACCATCCGCGGCCGCCGGTCGCCAAGAGACATCACGTAGATCTGATATCCCTCCCGGCCCTGCGGTACCGCCTGGAAAATGATCCGGGAGCCATCCGGCGAGAAGTATGCCTCCCCCGCCCGCTCGAACCCCATCGACGGGTTCGTGAGCTGCTCAACGCGGCTCAGGAGCGGCTCGGACGCCGTATCGGAAGATGCGTGCAGCTCCCCCTCTGACCGGCCGGCCGGGCCGCTCGAAGCACACCCCGCCCCCAGCCAAAGACCGAACACGAGGCACGCCCAGCATCGGTGGTTCATCGCTTTCTCCTCAATGCCTCAAGCAATCAGCACCGGCCGTCCGATAACGAAGAAACGCGGATCCCGCGCGCAGGAGTAGTTGTATGTCCATTGCCGCACCTGAACAACTCGTCAGACCTTCGATCACCCCGGCCGGTTCGGCGCGGATCGCCCGACTGGCCGAGACCTTCCGGCACGCGACCCGGCCGGTCTGGATTCACGATACGACGGGCTTTTGCGTGTACGCCAATGACATGGCGAAAACCTGCGAACCCCGGCCGGACGCCCTGACCTTTGATCTGGTCGACCACACCGGCCGGCTCCTGGGCCGCATCAAGACGCTCGCTGCCTGAGCCCTCCTGCCTGACGGATGGCTGTCAGGCGGCCCGGCCTGACGAACAGTGCTTCAAGGTGACCGCAGACGGAGCCGACAATTGAGTATGCGGACCTTGGCCGTCATCATGGCGCGTGCGGGCAGCATGGGGCTGAAGGACAAGTGCGTCCTTCCGCTGTGTGGGCGGCCCATCATCGCCTACAGCATCGGACACGCCCAGCAAAGCCATCTCCTCACCGACATCGTGTTGACGACCGATTCCAGCCGGGCCGCCGCCATCGGGCGCAGCGCCGGCATCTACGTCATCGACCGCCCCGCCCACCTGGCGAGCGATACCGCCCGCGTCGATCACGTCGTGCAGCACGCCCTCCATACGTACGAAGCGTCGATCGGCCAGCCCATGGACGGCGTAGTCATCCTCTACGGCAACATCCCGCTCCGGGGCGACGGGGCCATCGACAGTTGCGTCGACCTGCTGTATCGCACCGGTTGCGATTCCGTACGCACCGTGGCGCCGGTGGGCAAGATGCATCCCGACTGGATGCACCGCCTCGACGGCGATCGCCTCATCCAGTATCGCCCCAATTCGATCCATCGCCGCCAGGACCTCGAACCCGTGTACTATCACGACGGCGGCGTGATCGCCGTCCGGCGCGAGAGCATGCGGGCGGCACAGGATTCGAGCGATCCGCATGCCTTCTTCGGGCAGGATCGGCGGGCGGTCATCCAGAGCGAGAACGACACAGTCGATATCGACGGTCTGGCGGACTTCTACCGGGCCGAGGGCCTGCTTCGGGTCCGCAGTGAGGCTGCTTTTGTGGACCCGGGCCCGACCGGCGCCCGCCGCCGGCCCGTGTTCACGGCCGCTGTGAGTCATGGGAGTGCTTATGAGCGACGTTGAAGTCATTTCAGCGCCGACACGAGAGACTCGCGCGCTGTCCACCCCGCCGAGATCTCCCCGCGAACACACTTCTGCGAGCACGCCCCCGGCGGTGCAGCCGATCCAGATCGGCCTGGCGCAGGTTGGACCGGGCCATCCGGCCTTCGTCATCGCCGAAGCCGGCGTCAATCATGACGGCCAGATGGGACTGGCCAAGGAGCTGATCCATGCGGCCGCCGACGCCGAGGCCGACGCGGTCAAATTCCAGGTGTTCGCCGCCGACCGGCTGGTGATGCGCACCGCCCCGACGGCGGTGTATCAGGCCGCTGCCGGCGCGGGCACGTCGCAATATGAGATGCTCGCGCGGCTCGAACTCAAGCACGAGCAGTTCGCCGAGCTGTATGCATACGCGGGGCGTTGCGGGATCGAGTTCCTCGCGACGCCCTTCTCGATCGTGGATTTGAAGTTCCTCGTCGATCTGGGCGTGCGGGCCATCAAGCTCGCATCACCGGAGGTGGTGAATGCCCCGCTGCTGGATGCGGCCGCCCGGTCCGGGCTCCCGCTGATCCTCTCGACGGGTGCAGCCGAGCTGGAGGAAATCGCCGCGGCCGTCGAGCGGCTCCAGGCGGCCGACGTCGAAGACCTGGCTCTGCTGCACTGCATCAGCAGCTATCCCGCCCGAGTGCCTGACGCCAATCTCGGCGCGATCGGTACGCTGGCCCGGTGCTTCGGCACCGTCACGGGTTTCAGCGATCACACGGAGTCGGTGGATATCGGAGGCTACGCCGCCGCGGCCGGGGCGAGCATCATCGAGAAGCATTTCACTCTCGACCGCAAACGCAGCGGTCCCGACCACGCCTTCTCGCTCGAACCCGACGACCTGACGGCGTACATCCGCAACATCCGCCGGGCCGAGATGCTCCTGGGCAGCGGCCAGATCAGCGTGACGCCGTCACAGCGGAACGTGCGCGACGTGGCGCGGGCCAGCCTGGTGGCGTCGCGCGACCTGCAGGCCGGCGAGGAGATCACGGCCGATGCGCTGGCGGCCAAACGGCCGGGCGGCGGCATCTGCCCGATGGACATCGATCTGTTGATCGGCCGTCGCGTCCGCAGCCCGATTCCGGCGGACACGCCCGTCTCCTGGGATGCCGTGTGGTAAACGCCCGTCCACGCCGAATCCGCCGTGCGACCCCGCGTCGGATCGCGGTCGTGACCGGAACGCGGGCTGAATTCGGGCTGCTCGAACCTGTCCTCCGGGCGATTGCCGGCCGACGCACGCTCTCTCCGGTGCTGATCGTGACGGGTATGCACCTCCTCAAGCAGTTTGGAGCCACCGTCCGCGACGTCCGCCGGGCGGGATGGCCGATCGATGCCCAAATCCCCATGCAGACCGGCCGCGACGACGTCCTGGCGGACTGTCACGCGGTCTCCCGGGGCATCTCCGGAATCGCCCGTGCTCTTCGCCGGCTGCGCTGCGAGGTGACGGTGGTCCTGGGCGACCGCATCGAGGCCTTTGCGGCGGCCAGTGCGGCCCACCTGTCGAGAATCCCGGTCGCTCACATCCACGGCGGCGACCGTGCCACCGGCCAGACCGACGACGCCCTGCGTAACGCCATCACGCGGCTCGCGCACGTGCACTGTGTGGCGTCGCCGGATGCCCGCCGGCGCCTGCTGCGCATGGGGGAGGCGTCGTGGCGCATTCATCGGGTCGGCGCGCCCGGCCTGGACGACATCCGGCAGGCTCTTCGACGGGCGCCCGGCCAACCGCACCCCAAAGGCCCGCCTTTCGCCCTGATCGTGCAGCATCCGGCGACGCCGGACCCCGCGCGCGAGTACCGCACGATGCGGGACATCCTTTGGGCCGTGCAGCAGTGCGGGCTGCGCGGGACGATCATCTATCCCAACAGCGATTCCGGACACAGCGGCATCCTTCGCGCGATCCGCGAGGTGCGCGGCGAGCGCTGCTGGACGACGATCCCCTCCCTGCCGCGTACGGAGTACCTGCGTCTGGCGGCCAGGGCCAGCGTGCTGGTGGGGAACTCGTCCAGCGGCATCATCGAGTCGGCCAGCCTGGGGCTGCGGGTCGTCAATATTGGACCCCGCCAGGACGGGCGGCTGCGCTGCGGTCCTCACGTCATCGATGTGCCGGCCAGGCGTGCGGCCGTCCTGCGGGGGCTGCGTCAAGCCCTGCGCCGGCCCCGCCCCCGCGTGACCTCAAGCGTCTACGGCGACGGCCGGGCCGGCCCGCGCATCGCCCTCATCCTCGAGCGGCTGACCATCGATGACCGGCTGTTGCGTAAGCAACTGGCGTACTGACGGACGCCGGCCGGCGGAAGATCTGCTTTCCGGACGCTGCGGTTTTCGTCCAGGTGCAGTTAAAGGAAATGGCCCTCCGGCTCGATGAGCAGACGGGGGAAATCGTATATTTCCTGTCCAGCCCCTTTGGTTCAACCGGGTGGGGGATTATGCCCAACAACACGGCGACGCTCGATCCGGCCCAGATTGTCAAGATCGCACTCGCCAAGATCGGCGAGATCGCCACTTTGCCCGAGGTGACGACCAAGATCATCCAGGTAGTGGATGATCCCAAGAGCACCGCGCGCGATCTGCACAACATCATCAAGAACGATCCGGCCCTGTCCACCCGCGTACTGAAGGTGGTGAACTCCGCGTTCTACGGCCTGCCCGGCCAGATCTCGGAGATCGACCGGGCGATCGTGCTCCTGGGGCTCAGTGCGGTCAAGAACATCGCGATTTCCGCCTCCATCGCGCGGCTGTTCACCGCCGAGCGGATCTCGGAGCGGTTCAACGCCCGCGACATCTGGCGGCACAGCCTGGCCGTCGCCGTCGTGACACGGCAGTTCTGCACGATCGCCGGCAAGAAGGCGTTCGCCGAGGAGGCGTTCCTGGCCGGCCTGATCCACGACCTGGGCCTGCTGGTCGAGCGTCAGGCGTTTCCGGACGAACTCACGCAGATCATCGAACGCGCCCCCAAGGGCGACCGGCCCTTCATCGAACTCGAGCACGAACTGATCGGCACCGACCATCAGACCCTCGGCGCCGCCCTCGCCGCCAAGTGGAAGTTCCCCCGCATGATCCAGGTGGTTCTGGGCTACCACCACAACATCGAGAATCTGAACGACGAGAACCGCCTCCTGCCCACCATGGTCTATGCGGCCGACGTCCTCTGCTGCCACGAGCGAATCGGCTTCCACCTCACTGCGGAGGGCCAGCCTCTGGATGAAGGGGTCCTGACGTCGATCGGGGTGAACGAAGACGACTTCAACCTCATCCGCGAAGAGCTCCCCGAGCAACTCGAGGCCGCCGAGGCCATGCTGACCGGATAACCATCCACAGGTATCCCAATCCTCGCGGGATCAACATGCTCCGGGCCCACCGCACCGGGTGGCCCATCCCTCGCGCAGCGAGCGGTGGGGTCACGATGATGAGACACAAGCAAGCGCCTGAAAACACGCCGGCGCGCTGAAACGCCGTATGCCACCGGCCCTTCCATCCCCATCGTACGCACCCCTCCCACCCCATCATCGAGACCCACCCTTTGCTTCGCAAAGGATGGGCCACACGGCCGGCGACCCTCTGCCGCGTTCCGGAAAACCAACATCTTCCGGAGCCCTGATGATGTTCTACCAACGGGGAGGAGGTCTGCTCTCGAACTCAGGAGACTCCAGCCATGCCGGCCGCAATAAAAAAACCAGCAACGAACCCAAACCGCCGGTCTGATCCGCCCGCCATAAGCCCCACCGCCGCAGAGGCTTTGACGATGCATCCGCCCCCCGCTCTCGACCGCCCCGGAAAAAACAAAGCCAAACAGGTTTTTCGCGTATCGGTGAAGCCCATCACCCGGCCGCGCCGACGGAAAACAGCCACAATGCCCGCCGCGCCCGGAGAAGCCGCTGCCACACCGACCCGGTTCCCAGGGCGCACGTCCGCACCTGCACGACCGGGGCGGCTCGCCGCAGCGCGGTGGTGGACATGAAGAGCGGATCGTCATCGCCATCCGGAACGGAGCCCTGCGTCAATCCGTTCGAGGGTCAGACCCGCTCGCTGACGCTCGATGTGCTGATCAAGGCCCCGCCCAGAGTATCACGCCCCCGACATGCACGGGTGCGTGACAACATCGGCGGGTGGCATGGGTCCCGGCGCGCCGGGACATTCGC
>CAZQEN010000102.1:0-7515 GCA_964591605.1 uncultured Planctomycetales bacterium
CGTCGGTCAGGCCGGCGGTCCCACTGCGGTCATCAATCAGTCGCTGTTCGGTATCATCCAGGAGGCCCAGCGGTACGGTCACATCCGCCAGTTGCTCGGTGCGCGGCACGGCGTCCGCGGCATCATCAATGAGCAGTTTTACGATCTGAAGCGACAGCCCACGAACATGCTCGAGCTCGTCGCCCAGACTCCGGCGGCCGCCCTCGGGGCCACGCGCGACAAGCCGGATTACGACTACTGCGAGCGCATCTTCAAGATCTTCACCAGGCACGATGTGCGCTACTTCTTCTACATCGGCGGCAACGACTCGGCGGAGACGGCCAACATCATCAACCGGCTGTCGAACGACGCCAAGTACGAGCTGCGGGTCGTACACGTCCCCAAGACGATCGATAACGACCTGCTGGTGACCGATCACTGCCCGGGTTACGGAAGCGCGGCCAAGTTCGTCGCCTCCGCCTTCATCGGAGACGATCTGGACAACCGGGCCCTGCCGGGGGTGAAGATCAACATTCTGATGGGGCGGAACGCGGGTTTCCTCACGGCCGCCTCAGTGCTGGCCCGCCAGCGCGAGGACGACGGGCCGCACCTGGTGTACCTGCCGGAGCGGCCGTTCGATGTCGACCAGTTCGTGCACGACGTGCGCGAAGTGTACGACCGCATCGGCCGGTGCCTGGTGGCGATCTCCGAGGGCATCGCCGACAAGGATGGGGCGATCTGGGCCGAGAAGGTGTCGGTGCTGCACCAGTCGAATCTGGAGCGCGACGCGTTCGGCAACGTGCAGCTCTCGGCCGGGGCCGGCTCGCTGGCCGACTATCTGGCCGGCTCGCTGCGCAACAAGTGCAAGGAAATTCGCCGGGTGCGGGCCGATACCTATGGCTATCTGCAGCGCAGCTTCGCCGGTTACGCCAGCGAAGTTGATGCATGGGAGGCGCGGCTCGTCGGGCAGATGGCGGTGAACTACTCGCTCGATGCCGACCAGAACGGGAGCGTCGCCCTGGTGCGCCTGCCGAGTACGACGTACACGGTGGGAACGCGGCTCGTACCGCTCACCGCCGTGGCGCCGGAGAAGCCGCCCAAGACCAAGGTTCTCCCCAACGAGTACATCAACGAGGCGGGCAACAACGTGCTCAACAGCTTCCGCGAATATGCCGGCCCCCTGGTCGGCGACCTGCCCCGCGTGGGCTGGTTCGAGCAGATCGCCCAGTTATAGGGTTGGGCATCGACGCCCGCCGACCTGAACCGCGCACGGTCCGCCTCTCGAGGATGAAGGGGTCGATCAAGTATCTCGGGCGTGCATGAGCAGGTCCCGTCTGTTCGCCGCGGCGAATCTCGCCTTCGGCGGTCGGGATGGGCCCTCGGCTGGGCGAGACCCTCCCCTCTGGCGGGTCCGGCGCGGTCCCGGCGCGCCGGGAGACCTGCCGACCCGCTCCCGGAGGAATTGACCGTCCCGGTCCAGTTTTTTTCCAGATTCCGCTTGACTTTTGCCTACCATCTAGTAGGTTTATAGGCATCATGGAGACGGACACGAGAAGGCGGATCCTCGACGCGGCGCAGGAGCTGATCCAGCGGGTGGGCGCCAACGGGATGAGCTACCAGCACATCAGCGAGGCGGTGGGCATCCGTAAGGCCAGCATCCATCACCACTTCCCGACGAAGGAAGACCTCATCGAAGCCCTGCTCGACCGCTACAACCGCGAGTTTCTGGGCCGCCTGGACCGGATTCTGGCCGCGTCGCAGCCGGCGCCCTGGAAGCTGGCGCGCTACATGGGGCTCTTTGAGGCCACCCTGAAGGAAGGCGCCCACGAAAAGGCCTGCCTGTGCGGCATGCTGGGGGCCGAACTCGCGACGCTGGGCAGCGCGTCGGTGGTCCGCATCCGGACCTTCTATGAAGAGAACGAACGCCGCCTCCGGGCCATCCTCGAGCAGGGTCTGGCGGAGAAATCGCTGCGCTTCCCCGGAGAAACGGCGCCGACGGCCGCCATTCTGTTCGCCCTGCTCGAAGGGGCGGTGTTGATCGCCCGGGCCCACGAGGGTCTGCGGCGCTTCCGGGCCATGAGCCAGCAGATGCTGCGCCTGCTCGGCGCACCCGAGGAGGCGAGTTCATGAGAGGTCAGGAGCCGTTTTTTTTGTCCCGTTTGTCTACCTACTGAAAGGGAGGTACCACCCATGTCCACGTCACGGACCATCGGAATCCTGGGCACCGGCCGGATGGGCACGCGCCTGGCAGCCCTGTTTGCCTCGGCCGGGCACCGCGTGCTGCTGGGTTCCCGCGAGCCGGCACGGGCCCGGGCCGCGGTCGGCCAGCTCGGCAGCCACGCCGTTGTCCCCGCGACCTACGAGCAGGCCGCCGGGGCGGAATTCGTGCTGCCGGCCATCTTCCTGCGGGACGGGCTCTTCGATCTGCTCGAGCCCCTGCGCGGCCGCCTGGCCGGGCGCATCTGGATCGATATCACCAATCCGTTCAACGCCGACTACAGCGACTTCATCCTGCCCTGGGACACCAGCGGGGCCGAGCAGGTGCAGTTGCGTTTCCCCGACAGCCGTGTGGTTGGCGCATTCAAAAACGTCTGGTGGGGGGTGTTCGACGAGCCCTGCTTCGACGGGCTGACCAGCGACGTGTACGTGGTGAGCGACCATGCGACGGCCAAACGCGAGTTCCTCGACCTTGTGCGGGGGACGCCGTTCCGGTATCTGGACGCTGGCCCGCTCAGGAACGCCCGCACCATCGAACGGATGACCCTGCTTTCCGGGGAGCTCGGGCGGCACTATGACTATTTCCCCCGGATGAACTACCGGCTGCTGGGCCGCAGCGCAGGCGCGATGTTCGCGGCCTGACGTGTGTTCTGAGGAATTCGATCCGTGCCCGAGGAAATCACTCACTCTCGTGAAGGCCGGCGGCGATCCCACAGCAAGCGGACCGGCGTTCTCTGCGGGATCGCCGCCTTCACCGCCTGGGGACTGTTCCCCATCTATTTCAAGGCGGTCAAAACGGTGCCGCCGCTCGAAGTCCTTGCCCATCGAGCGTTCTGGTCGGCGATCTTTCTGCTCGGACTGGTCTGGCTGCGTGCCGACCTGCCGGAATTGCGACGGATCCTGCGCGAGCGGCGGCTGGTCCTGGCTCTGTCCGCATCGACGCTGCTGCTCGCGGCCAACTGGCTGCTCTTCATCTGGGCGGTGGCCAACGGGTACGTCCTGCAGGCGAGCCTGGGCTACTTTCTCAACCCGCTGATGAACGTGCTGCTCGGGGTCGTGTTCCTGCGGGAACGGCTCCGGCCGTGGCAGAAGGCGGGGATTGCGGTCACCGCGTCGGGTGTGGTGTTCCAGGCGCTGCGGTGCGGGGGCTGGCCGTGGATCGCCCTGAGCCTGGCCACCACTTTTTCACTCTACGGGCTCGTCCGCAAGGTCGTCCGCACCGAGGCGATCGTCGGATTGACCGTCGAGACGGTGCTGATGGCGCCGCTGGGTCTGGCGTACCTGATCTGGCTGCAGGCGGTCGGGGCGGCCTCGTTTGTGGCCGGCAATCTGCACATCGACGTGCTGCTGGTGGCCGTCGGGGTGATGACGGCCGTCCCGCTGATCCTGTTTGTCACCGCGACGCGGCTGCTGCGCTACTCGACGGTCGGCGTGATCCAGTACATCGGCCCCACCGGCCAGTTCCTGCTGGCCGTGCTCGCGTATCACGAGCCGTTCACGCTGCAGCATCTGATCAGCTTCGTGCTGGTCTGGAGCGGGATCGCGGTTTATCTACTGGAGACGCGGCGGGCGGTTTTGCTGCAGAAGCAGGCCGGGGAGGCGTTATGGCCGGCTTCGATCACCACCACGACAGCCTCGCAGTGATGGATCACCCGACGGGTGTGCGGGCGGAGAGTCGGAGGCTTCGCGGGTCTGCCCGCATGGCCATCATCGCGACCCTGCCCTTCGCTGCGCGAAGAGTGGGCCACCCGACGGGTCCTCGGTTAACATGCTGGCGGTTCTAGCACCGAGGACACATCATGCTGATTCTGCTTCCTGCGATCGTTACTCTGGCCGCGGCTGCCGCGCCCGACAGCGTCACCGTCACGCGCCTGCAATGCGAATACCTCACGAACCCGCTGGGAATCGATGCCCGGCGCCCGCGGTTGAGCTGGGTGCTCGAGTCGCCGCGGCGCGGGGCGCGGCAGACGGCGTATCAGATCGAGGCGAGTACCCGCGAAGGCGGCGAGCCCGACCTCTGGGACTCCGGCAAAGTCGCTTCGTCGCAATCCGTACACGTGGTGTACGCCGGCAAGCCGCTCCAGTCCAGCCAGCGGGCACACTGGCGCGTGCGCGTCTGGGACGAGAAGGACCAGCCCAGCCCGTGGAGCGAGCGTGCGTGGTGGGAGATGGGGCTGCTCGATGCCTCCGACTGGAAGGCCCAATGGATCAGCTCGGAGCCGCAGCGGCAGGTGAACCCGGCCGTTCGTGAAGCGACGTGGATCTGGCGGGCCGAGGGCGACCCGAAAGTGACCGTCCCGGACGGCGAGCGCTACTTTCGTCGCGGTTTCGAGCTGTCGCGAGACGTCGCCGTGAAGGAAGCCCGCCTGCTCATCACAGCCGACGACGAGTTCGACGCGATCGTCAACGGAAAACCGGTCGGAAGCGGCAAATGGCCGACGCTCAGCGAATTTGACTTGACCGGCAAGCTCGAAGGCGGCCCCAACGCCGTGGCCGTCATGGCCCGCAACCTGGGCGGCTCGGCCGGACTGATTGCGAAGCTGACGATCAAGCTCGCCGATGGCGAAACGCAGGAGTACATGTCTGACAAATCGTGGAAGGTGCTCGAAAAGGCCGAACCCGGCTGGCCGTCGCGCCGGTTCGACGACGCAAAGTGGCCCGTCGCGGCCGAAGTCACAAAGTTCGGCGGCGCGCCCTGGGGCCAGCTTGACCAGCAGCCGGAGGTGAAGCCGGCCCCGCATCTGCGTAAGGAGTTCAATCTCGACAAGCCCGTCCGCGAGGCGAGGATCTATGTCTGCGGATTGGGCTATTACGAATTACACCTCAATGAGGGAGCCGTCGAGGACTACCGGCACGTCTCGCGCCTGCAACCAGGCTATACGCGCTATGACCGTCGCGTACTCTACAACACGTACGACGTGAAACGGCAACTCGAACGGGGCCTGAATGCGATCGGCGTCGTCCTGGGAAACGGCTGGTATAACCTTCACCCCAAGGCGGTCTGGAACTTCGACAAGGCGCCGTGGCGAAGCGATCCGGTGTTAAGAGTTCAGCTTGATATCACCTTCGAGGATGGATCGCGACGGCAAGTGGTGAGCGATGAGAGCTGGAAATGGTGTGCCGGCCCGATCCTTTCGGACGGACTCTTTGTCGGCGAAGTCTATGACGCACGCAAGGAGCTGCCGGGCTGGAACAGGCCGGGCTACAACGACACTGCGTGGTCGTCGGTCTTCGTTCGGACCGGCCCGGCCGGCAGACTGGTTGCACAGGCGATGCCGCCGATCCGGGACACGGGGCTCATCGGGGTGATGCCGGTCGATGGTGTGGAAACAGGTCCAGACACTCTGAGGGACGCCGTCCGAGTGACTGAGCCGACAGCCGGGGTTTACGTATTCGACATGGGGCAGAACTTCGCCGGGGTAGCGCGGCTGAACGTTCGGGGAGCTGCAGGAACCACCATCACCCTGAAATATGGTGAGCGCCTCAACAAGGATGGCACCGTTGATCAACGGGATATCAATGCGCACGCTCGTGAGGGCAGATTTCAGACGGACAGGTACATATTGAAAGGTGATCCGGCGGGGGAACACTGGGCGGCTCGCTTTGGGTACTACGGATTTCAGTATGTGGAGGTCAGCGGCCTTCCCCAGAAGCCGGATCAACTCACTCTACAGGGAATCGTGCGGCACACCGATTACGAACACGTCGGACGCTTCGAGTGCTCCAACCCGCTGCTGAACGAGATCTACCGCTGCACGCTGTGGTCATACGGTGCGAACTATCACGGCATCCCCACCGACTGCCCGCACCGCGAGAAGAACGGCTGGACGGGCGACGCGCACCTGGCGGCCGAGCAGGCGATGTACAACTTCAACAATGTGGCCGCGTACGAGAAGTGGATGAATGACTTCAAGGACGAGCAGCGCGAGAGCGGCGAGCTGCCGGGCATCGTGCCGACCAGCGGCTGGGGCTACAACTGGGGCAACGGGCCGGCGTGGGACAGCGCGTATCTGCTCATCCCCTGGTACCTCTACGAATACTACGGCGACGTGCGCGTGCTCGAAGAGCATTACGAGGGGATGAAGCGCTATGTCGATTACCTCACGACGCGGGCGAAGGATCACATCGTCTCGATCGGCCTGGGCGACTGGGTGCCGGTCAAGGAACGCACACCGGTCGAGCACACGTCCACGGCCTACTACTACGTGGATGCCATGATTGTCTCGAAGGCCGCCCGGCTGCTCGGCAAATCCGATGACGCGGACAGGTACGCCGCGCTGGCTGCGCAGATCCGCAAAGCATACCGCGGGAAGCTGGCCGGCAAGGACGGCCTCTACACCGGCACGCAAACCGCGCTGAGCTGCGTGCTTTACCAGGGCCTCGCGACCGACGAAGAGCGGGGCAAGCTGGTCGATGCCCTCGTCGCGAACGTCCGGAGCAAGAACGACCACCTCGACTGCGGCATCCTGGGCACCAAGTACCTCCTGCACGCCCTGACCGACAACGGACACGCCGATCTGGCCTACGCCGTCGCCTCGCAGAGCACGTACCCGAGCTGGGGGGCCTGGATCCGCGATCACGGCGCGACCACGCTGTGGGAGTCCTGGGACGGCGCGGGCTCGCGCATGCATATCATGCTGGGTGACGTGGTCGCGTGGTTCTACAAGGGACTTGGCGGGATCTATCCCGACCCGGACAGGCCGGGGTTCGAGCACTTCTTCGTCCGGCCGAACCCGGTGGGGGACCTCACGAACGCCGGAGCTGCGTTTCGATCGATCCGAGGGCTCATCGAGAGTCTCTGGGAACGCAAAGGTAATCAATTCACGCTCGACCTGACCGTCCCCCCCAACACCACGGCCACGCTCTCGCTCCCCGCCCGGTCTTCCGCGGATGTGAAGGAAAACGGCCAGCCGCCCGAAAAGGCCGAGGGTATCCAGTTCATCCGTCAAGAGAACGGTCGCTGCGTGTACGAGATTCAGTCGGGGCAGTATGGGTTTGAGAGCGTGATGAGATAACGCCGTCCATGGTGCCGGGTCAGGGGCGGCGGGGGGCGTGCGGAGGCGACGTGCGCGGGGGAGGTGGCGTTTCTTTCGCCCCTTCCGGGGCTCTGGTATCCATGCCATCGGCTTCCCACGGCTTACGCCGTGGGCTACCACCTGACGCCACTCCGTGGCTTTCATTTGGCGTCAGTCTATGCCGTTTACCCGACGCCACTCCGTGGCTTTCATTTGGCGTCAGTCTGTGCCGTTTACCCGACGCCACTCCGTGGCTTTCATTTGGCGTCAGTCTGTGCCTTTTGCCAGACGCCACTGCGTGGCT
>CAZQEN010000102.1:7615-20914 GCA_964591605.1 uncultured Planctomycetales bacterium
GGCTTTCATTTGGCGTCAGTCTGTGCCTTTTGCCAGACGCCACTGCGTGGCTTTCATTTGGCGTCAGTCTGTGCCTTTTGCCAGACGCCACTGCGTGGCTTTCCTATGGCGTCACTCTATGCCTTTTACCCTACGCCACTCTGTGGTTTTCACACCGGACAACCGTGTGGCTGGCCGGTCGTACAACGGTGTGGCTGCCATGCCGCAGACGTGTGCGGATGTTACATCGCACAAGTGTGAGGCCGGCCCGCTGCGCTGCGGCGGGGGCTGCGGCGTTCTGTCGCGCGGTGGCTGGCAGTGGGAGGTGAAAACAGGATGACACACGTGCTCCGGGGCATGCGGAGTGCGGCGGAAATGCCGCTTCAGATCAGCCCGCTCCGGCGGCGGACGACCCACTCGAGGGCGATGAGCGCGACGAAGAGGGCGAGCCATCCCCATGGGTGGTCGGCGACGAGCCGGTGGCGCTCGATCCGCTGCGTGGTGGTCGTGTAAGACGTGGTGGTGAGCCGGTCGAAGACGTCGATGAGCTGCTCGATCGGGAAGAAGGCGCCGCCCTGTCGCGAGGTGGCCTGGGCGAGCTGGCGCAGCGTGCCGGGATCAGCCAGCGGGTCGATCCACTCGAGGTCGGGTGATTCGACGATGAAGGCCGCCTCGGCCTGGCCGATCGGGCCGGCGGCGTCGGCGGCGCGAACCTGCACATGATACTCGCCGGGCGCATCGATGGCCGGCCGACTCTCAAACACGTCGTCCGTGCGCGTCCAGGTGAGCGTCTGAGCGCGGGGTTGTGACGCCGGCGAGCGCGACTCGATCGTCACGCGGCTGAGCGAGCCCTCCAGGCGGACGGCCGGCCGCGGGGCGGAGGAACCCGACGTCGCCCCGGCCCGAATCTGGACGCGTTCCGCGCCGCTGAGGAGGCGGTTCAGGAGGTAGCGGGGTTTCTCCACGTTCACCCACACCTGCGGCCGGCGGTTGGTCAGCCACAAGACGAGCTGCCGCCAGAAGCGTTTCTGGGCATCCGCTCCTTCGTCGCTGGCCAGCGACCATCGCCAGGTCGAATCGAAGGCGACGATGGCGCTGCGGCCCCGGCCGAGTTCCTGCACGACCAGGAGCGGCTGGCGGCCGGGCGATTCGAGCAGCCCCTCGGCGGTCGACTTCATCCCGGTCAGTCGGCTCGCCCCTGCCAGCGGAGGCAGCGCGGACCAGAAGCGGGATGGATCGGCGCCCGCCGGTGCCTGCAGGATGGGGTGCAGCCGTCCGCCGGTGGTTACCACCAGAGGCACCTGCTCGTCGAGCTGCCCGCTCGCCCCCAGATCCACCGGCGAAAGGTCGGCGAGCGGGGAGCCGGCCAGTTGGCCGCTGCCCAGCGTGCGCCAGCCGCCCAGCAGGGCGAATCCGCGGCCGGTTTCGACGACGAGGCGGCGCAGCTCCTCAATCTCGGCGTCGCTCAGGGTGCCGCGATCGATGTCGCCGATCAGGATCGCGCTGTAGGGCCGCCAGTCGATCTCGGGCCGCTGGCCGGGCGACAGGACGTCCATGCGCACCACCTGGAAGTCCTTGGAACCAGCGAGGGCCCGGGCGATGGCCGCCCGCTCGTAGCGGGGTCGATCGAGGAACGCCACGCGCGTCTGATCGTTGATGACCTGAACAAAGGCCGAGAGCACGGCGGCGCCGGCGGGGCCTTCCAGTCCGCTCGCGCGGGCCTGCACGACGACGCGGTGCAGGCCCTCCGTCGGCGGCACGTGGAGGGCATCGAGCCGCACGACCTGGCCGGCGGCGGTGGGGCGGAGCGTCTCCTGGTGTACGGGCTGATCGTCGTAGGAGACGGTGGCCTCGATGTCCGTGCCCGCCAGGCCCGCCGCGTAGAACTCGGCGTGGATCGGGAAGGCGTTGAGCATCGAGACGGCGGTGGGGCAGTCGAGCCGCCGGGCGATGAGGCTCCGGGTCTGGCCGGTGGGTTGGTCACTGCCCACGCCCACCGCGTAGAGGGGAACGCCTGCGGAACTGAAGAGATCTGCGGTGGCACTGATGGTGTGGACCGAGGCGTTGTCGCGTCCGTCGGAGATCACGACCACCGCCCCGAGGCGCTGCGGCAGAGAGCCGAACTGGGTCTGCGCCTGGGCCAGGGCGTCGAGCAGGGCGGTCGAGCCGCCTTTCGCCTCGAGCCGCGGCCAGCGCACCGCCTGCAACTGGTCGGCGAACTGGAGCCAGTGCAGATCGACGACCGACTCGGCCTGGGAGATGGCCTCGCTCGCCCGGCGGAGGGCCGAGTTGACCGCATCGACGCGGGCCAGGGCCGGCGAGCTGGCGTCGGCCAGAGGAAGAATGTCGCGGACGGCCATCGAGGCGGAGTCATCGAGCAGGACGACGGCGGCCGAACGCTGCCGGGTCTGGTGGGTCCACTGCAGGACGGGCGCGGCCAGCATCGCGAGCAGGCAGAGGAAGGCCGCGGTGCGAATCGCGATCAGGGCCGTCCGGCGGGACGGGGTCATCGGGCGGGTCGTTCGCGAATAAGCGCGCCGGGCGTAGAGGGCCGCGGCTACGGCCAGGCCGGCCAGCGGCCACAGATGATTGCGGCCCGGGCGGATCAGCACGTAGCCCGCGGCCAGCGTCAGGAGCAGTCCCAAGGCCGTCCAGCGGGCGCCCCGCCGGCCGCGCAGGGATGGACTCATGAGCAGGACGCCTTCGACCAGCAGGAGGACGCCGAAGGCGATCCAGAGCCAGCCGGCCAGATCAGGCCGATCGAATTCCAGCGAAAAGGAGGTCACGCAGGCCGCTCGCGGCAGGTCATTCCCATCGCCACAGACACCCCAAAGCGGTATCTTACCGCGCAAATGCGACGAGGGTTGAACATGAATCCGCGCAGCCCGCTTTCCAGTGTCCGTGGGCCGTGGGGCCTGCAGGCTTCCTCACTTATCCGGTTGCCCAGCTTTGGAGGTATGGCGTTGGTCCTCGTCTGCGCGTCCGGTTGCCAGACGCCGCCCGCCGCGAGCCCCTCCGGGGAAGGCCCGCTGCTGGTCACGGTGGCGCAGGATTTCGACCTGGCGGAGCCCTCGGACGCGTGGGCGTTCCGGACGCCGTCTCTCTGGTGGATCGCCGAGGAGGAAGGCCGTAAGTTCCTGCAGATGGGGATCCCTCCGAAGCGCCCGACCATGGCCGGCATCCGTCGGCCGCAGGAATACGCCATTTACAGCAACTATGAGTTCCGGTCGTTCAACCTCTCCTGCCAGGTGCGGATCGACCGCGAGATCACGGTTGCTGCCCGCGATGCCTGCATCATCTTCGGACGCCAGGACAACACGCACATGTATTACGCGCACCTGTCGAGCCTGTCGGATGGCGGTGCTCACAACGTGCTCATGCGGGTGGACGGCCAGACGCGCCGGTCGCTGCTGCCGCCCGGTTTGCAGCCGCCGCCGGCCATCCGGGATGGGAACTGGCATCAGGTCAGCGTGATCCGGGATGCGGATACGGGGCGCATCCGGGTGTACGTGGACGCCCGGAGCCTGAACGATCCGCCGGTGTTCGATGTGGTGGACAAGACGTATGAATGGGGTTTCATCGGGTTGGCGTCGTTCGACGACCATGCGAGTTTCGCCCGCGTTCTGATCGAGGGGCAGGCCCGCCGGCCGGGTGCCCAGCCGGCGATGGACCCCCCGTGACCGGTACCGCGTGTCCCGCTGGGAGTGACATGAGGATCGTAGAAGAACCGCTGCCGAGCTTCAGCGGAGCAAACAGTGGCATGACTCTGTGGGGTGCGTGACGCTTTGGGCGGGTGGCATGGGCAGAGTCGGCTTCGCGGGGTGAAGCCGACGCTGCCCGTGCGAACATTCCCATGGGCAGCGGGCATTCGCATCGGCGAATGCCCACTGCCCATGCCACCCCGCCGATTCTGTCGCGGACATGACTCTATGGCAGCACTGAGCGTCGCAGCGGGAAGCTCAGGGCGTGTGTGAGAGGCAATCAAGCCAGCAGAGCGCCGGCCGTCCGGGAGGGCTTCTTTCAGCATCATCGCAGACCGCTTCCTCACGGGCGCGGCTCTGATCGGGCTTCTCAGACACGCTCTCGGAGCCGCATCCGCAGGGGCCGGACTGCCCGCAAAGTGTGCGGATCGACCTGACTCAGTTCCCAGTTCTTCTGAAGGTTCATCCACAGACCGGCAGAGGTGCCCAGGGCCCTGGCCAGCAGAAGCGCCATCTGGGCGGAAATCCCGCGACGCCGACGGCAGATCTCGTTGATGCGGGCGACATCGGTGCCCAGGTGCCGGGCCAGGTCCGACTGCGTCGCGCCCCGCTCGTCCAGCATCTCCTGCAGGATGTCGCCCGGATGAACGGCGATGGGGAAATCGCCTGCGTAGCGCGTCTTTACCGTCCGCTCAGTGGTAATCCGTGATTTTGACTTCCGCGGCGTCCCCCGCCGCCCAGACGAAGCAGATTCGGTATTGGTCGTTGATTCGGATCGCATGCTGCCCCCTGCGGTCACCCGACAATGCGTGCAGATTCAAGCCCGACCTTGCCAACAGATCCTGCAGAGATTCTGCTGCGGCCAGAAACGCCAAACGACGTCTGGCGACCTCATGAAGCTCGACCGGCCGGCTGCGCCGGGCGGCTTTGGACGTCGTGCCGGCGGCGATGTCGCGCGTGCCCCTGTCATGGTAGCTGCGAATCGCCATTTTTGGTACTTTAGCGCATGGCGCGAAACCACGCAAGCTCGGGAGCTGGCGAGGATTCCTCTGAGTCGAGGGTTTTCACGTGGCGACAGCGGTACGCATCGGGATCATCGGCGGGTCGGGTCTGGGGCAGGCGTTCGCGGAGCAGGCGGGGGGGGAGTCGGTCGTGGCGACCACGCCGTTCGGATCGCCCAGCGGGCCGATCCTGCTCACGCACTGGCAGGGCGTGGACATCGCGTTTCTTTCGCGGCATGGTCCCGGCCATCTGCTGAACCCGTCGGTGGTGCCGTACCGGGCGAACATGTTCGCCCTCAAGCAGCTCGGGGTCACGCACGTGATTGCCAGCGGCGCGACGGGGAGTCTGCGCGAGGACATGGAGCCCCGCCACCTGGTGGTGTGCGACCAGGTGATCGACAAGACGCTGCGCCGCGAGAGCACGTTCTTCGATGCGGGAATCGTCGCGCACGTCGAATTCGCCGAGCCGTTCTGCCCGAACCTGCGGGCGATTCTGTGCGAGGCGGGGCGCCGGGCGGGGACGACCGTTCACCATGCAGGGACATACGTCTGCATGGAGGGTCCGGCGTTCTCCAGCGCGGCCGAGTCCAGGATGCACCAGCTCTGGGGAGGCGACCTGATCGGCATGACCTGCATGCCGGAGGCGAAACTCGCCCGGGAGGCCGAGATGTGCTACGCGCTGGTGGCCCTGCCCACGGATTATGACTGCTGGCGGCCGCACGAGCCGGGGAAGTCGAAGCAGGCACTGCTCAGCGAAATCATCGGCAACCTGGAGGCGGCGACGGCCAACGCCATCGAACTGCTCCGCGCCGCCGTCCCGGTGGTGGCGCGTTACATCGATGAGCCATGCTCGTGCCGGGATGCGCTGGCCCTGGCGATCTGGTCTGACAAGTCCAAAGTGGAGCCGGGCGTGGTGGAGCGATTGCGGCCGATTGTCGGGCGCTACTTTTCGTAGACCCCGGCGGCTGCATGCAGATCTTTGGCGAAGGGGCAGCTCGAGAAACGCGGTATTCAGGCGTCTGTCGGGGTTGCAGAATCAGCCTGGGACACGGGGCGCTTATGGGGGCATCGCCCGGCGCATGGTTGAGCCGGAGCACCGGCGATTACTGAGTCGTGGTGGTGTCGGTCGTCGTATCCGTCGTCGTGCCGTCGTCCAGGACGCCCGGGGCCAGGAGATTGGTGATTCCCAGCGTCAGGGCGAGCGAGATGCCGCTCATGATGCCGCCGTTAATGGTGGCGTTGATCTGGTTGCGGCTCGGGAGGCAGTCCACGTCGTTGGCGAGCAGGCAGCCGCCGGTGGTGGTGAGATAGATGAGTTTCTTGAGCCGATGGATGCGCATAGCGAGGTCCTCACGGTCGGCAGACTCTTAGATTATCGCCACTCCGGCCGGGAATCTGTAGCGGAACCGGGCAAAGCGATATCGGGCGGGGGCGGCCGGGCGCCTCCTGGACGCCCAGTCGGCGGGGTGGGGGCCGTGGCGGGTTGGGGAGCCTGGGGGGCGGGTGTTGGACACCGAGCGGGGCGGGGAGGGGACGCGGCGAGCCCACGCGGCCCCCGCGGATCGAGCCTGCCGGGTCCGCATGCGGGTGGACATCGGCGGTCCTGGTTAAATCGCGCAACGGTGCGACGCAGATCCGGGCGGCATCGTCCTGCTTGCGGCCCGCCAGCGGATCACGTATGCCTTTGATCTGGTCGTGGCATGTGTTGAGCTGCTTATTGGAGCTATTTCATGGTAACCGCAAGTTGCGTTCCCGCCGCGCTCATGATGGTGGCCGCGTTGCCGGCGCAGTGGCGCGTGCTGCCGCCGCATGACGGGCGTCAGGCCCGGCCGCCCGAGTCGATCCCCGCGGAGGCCAGACCGATCAAGCCGGGGGAGAAGTGGCCGGATCAGGACAAGTTCCGCTGGGTGATGGGCGAGGTGTCGATCCCGGCGCAGGTCGAGGACAAGCCGGCCGGGGGGAAGGCCGTAGCGCTGCGGATCAACGGCGGCGACGGGGGCGAAGTGTGGGTGGCGGGCAGACTCCAGTGCCGGTTCGACAACGACCATCCCGCGCTGGCCCTGGTGAGCGAAAAGGCGTCGCCGGGCCGGCGCGTGCCGGTGGCGATCCAGTTTTACGGGAAAGTGCAGGGGGGTGATGAGTTCAGCGAGGCCAACTGGGTGCTCATCGACGAGGCGCGGCTCCAGCCGCTCGAACTGCGGGTCGATCCGTCGGCCGGCGGCGGGGGGGACGTGCCGGCGGGAATCGCCGGCCTGAGCCAGGGCGGCGGACTGGCTGATTATGAGGATGCAACCGCCCGCAAGCTCAAGGAGGGCGGATTCCGCTGGTTCCGGATGGACAACATCCTGACCAATGCCCTCAAGAAGGATGACGCGGGCAACTACGCCTACGACTGGACCGATTTCGACCGCCGCGCGGAGTTCATCGTCGGGAAGATGGGGGCCGACGCCATCTTCGCCGTCTCATACATGCCGCAGGTGCTGGACGCGGTCAAGAACGATGATCGGCAGAGCGCCCCGAAGGACTACGGGGCGTGGGAGGAACTCTGCTACCAGGCGGCCCGGCGGGCGATCGAGCGCGGGCATCGCATCGCGTTCTGGGAGGTCTGGAACGAGGTGAACACCGGCTGGCTCAAACCGGGGCCCGATGACCTGGGCAAGGATCCGTACCGCAAGATGTACACGCAGGCGTTGGGGCGCGAGCAGACCGAGGAGGAAGTCAACCGGCGTTTTGAGGCGTACTGCAAGCTTTATGGAGCGACGGCCAAAGGCGTGCTGCGGGCCGACCCGAAAGCGAAGGTGGGGGGGCCGGCCCTGGCGAGCGGGCCGATGGAGAATCAGGATTGCGGCCATTGCTTCCATGGAAAGGGTTTCGCCAGAGGGCTCATGCTCTACTGCCAGCAGGAGAAGCTGCCGCTCGACTTCGTGAGCTGGCACGAGTATTTCCAGCCTCCCGAGGTGTTTGTGCGCGAGGCCGAGACGTTCCGGACGTATCTGAAGGAGTTTCCCCGGCTGCAGGGCAGCGTGCGGTCCTTCATGATTACGGAGTGGAACGAGGCGTGGTGGGCGGATCGGCCGCAGGATCATGAAGTCGGGGCGGCCTGGTGCGCGAACACGCTGACGCGGGCGTGCATCCCGCACCGGATCGACCGGCCGTGCTTCTTCTACGTCAAGCAGAACGACATGAACTTCCGCGGTGATTACAGCCTGCTGATGGGCGGCAACACGCCCAAGGCGGTGTACAACGTGCTCAAGATGTTCAACAGCCTTTCGGGCCGCTGGCTGCGGGTGCAGGGAGGAGACGATGACATCTCGGCCGTGGCGTGCATCGATGCGAAGAAGCCCCGGCTGGCGATCATCGTGGTCAACTTCCGCGATCGCTATGCGCTTGGCCGCAAGGTTCGCGTCCGGATGGAGTCGCTCCCCAGGATATGGAGGGAGAGCCAGTGGAAGGAGTGGCGCGTGGACGCGACGCACAGCAACGTCTGGAACGACGCGAGCCGCGCGGAGCTGGAACCGGCGGCGAGCGGCCGGGTCGACCAGACGGCTTTCGAGTGGAGCGGCGAACTGCCGGCCAATTCGGTGGTCCTGATCGAACTGACGCGTCCATGACGGGCGGATGAGGGCATGATCATGCTCAAGGATCCAGTCACACGGCGGCAATGCCTGAAAGGACTTGCGGCGGGAGCGGCGCTCACGTGGCCGCTGGCGCGCCCGCGGGCCGGCCTGGCCCAGAGCCGGCCGGCGGCCGAGTCCGCTGCGCGGGCGACGGCGACGGTGCTGCTCAAGGAGCCGATCCGCAACGCCGGGGGTCAGCCTGCGGTCATCGAGCCGACGGTCCACGGCCACTTCGTCGAGCACCTGGGCGGGGTGGTGTACGACGGGATCTGGGTCGGGCCAGACTCGAAGATCCCCAACACCGGCGGGATTCGAACGGCGCTGGTCGAGAGCCTGCGCCGGATCCGGCCGCCGGTGATCCGCTATCCGGGCGGGTGCTTTGCCGACGTTTATCACTGGCGCGACGGCATCGGGCCGCGCGAGTCGCGGCCGCGGCGGTTCGGGCGGTGGGGGGATGTGAGCGAGACCAACCAGTTCGGCACCCACGAATTCATGCACTTCTGCCGGCTGGTGGGGGCCGAGCCTTATCTGGCCGCGAACGTCGGGACGGGCACGCCGCAGGAATTCCAGGAGTGGGTCGAGTACTGCAACGCCCCGGCCGACGATCCGCGCGTGGGTACGACGCTGGGCGCCGAGCGGGCCCGCCGCGAGGTGGAGCTCCATGGGGGCAAGCCAGATCCGTTCAGAGTGCGTTACTGGGGCGTCGGCAACGAGAGCTGGGACTGCGGCGGGCGGTTTACGCCGGAGGACTACTGCACGGAGTACCGGCGTTTCTCGACGTGGCTGCCCGGCTATGGCGTGCCGCTGTTTCCCATCGCGGCGGGGCCGAACGGCAACGACGTCCGCTGGACGCAGCGGTTTTTCAAGAAATGGGTGGATTACGCACGTGCGCCGATCAGCGCGTGGGCGCCGCACTATTACTGCGGGACGGCGGGCACGTCGACGCGGTTCACGGTCGCTCAGTGGTACGAGCTGCTGGCGAAGGCAAGCTTCATCGAGACGATTGTGACCGACCAGTGGACGGCCCTGGCCGAGTTTGATCCGGGCCACGCCGTCCGTCTCGCGGTGGACGAGTGGGGTTGCTGGCATCCGGCCGATCCGAGCCTGCCGCCCTCTCACACCTTCGCCCAGGTCAGCACGATGCGTGATGCGCTGGTGGCCGCCCTGACGCTCGACACGTTCCATCGCCACGCCGACAAAGTGTGCATGAGCAACGTGGCCCAACTCGTCAACTGCCTGCATTCGCTCTACATGACGCACGAGGACCAGCTCATCGAGACGACCAACTACCACGTCTTCGACATGTACCAGCCGCACAAGGGCGGTACGGTCACGTCGGTGCGGATCGATGCGCCGTCGATTCCCCTGGAGGGCCGGCCGGCGCTACCGCGCGTCGCGGGCTCAGCATCCGTGCGGGACGGCGTGGCCACGCTGACGCTGGTCCACGCGCATGCCTCGGAGCCCATTGAGCTGGTGGTCAAATGGCAAAGCGGCGCGGCCGGCGAGGCGCAGGGCGTGGTGCTCGCCCATGAGCGGCTCAATGCCGCCAACACACCCGCGAGCCCGCGAGAGGTGACGCCGCGCCCGCTGGCGGTGCGGGAGCAGGCGGAAGGCGTCTTGCTGCACCTCCCGCCCGCATGCGTCGTCCGCTTGCAGTCGAGCGTATCCGCCTAATGCGCACGCGGCAGAACGGAGGCGCAAGGGCTCATGGCGGGTGACACCCTCGTTCGACCGGGCGAGCGGGTTTCACTGTCAACCGCGCCTGCCCTGGCGTCACGCGCGGAATGTGTCTGCAATACTTCCGGTATATTCCTCACTGCCCCGGTTTGCCGATTGGAGCGTTTGCCGCGCAGCTTGTGATTCTGCCGTGAGAGTCCTGACTAATCAGACCGTTCTGGCGCCAGTCGGTGCTCAGGTGAGCGACCGCGGAGACGAACTGGCCGTGGTTACGCGCACCGAAGGCCGCGCGGGCAATGAGATCGGACATCGTGCAGCCGCCCGACACCACCCGATTTGCGACATCGCTGTCGCAGTCGCCGATGACGATGGTGGGCGCCGTGATGGAGTTGGGACAAGTGTCGACGTCGCCGCACACGCCGTCGGCGTCGAGATCGTCGAGCGGGTCGTGCGGGCACACGTCGCAGACGTCTCCCAGATCATCGGCGTCGAGATCAGACTGGTCGAGGTTAGCGAGCAGCGGACAGTTGTCAATGCAGTCGGCCACGGTGTCGGAGTCGGTGTCCGCATCCGATATGAAACATCCGCACACGCCGGGAACCGTCTTGGCCGGGTCCAGCGGGCACAGGTCGTTACAGTCGAGCACGGTGTCGCCGTCGGAATCGACGTCGGGCACGCCGCATCCGCAGACACCGCCAGTGGTCTTGTCGGGGTCGTCCGGGCAGAAGTCGCAGGTGTCGGGTCCGCAGGTCGTGTCCGCTCCCTGGTAGATGCCGCCCATCGCGTTGCACTCATGCGGTGCGACGACCTGGCATGTGCCGGTCCCGGGGGTGCCGGCGGACGCGATACAGCAGGCGCCCTGTTCGCTTGAGACCTCGTAGACGCGCAGGCCCACAGTGCCCACGTTGAGGACGATTTCCACGTTGCCATCGCCGTCGATGTCGGCAGCCATGAGGCTGTCATTGCGTGCCACGTTCGTTCCGATGGCGCCGCTTCGCCAGGCGGGGGGTCCGGCGGGAGACGCGCCGTCATAGATCAGCAGCTCGTTCTTGACGCTGAAGATGAATTCGGGTGCACCTGTCCCGAGGATGTTCATCACCGACAGTCCGTCGATCTGCCCGCCGTATGTTCCGATGGTCTTGATCAGCGAGCCGCTGACACTGCGGGCTTCCAGCGAGCCGTTGACACGTCCGAGAACGACCTCGCGAACGCCGTCGCCGTCCAGGTCGGCGGTCGTCAACGCCGTCGTGTCCAGGTCCGACGTGTGGGCCTGCTCGAGGTGCGTCAGGCCGTCCAGAATGATCAGGCCCTCGCCGGAGGCGGCGATGACCATCTCGAGCTGGGGGTCGGCATCGAGCTGGTCGAGCCGGAGAAACATGATCGATCCCCAGTAGGAGCCCAGATCGACGCTGTGCCACTCTTCTTTGCCGGTGGTCGCGTCAACGACGTACAGATACAGGCCGGGGGCGCCGGTGTGCTGGCGGGTTGTCCCGGCCACCACCTCGAGCTTCCCGTCATTGTCCACATCGCCGAGGTCCATGGAAACGAAGGTCAGGCCGCTGGGGATAGTGAAGCGCCACTGCTCGGCGTGACTGATGCCGTCGTAGCAGATGATGATCCCCGAGTACGTGGTGCTGGTGGTGAGAAAGATCTCGGCCTGCGGGTCGGCATCGATGTTGGCATGCCGGATCCGCCAAAGGCCGGTCCAGTTCGATCGGGTTGGCTCCGGGCTCTGGTACTCGATGGTCTTGGAGAGCGCGTCGTGGATGAAGAAGAGCCCGTCGGCGTAGCCGCTCTCCGACTCATAGCAGCCGTAGAGCAGCTCGGGCGCACCGTCGTTGTCGACGTCTCCGAAGTCCATGGCGTAGAACGGTCCGCTGATGTCGACACTCTGCCACTCGCGCTGACGCGTGGCCGTGTCCACCACGTAGAGATAGTCCGGCCCGCTGGAACTGTAGCCGGCGCCCCACAGCAGCTCGTTGACGCCGTCACCATCGGTATCCCCGATGGCGACGTCGGTGACGCCATGCTCGGGGTTGGGCGTGGACCACTTGAGCGCGCCGGTCAGGCCGTCGTGCACGTACACGGCGCCCCACTGCCCGTCCCCGTACACGATGTCGAGCCTGCCGTCCTTCTCGACGTCCGCCAGTTTGAGCGCATCGAGATCGAGGTCGATGGTGATCTCGTACCTGGGCGACTTGAGGTCGGCGTCGAGAATGGTGATCTTGTACCACGACGCGCCGGCAACGATCTCCTCTATTTTGTCGCCGTCCACGTCGCCCGTACAGATGTAATAACCGAAGCCGGAAGGATAGTTCCATTCGGTGGCGCGGGTCCTGCCGTTGAGCACATAGCCGGTTCCGTCGGTGTGATTGGCCACGATCTCGAGGTCGGCATCGGCGTCCACGTTTCCGACCGAGACGGGCGTGCGGCCGTAACCGGAGCCAGTGTATTCCTGGGCCCCGGAGGCAACGTTGTAGATGAACAGGGAATTGCCGTCGGTGAAGACGAATTCCAGCGCCGCGTCAGAATCGACATCGACGACCTGAATTCCGCGGACGCCGTTTGAACTGCCTGCGGAAGTGGTGATCTTCTTGAGCAACTGGTAGCTCGTTCCGCTGTAGATGTGAATCTCCCTTCCGACGCCGAGGACGATTTCCGCGCGGCCGTCGCCGGTGACGTCGGCGGTGGCGACGCTGGTGATACTCGTTGCTGAGATGCTGCTGACGAAATGCTGGTAATAGCCTGCCGGGCCGTGTTTGAGGACATACCAGTATGTGCCTCCAGAGGAGGCCCCGGCGACGATTTCCGCCGGTCCGTCGCCTTCGAGGTCGACCGCGCTCAGGCCGGTGGCCCCGATGCCCACGCCATACACGGCCCGGAACCACTCGTCCCGGACGGTCAGCGGCGTAGAGGAAGCGGGGACGAGGTCGGCGGGGACGGCAGCGTCGGCCGCAGGGATTTCGGGCTCCGGCAGGGCGGGGGTGTTGTATTCGATCCGCCCGCGGAGCGGATCACGGACCACCCGGCCGGCGAGATCGGTTTCTGGAGGTTGACTGACCGGCAGAGCGGTGCCGTTGGCGCGGTAGAGGGCAATGCCGTCGCCTTCCGCCGCCTGCGTCGTCAGACCCGGCGCGGCAATGAAGACCATGGCGACCGTGCACATCAGACACCTTCCTGCGCGGCTGCAATACTGGGGTGAACTGGCCATGTTGTGTCTCCTGAATCAGAACCCCTGAATGTGCCCCGTTTCGACTGGAAGAAACAGGCGCGACGTACGATACCAGTTCTGTTGGCGTCTGTCACGCCCAATATGCCGGAAGG
>CAZQEN010000103.1:0-20897 GCA_964591605.1 uncultured Planctomycetales bacterium
CGCACGCCGTCGCCCGTGAAGTAGTAGCCCGGGAACTGCGAGAAGTAGGTCTCGCGGAAACGATCGTGCTGCCCGTAGACCGTCCGCATCATTCCCGGCCACGGCTCTTCGAGGCACAGCACGCCACTGCCCGGACCCTCGATCCGCTGGCCCTCGTTGGTGAGCATGACCGGCTTGACGCCGAAGAACGGCAGCGTGGCCGAGCCTGGCTTGAGCGGCGTCGCACCCGGCAGCGGGGTGATGAGAATCCCGCCCGTCTCCGTCTGCCACCAGGTGTCGACGATCGGGCAGCGGCCCTTGCCGACCACCCGGTGGTACCAGAGCCAGGCCTCCGGATTGATCGGCTCGCCGACCGAACCCAGCAGTTTGAGGCTCGAGAGGTTCCGCTTGTTCACGTGTTCTTCGCCCTCGCGCATCAACGCGCGGATCGCGGTGGGGGCGGTGTAGAAGATGTTGACCTTGTACTTGTCCACGACGTCCCAGAACCGGCCGGCGTCGGGGTACGTGGGGATGCCCTCGAACATGATGCTCGTCGCCCCGTTGCACAGCGGGCCGTAGACGATGTACGTGTGGCCGGTCACCCAGCCCACGTCGGCCGTGCACCAGTAGATGTCCCCGTCGTGGTAGTCGAAGATCCACTTGTGCGTGATCGCCCCGAAGACCATATACCCGCCGGTGGTATGCAGCACGCCCTTGGGCTTGCCGGTCGAGCCGGAGGTGTAGAGGATGAACAGCGGCTCTTCGGCGTCCATCCATTCAGGCTGACACTCGGGCGCGGCCTTCTCCATCAGCTCGTGCCACCAGAAGTCGCGTCCGGGCTTCATATTGACGTGGAGTTTGTCGGCCCCGACGCGCTCGTAGACGACGCACGTCTTGATCGTCACGCCGCGCTGCGTGCTCAGCTCCATCGCCTCGTCCGCGTTGGCCTTGAGCGTGACGGCTTTTGAGCCGCGGTAGACTCCGTCGGTGGTGACGAGCGTCTCGCAGCCCGAGTCGACGATGCGGTCGGCGAGGGCCTCGGCGCTGAATCCACCAAACACGATCGAGTGGATCGCCCCGATCCGCGCGCACGCCAGCATGGCCACCGCCAGCTCGCTCACCATCGGCATGTAGATCGACACCCGGTCGCCGCGCTTCACGCCCCGGCTCTTGAGCACGTTCGCGAACTTGCACACCTGCGTGTGAAGCTGCCGGTACGTGATCTTGCGGTCTTCACCGATGGAATTGCCCTCCCAGATGATCGCCACCTGGTCGCCGCGCTTGTCGAGGTGCCGGTCCAGCGCGTTGTAGCAGATGTTCGTCTTCCCTCCGATGAAGAACTTCACCAGGATGCTGCTGCCCTTGAAGTCATAGTCTCGCACCTTCGTCCATCGCTGCTGCCAGTGGAACTCCGAAGCGATCTCGCTCCAGAACCCGTCCGGGTCCTTGATCGACCGCTCGTACATCTGGCGGTACTGATCCATCGACCGGATGTATGCCTTCGCGGCGAACCCGGGCGGAGGTTGAAAGAGCGTCCCTTCAGAAGAAGTCGTTCCGGCTGCGCTCATGTGCTCTTGCTCCTTTGCTCAAATGGGCCAGGCGGGCAGCACATCCGCTGCCCCGGCGAGTCTTCGGACGGGCAGCGGGCATCCGCCACCGGCGGACCCGCACCACCCGAAGGCTCGTGTCAGACTCAACATCAGAACGAAACCCTCACCCGCACGCCCCCGACCGTCGCATGGCTGACCGTGTCGTTGGCGCCGGGGTTATCCACATACTGAAAGTCCGGGCTGATCACCAGCCACGGCGTCACCTGGATCGCGTAGTACATTTCGTAGACCGTTTCCTCGCCCGCGTTCTCGTCGACCAGATGTGTGTAGCGATCCGACGAATGCAGTTGTCCAAAGCCCAGCCCCAGCACGTCCCGGTCGCGCTCGGGGATCAGGCCCATGTATGATACGCCACCCGACCAGAAATCACTGAAGCGGTTGATGTCCTGGTGGCGGTATCCGTACCGGAAGAACAGACCCAGCCCCTGCTCATCCGCCGGACCCTCCCGGAACACAAGCTGATCGAAGCTCGCGTAGAAGCCCACGTCGTCGCCGCGCTGATCGATGAACCGGCGCTCACGCCCGGAGTAGATATCCCGCGGGCGCGGGTCAAACTCGATGCCCAGCCGGTAGTTCCCCGGCAGCGGCCCGGAAGGCCCCGGCACTTTGAAGCCGAAGTCGTGTTCGACGTAGCCCACAAACCACGCTTCGTCGTGAAAGGCGGTCGAGAAGCCTGGTTTATAGAACGGATCGGGGGCGGCATGGGTCGGGCCCTGCGCATCGCCCGCGGCCAGGATGAGCGTGTACCACTCCACCGGCTGAAGGTACAACGCCACGCCCAGCGTCGTGATCGTCGCCGTTGGCACGAGCGGGTTGTTGTCCAGGACGGTGTTCATGAACTGCCGGTCTTCGGCGTTCGCGTACGCATTCCGGTCCACGATCGTCTGCATGTCCAGGTAGCCGACCTGGATGCCGATTTTGTGATCCAGCAGGTACTGCCGGTACCAGAGCTGATCGATGTAGAGATCCTGCTTGCCGTCCGCGTCGTCGTTGACATCGGCCGCCTTCGTGGTCCCCGTGAACGGGTTGATGCTGTAGCCCCATCCATCGCGGACCTGCAGGAGCATGTCGGCGTCGGGAATCAGGCCCATTTTCTCGAAATCCAGCGTCACGAACCAGTCGATCGTGGCGCTGTTCTTTCCGCCGCCCGTGCTGGTCCCGCCGTCCATGACGGACATGAAGTGGTTGTTGTAGAAAAACGACGTCTCGATGCCGATGTCCCGAAGCGCGGGTCGCAGCCCGAACCAGTCGCCGCTGGCCGTCCTGGACTTCAGGCCAAACGGCGGGTCCAGCGCCGGAGCCGACGCCGGGGCGGAGGTGGGCTGCGTCGTGGGCCGCGCCGGAGCCGAGGCCGGCTGGCTGGAAGGCGCAGAGGTCTGTGCGGCCGCCCATGCGGCCGTCATACAGATCAACGCCCCGTAGCACGCTGCCCGCTTCACGTATCAGCCCCGTGTTCGACGGCGCGGCAGACCCTGCGAGTGTTTCTGTCTTGCATCACCGGGCCGCCGCCGTTAACCTCAACAGTCACGTCATCGCTGCTGTCCAACCACCGGGAGTAGGCTCCATGCGAACCGTTGTCTCTGCCACGCTCACCGCCACGCTTGCTCTGGCCCTGATGGCCGCATCCTGCGCCAGCTCGCAGCCCAGAACGGAGCCCGCAACGGTTCGTCCTGCCAGTCGCCACGCGGTGCACTCCGATCGGCTGCGCGCCGTCATGAACGGCCTGGACAAGCGGGCCCGCAAGACCTGGCCGCAGGAAATCGCGGAGGAACGCCGCACCGCCGAGGAGCGCGACCGCGAGGTCCGGCTCCAGGAGGCTCGCGATCTGGCGGCCGCCCTCGCCGATGCCGCCGGGCAGATTCCCAGCGCCATCGAGGGCGTCGAGCTGACCGATGCCGAGCGTGCCGCATTCATGGCCGGTGTCGGACGTCTCCGCACCCAGGCCAGGGAGCTGGAAGTGTCGGTGGCCGCTCGCGATGTCAACCGGATGCACGCGATCCTCCGCTCCATACGCGTGACCTGCAACAACTGTCACGGGCAGTTTCGCGAGCTGGCCGGCTCGGTCGATTCGGGCCAGCTTCAGCTCGTCAGCCGGTGACTGCCGCCGGCAGCGCCGTCGCCGCACCATCGGGCCCTCGCCGCTTCACGCCCCGGCGGGCGCCGGCTGCCTTTTGCGTCCCAGCACGACGGCCAGACCGGCCGACACAAAACACAGCGCCGCTGCCACCGCGAACGCCGCGAAGTAACTCCCCGTCATCACCAGGGCCGTTCCTCCGGCCCACACGCCCACCACGCCGGCGATTCCGTACGAGGTGAACACCCAGCCGTAGTTAGCCCCGAGGTTCTTCGAGCCGAACAGATCCGCCGTCAGCGAGGGGAACAACGCAAAACAACCACCGTAGTTGAATCCCACGCACGCCGCGCCCGCCGCCAGCAGCAGCCGGGTATCCAGCGCTGAAAGCAGCAGCAGCGTTATGCCCTGCAAACTGAACATGAGCATCAACGACGCCCGCCGGCCGATGCGGTCGGAGACCAGCCCCCAGAAGATCCGTCCGATGGCATTGAAGATCGACAGCATGCCCACCGCGGTTGTCCCCTGAAGCAGCAGGTCGGCACGCATCGCCTCCGTCAGCGCCGCGCCGCCGCGCTCTGCCGCCGCCACGAGCTGCGCCCCGGCAAACGGCTTGAGAATCCCGATCACCATCAATCCGGCCATCGAACCGCTGAAAAACATCAGCCAGATCAGGTAAAAGCGGCCCGTCCGCAGCGTCTCCTGCCACGTCAGATCGCGTCCCGCCGATGCCGCGCCCTTTCTGGCCGGCACGGCGTAATCCGCCGGCGGATTCCGCAGCAGCGCGGCCCCGATGCCGATGCTCAGCAGACAGATCAGCGCGTGCACGTTGAACAGGGCCGTGATGCCGTGAGAACCGATGAAATTCGTCGCTCCGATGATGCTCTTGTGCGAGAAGATGTACGCCCCGAACCCGAAGCCCGCCACCGCGATGCCCGACATCAGCCCCTTGTGCTGCGGGAACCACTTCACCAGGGCCGCGATCGGGCAGACGTACGCAAACCCGATCCCCACGCCGGCCAGCAGCCCGATCGTCGCCCACAGCAGAAACAGGCGGTCGCGCGGCCCCTGCGAGACGTAATCATTGCCCAGCAGCACGCCGGCGATCACCGCCACCGTCACCAGTCCGTGCGGAATGTACTGCAGCAGCGGAAACCGCTCGCGGTCCAGCCTCGCCGCCAGGGCGTGGAACAGCAGCAGGCCCGCGATCACGATCGCCCCGATGAGCAGGGCATGGCACAGCAGAAACGTGATGCGATGGCTCATCTGTCCGGCCACCAGAAAGCCGACCGCCATCAGCACGCCGCCGATCGCCGCGGTGGACCGCGGACCGATCAGGTCCTGCAGCCGCCCTGCGAAGATCATAGTAGTGGCAAAAGCCAGTAGGCATATCGCGAACGAATAGGTCAGGTATTTCTGCCGCACCGCCCGCTCGCGCTTGAGCGCGGCGTCATCGGCCACCACCACCGTCCCCGCCGGCAGCGTGCCCAGGCTCGCCGCCTGCGCCTCGGTGACCACCTGCGGCCATACGCTCCGGTCCAGCGGTTCCCAGAAAATGCTGTAGCCGTAGACCGTCCCCAGAATGAGCTGGATCAGCAGGGCGCCGATCAGGACCTGATACTTCGTCGTACCGCCCGCCACCGCCGGCCGGGCCAGATAATCGCTCGTCAAGGTGGACATGGTGCCTCGCAGTCCGTGCAGTCACAGTCAAGGGGGCTCAACTCACGTTGCTCAGGGCAAGGGTTGGAGACGAACTGCCGGCCGGAGCGGTCTCTCGGTCCGGCGACCTTAGAGGAAGGGCATAGACTCAACTCTCCACAGCGGCCGCAGATCAACGCCGCCGGTTGGACAAAGCGATATGGAACACACCCATTTCGGGTGGAACGGCGTCTTCGCATGGGCCAAGTTGCCCTCAAACTGCGGCAGAAGACGCATTCGGGACAGCGGGTGGAGGTGTCCCCCATGTGCCGTGCATGACATCGTAATGGTCGATCACGGCGGATGGATTCTTGGCAAACTGCGCGCCACGCCGCCGCCTCCGACGCTCACTCTCGCGGTCGGGGCCGGGCGGCATTCCGAACGTCGCTCATCTCAAAGCCGTATTCCCGTCTCAGGCGCCCCAGGCGTTCCTCCAGGGACACCGTGGCCGGCAAGCCCAGGGCGCCCCGGAGCTGCTCGGGCGGGATACCGAGCGTCGATGCCGCCTCCGCCAGCGTCATCGAGCCGCGGATCCCCATGTCCTCGTGTGCTTCGGCGTCCGTCGGCATGCTGGCCGCGGCGTCGGACTGCCCGGGCGGTGCCTCCAAGGCCTCGTGCGGCCCCAGGCCGCCCATGGCTGCCCGGCCGCCTCGGCCGCCCGCACCCCGGTGAGACTCCACATCGCCTGCGCCGATCCAGAGGAACACGCCGACTCCGGCTGTCAGGATCAGCGTCACGATCGTTCCGCTCACCCAGCGCTGCGCCGCCCCGATCGGTTCACCTGTCCCGTTGCTGCGCGCGAGCCGGCGGGTGGTGGCATAGACCCACCCCCAGTGCAGGGCAACATGGAGCAAAAGCAGGGCGATCAGGCCGATGGCCAGCCAGTAGTGCAGACCGCCCCAGTCATGCCGACCGAGGCTCCACAACGACCGTCCCTCTCCGCCGCCGCGCCCGCCGCTTCCGGGCGGCAGGAGGTAACGCATGACCAGCCCCGTCCCGATCATCGCCAGCATCAGGATCAGCGCGACCGTGTCGACGATGTAGTTCAGCGTGTTGCGACGCATGATCCTGCCGCTCCGATCATCTCCAGGGCGCCGCCCGCCCGCCGCTCGGCGGCCCGCACGCCTGCCGATCATCACGCCGCCGCGACGGACCCCTGGTCTCGACCCAGTTTTTCGAGGTCGCTCAGCTCCTGCCAGCGCCAGTCGACGAACTCCTGGAACTTCGCCACGATGGGCGCGTACTCAGGCCGCGTCAGGTGCCGCAGTCGCGTCTGCGCGGCGAAATACGCGGACAGCGGTTTGGGCGTCGTTGGCTTGAATGTGATGCGGTATCGGCCGTTCTCGTATTCGTACAGCGGCCAGATGTTCGCCTCCACCGCCAGTTCCGCAATGTGGATCACGTCGTCGCTCTCGGTTCCCCAGCCGACGGGGCAGCTCGAAAGCACATTGACGAAGCTCGGGCCGCGCACCGCGATCGCCTTTTGCAGCTTCTGCTGCATGTCCTGATAGCGATGCACCGACGCCTGGGCCACGTACGGGAGGTCGTGGGCGATCATGATACGCGTCAGATCCTTGACGAACTCCGTTTTGCCCGCCTGCGCCTCGCCCACCTGGGCGGTGTTGGTGAACGCGCCGAACGGCGTGGCCGACGACCGTTGCACGCCCGTGTTCATGTACGCTTCGTTGTTGTAGCACACGTAGGTCAGATCGTGGCCCCGCTCCATCGCGCCCGACAGCGCCTGCAGGCCGATGTCGTACGTCCCTCCGTCACCGCCGAACGCGATCACCTTGATGTCCTTCCCTTCGGGCAGCTCACCGCGGGCCCGCCGGGCCCGGATCGCGCTCTCGATCCCCGCCGCCACGGCCGCCGAATTCGGAAACGCCGAGTGCATGTAGGGGATGCGCCATGCGTTCGCCGGATAGAGCGTCGTCACCACCTCCATGCAGCCCGTGGCGAACGTCACGATCGGATCCGCCCCAAGCCCCTCCCGCGCCGCATAGAGCGCCGCCTGGATCACGCTCGGCGCCGGGCACCCCGCGCACGCCGCATGCCCCGGCCCCAGCCCCTGGCAGCTCCCCAGCAGCCTCTGCGGAACGAGCTTGGTGCTGTCCCGAGCTTCCCGGCCGCGTATGTCTTTCGCTTCCATGTGCTGTCCTTTGTCCGTCGTCCGTTGAGGGGTCCAGTTGTCCGCTTGTCCGTTGGCAATGTGACCGTCATCACCTCAACGGGGTGCCGGCGTTAGTGCCGCAACTAAGTAACGCAGAGAGATTCAGGCGGGGTGGCATGGGTCCCGGCGCGCCGGGATACTCATTGCCCGTGCGCATGAAACACGGGCAGCGAGTACGCTGCCCATGCCACCCTGTTCGAGAGTGCCAACCATTCTGCGTTCCTACTTGGCCAGATGACCATTGACCCGGCAAGGGACCACTGACAACTGACCACTGACCACTGACCACTGACTACTCACTCCTGATCTCACTCATCCCCCGATCGATCGCCCGCAGATTGCCCTGCAGCACCGCTTCGCTCAGGCGCTTCATCTTCCGGCCGAACGCCGCCTTGAATGAATCGACCTCGCACAGGTTCAGCAGCTTGATCATGGCCGCCATCATCGACGTGTTGGGCCGGTTCGCCTTGAACTCCTTCATCGCGATGCCCGTGGCGTCGACGGTGTAAACCCGCCGGCCCCGCAGGCCGATCCGCCCGCGGATCTCCGCCGGCGAGGCCTGGCTGTTCACCAGGATGACCGCGTTGTCCGTGGAGTTCTCGAACTCCGCCCGGAACGTCTCGAGCAGGGTTTCGTCGAAGACGGCCACCACGTCCGCCGCGTAAATCTGCTGTCGATCGTGAATCGGGAAATCGCTGATCTTCGCGAACGCCCGGATGGGCGCCCCCGTCCGCTCCGGGCCATAGCTGGGGAAGCCCTGGGCGTACTTGCCGATGTTGATCATCAGCTCGGTCAGCAGGTAGGACGCGGTTTTCGCGCCCTGCCCGCCGCGGGCGAGCATCACGATGTTGCTGCTGCGCCCCGCCCGCTCGCGCCCCAGTCGCGAAGAGGCCACCTCGAGAATGTTCTCGCCCACGTCGCCCACGTCGACAAAGTGGACGAAGTCGTCGCTCGGCTGCCTGCCCGCGGCCGCCAGGTCCAGCAGATTCCGGAAGATGCCGTTGATGTCGGCCAGTGTGACGTCACGTCCGCCGATGCCCAGGATCGCGTTGGTCAGAATGGGCATGCGCCCGCTGTCCTGGCGGGCATGCAGCGCGATCGCCGCCGCGGTTTCCGTGAAGAGCGGTCCGCCGCTGCCGAGCTCCACGGCCTTGTCGATCACGCAGAGGGCCTTGAGCGCCGGGTTGCACAGCACGCCGGCAAGCGGCTCGTTCGGGAAGGGCCGGAAGACCCGCAGTTTCACCAGCCCCGCCTTGACTCCCTCCGACCGCAGCAGATCCACCACCGTTCGCGTCGTCCCGCAGATCGACCCCATCGCCAGGATCGCGACTTCCGCATCCTCCATGCGATACGCATCCAGGATGCCGTACGGCCGCCCGGTGAGCTTCCCGTACTCCTGTCCCACCTCGCTGATCATCTGCGGTGCCCAGCGCATTGCCTCTGCGATCTGGGCGTAGAAATTCACCGTCAGATCGGGCAGAACCAGCGGGCCCACGCCGCGCGGGTTGGCCGTGTCCAGCAGATCGACGGGAGGTACGAATTCGCCGACGAAGTTCCTGACTTGCTCGTCCGTGAGGGTCAGGAGCTTCTCGACCGTGTGGCTGACGATGAAGCCGTCGAAACAGACGGTCACCGGCAGCCGGACACGCTCGTCCTCGGCGATTCGGAATGCCTGGATGGTCGCGTCGTACGCCTCCTGGGCATTCTCGGCGTGGATCTGAATCCATGCCGAGTTCCGGCACAGCATTGCGTCACTGTGGTCGTTGTGGATGTTGAGCAGGCCGCCCGTGTGACGATTCACCAGAATCAGCACCACCGGCAGCCGCAGAGCCCCGGCGTTGTTGTACGTCTCCAGCATGTACGCCAGACCCTGCGAACTGGTCGCCGTGAAGGCGCGGCAGCCGGCGGCCGACGCCGCGAGCGTCGCCGTCATCGCCGAGTGCTCGCTTTCCACCGTCACCAGGTTCGTCCGCACCTTCCCTTTCGCCACGAACTCCGCGAACTTGTGCATCAGCTCGGTCTGCGGCGTGATCGGGTAGGCCGCCGCCACGTGCGGGTCCACCTGCTTGAGGGCTTGCGCCGACGCGTCGTTCCCGGTCATCGCCTGCACCTGGCCCCGCCCCTCCGCGCACTCGACGGGCATCGTTCCCGCCAGCACGCCGCGCGGAAGCTGTCCGGCCGGCATCCACGTTTTCAGCTTAACCGACATGATGATCCTCCCGGGCGCCGTCCGCGTGGATGTCGACCATGACCAGCGCCCGGTAACCGTTGCGGTCCGTCGGGCAGACGCTCACGCAGATTCCGCAGGCCGTGCACCGGTCGAGATCGATGCCCAGGATGCCGGTGGCGTCCCGCTGGGCCTTGTCATACATCGCGTGGATAATTGCGTTGTCCGGACAGTGGATGAAACATTTGCTGCAGGTGATGCAGAACTCTTTCGCAAAGTGCAGTTGCCGCGTCGATCGCCAGTCGCCCTTGTGCAGACGCTGCTGGGCGGTATCCGGTTCCATCACCGCGCCGGGTTCGCGCTGCAGCGGCACCGGCAGGATTGCCGTCGGCGAAAACCGCACCGCCTGAATCGGCAGCGAAGCCAGCCGGGCCTGTGCATCCGCACAGAAGTACGCTCCTCCGTGCTCCCGAATCTCCGTCCGGGTGATCCGAAGAGACGCGGTGCGCCCGTCGGAGATCACTAGTTCACGCCCGTCGAGCCGCAGACTCGCATCGCCCGTCGCGAACACGCTGAATCGCAGGTTGAATTCCAGTCCCCCGTCCGCCAGCGCGGCCTCGGCATCGTCCGGACCTTCCGAGAGCGCCTTCTCGAGGGCCTCGGCCACCTGCGGCAGCGTCGTGTTGACGGCGAGCAGCGAACGCACGTTCCGCCGGGCGAGCGCGGCCGAGAGTCTCGCCAGTCGCAGCGGCTCGTCGCCGCGTTTCACACCCCGGCCGGTGAGCAACACCTCCGCCGGCTGCTCCACCAGCAGCTCGGCCAGTGCCGTGACGTCGGCCGCCGGCACCTCGACCGGTGCGACCGCCCGCACGAAAACATGCTGAAACCGCATCAAGCTGTCTCCCGCATCCGCCTTCGGCCGGATGTTCCATTCCTTCGGACTCGGCACAGGCAGCGCCGCTCTTCTCTGTCAGACCTATTGCACGTGACATACCGGAGGCGCCGCGGCGCAAGAGGCTGTCTGCCGGACATTTATGCGGGCGTCCGCCCGCGCGGAGCACGGCGGTGGCCTCATTCAGGGTCAAATGACGCCACCCGATGGGGGAATTGGCGAATGAATCAGGTCGACGCTGCCGTTATCACGCGGTAAATACCGGATTTGCGTCAATTCCGCTCGAATCGGCCCGCCCGGATCGTCTGGTCTGACTCTTGCAGGACTGCTGATGGTGATCGCCGTGCAGGAGTCGAGAAGACGGCCGCGGATTCGCCCGAACCCGGGCCCGGTGTGAGGGCTTCATCATGACACCACGCGAAAGAATCGAAAGCCAACTTCGCGAACGTGTGTGCGCCAACTGTTACGCCCTGACCCGCAGCGGAGAGTGCAATCTTCGCAACACCGAACAATGCCCCCTCTTCGCGCGCCTGGATCAGGTCATCGAGCTCGTCGCCTCCGTGCGCGATTACTCGGTCGAACCGTACATGGATCGCGTCCGCGCCATCATCTGCAGCACCTGCAACCAGCGACCCAACGGCCACTGCGCCCGCCGCGACCGCCTCGATTGCGCACTCGAAGTCTACTTCCCGCTCATCGTGGAGATTGTCGAGAAAGAGCTCTACCAGAGTACGACATGAGCGCCGGCCGCTATCACGCGCGCGTTTCCGACATCATTCCCGGGAACATCCGCCGCCGCCTTCGGGTCGCCGGGCGTGTGCAGGGCGTGGGTTTCCGGCCGTGTGTCTATCGTCTCGCCTGCCGACTGGGGCTGACCGGCTTTGTGGGCAACGATGCGAAGGGCGTCTTCGTCGAAGTCGAAGGGACGCCCGATCAGGTCGACCGGTTCGTCAGCGAGTTGCCCGATTCCGTGCCCGATCTCGCCCAGATCGTCCGCATCCAGGTCACCTCCGCTGAAACGGCCGGTGATCGCGACTTTCGCATCGTCGCCAGCCGGGACGACGCCGTCCACGACGCTGAAATCACTCCCGATCTGGCCGTCTGCCCGGATTGCCTGCGCGAGCTGTTCGACACGCATGACCCCCGCTCTGCTTACCCACTCATCAACTGCATGCACTGCGGCCCGCGGTACTCGATCGTTCGCGATGTCCCCTATGACCGGGTCAACACCACCATGGCGGGCTTCGAGATGTGCGCCCCGTGCCGCTCGGAGTATGACGATCCGTCCAGCCGGCGATTCCATGCCCAGCCCAACGCCTGCGCCGCCTGCGGCCCGCGTGTCTGGTTCCTCACTGCCAGCCGAGTCGAAATGCAGGGCGACCCCATCCGCACCGCCGCCCGCTGGCTGGCCGACGGCGCGATTCTCGCCATCAAAGGCATCGGCGGCTTTCATCTGGCCTGCCTGGCCGGGGAAGACCGTCCGGTCACGATGCTCCGCCTTCGCAAACGGCGCGACGCCAAGCCGTTCGCGCTGATGGTGCCCACGATCGAGGCTGCCCGCCAGATCGCCGACCTTGATCAGGCTGCCGCCGAGGCCCTTCTCAGCCCGGCCCGCCCGATCGTGCTTGCCCGCAAAGCGAACGCGCACGGGATCAGTGAATGGGTCGCCCCCGGCACGCCGTGCTTTGGCCTGATGCTCCCCTACACACCCATCCAGCACCTGCTCTTCGCCCACGGCCTCGGTCCACTGGTTATGACTTCCGCCAACATCAGCGACGAGCCGCTCTGCTGCGAAAACGAAGAAGCCCTGCAGCGCCTGGCCGGCATCGCCGATGCGTTCCTGCTCCACAACCGTCCCATCGAGCGGCGGGTGGACGATTCCATCGTGCTTGCGACCGGGCTGTCCGCCGCGCCCGTTGTTCCGATCCGACGGTCCCGCGGCTGCGTACCCGAACCGATCCGCCTGGCCGAGCCCGTGCCCGAGCCGATTCTGGCCCTCGGCGGCGATCTGAAATCGACGATCTGCATCGTCCGCGGCGATCAGGCCGTCCTCAGCGAGCATCACGGCGACCTCGCCAACCCGGTCGCTTACCGCAGCTACCTGAGCAGCATTCCGCACCTCGCGCGGCTCCTGCACGTCGTGCCGGGGGTGGTCGCTCACGACCTGCATCCGGATTATCACAGCACCCGCTATGCACGCGGCCTGGCGCAGCCGCTCGTCGGCGTACAGCACCATCACGCCCATATCGTGAGCTGCATGGCCGAAAACGGCGTGAGCCGGCCGGTCGTGGGCATCGCCTGCGATGGCACCGGCTACGGCACGGATGGGGCGATCTGGGGTTGTGAGATTCTCGTGTGCGATGCGGCGCAGTTCCGCCGCGCGGCCCATCTGCGGTACTTCCCGCTTCCCGGCGGCGACGCCGCTGCGGCCGACACCTGGCGCCCCGCGCTGGGCCTCCTGCGCGACACCTTCGGACCTGAATGGCTCGCGGCCATCCCGCGACGCCTCGTGGAGCGGCTCCCGGAGGCAGCAGTGCCCGTCGATCAGACGCTCCGCACCTCCCGCCGCGTCCCGCTCACGTCCAGTCTGGGCCGACTCTTCGACGCGGTCGCCTGGCTGCTCGGCGTGTGCGAACGAAACCGATACGAAGCCGAGGCGGCGGTCACCCTCGAAGGACTCGCGTCCGAGTGTGCGTCGACCGACCCGCTTCGCCATGACTGGCATCAGGAGGCGTCGCGCCCGGTCGAGCTCGATGTGCGGCCCATGCTGCGGCAGATGCTGGAGCAGTCCGTTCTCGGCGTCTCCGCTGCTCAGCTCGCGCGGGCCTTCCACGAAGGTGTCGCGCTCATGCTTGTGGAAGCTGCCACCCGGGCCGCCGCGCGCGAGGGCATCTCACAGGTGGTCCTGTCCGGCGGCTGCTTCGCGAACCGCATCCTCCTCGAACGTGTGACCCGCGGATTGTGCGCCGCCGGTTATGAAGTCCTCCTCCACCGACGCGTTCCCCCCGGAGACGGGGGTCTGGCCCTGGGCCAGGCGGTGGTGGCGGCAGCGCGGCTCCGGTCGACCGGAACTTCTCAACTCGGGAGAAACTGACGTGTGCCTGGCCGTTCCCGGAAAGATTCTCGATATCCGCCCGAACGAAGTGGACGCCACCCTCGGCTCGACCGGACGGATCGACTTCCAGGGCACTCAGCTCGAGGCCAGCCTCCTGTTTACGCCCGAGGCGCGGCCGGGCGACTGGGTGCTCGTCCACGCCGGCTTCGCCCTCAGCGTCCTGAACGAAAGCGAAGCGATGGAGACGTGGAAGTACCTGGAGCAGGAGGACACGCGGGACATTGCGGATTGCGGATTGCCGATTGCGGATTTGGAGAGGCGCGGGCAATGAACCGCCTGAAACACCTCATTCAGCGCATGCAGGATCTCGCAGGCCAGCTCGGCCCCGTGCGCCTCATGGAAATCTGCGGGACACACACGGTCTCGCTGTTCCGGACAGGCGTCAAATCGCTGATTCCTTCCAACGTGCGCATGGTCAGCGGGCCGGGCTGCCCGGTCTGTGTCACGCCTCAGGGCTACATCGATGCGGCCTGCGATCTGGCCGCCACGCATAACGTCACGATCTGCACCTACGGCGACATGCTCCGCGTGCCCGGCTGCTCGGGGAGCCTGGAAGAGCAACGGGCGAAAGGCGCGCAGATCGTCGTCGTCTACTCCACCCGCGACGCCCTCCGCTACGCCATCGACCATCCCGAGCGTCAGGTGGTTTTTCTGGCCGTCGGCTTTGAAACCACCGCGCCCGCCACGGCTGCCGCCGTCGCCGAGGCCGATCGGCGCGGGCTCGAGAACTTCTCCGTGCTGGTGAGCCACAAACTCGTCATCCCCGCCATGTCGGCGCTCCTCTCCGCGGGGGATGTGCCCATCGACGGATTCCTCTGCCCCGGCCACGTCAGCGTGATCATCGGCGCCGAGAGCTACCGCCCGATCGTCGAGCAGTACCGCAAACCCTGCGTCGTTGCCGGGTTCGAGCCCGAGCAGATGCTCGCGGGCATCGTGCGCCTCCTCGAGCTCATCGCGGCCGGCACGCCTGCCCTCGACAACGTCTACGGCGTCGCAGTGGGGGAGGGCGGAAATGCCCCGGCCCGCCAATGGCTGGGGGAGGTCTTCGCCCCGACCGACGAAGCCTGGCGCGCCATGGGCACGATTCCCCAAAGCGGCTTGGCCCTCCGTGGCCGCTACAGACGATTCGACGCCACCCGCCGGTTTGCCATCCAGATCGGCGAAGACTACGACCCCCCCGACTGCCGATGCGGCGAGGTCATCCAGGGCAAGGTGGAGCCCCCCGAATGTCCGCTTTTCGCCCATGGATGCTCCCCCATGCGTGCCATCGGCCCCTGCATGGTCAGCAGCGAGGGCACCTGCGCTGCCTGGTACAAATATCACCGCTCTGGCACAGAACGTGAAAGAAATCACAAAGTCGCAAAGGAAGTGCTGACGTGATTTCGGTGCTTGACATGACGCAGGAGCTCCAGCAGACCATCGTCCTGGCCCATGGCGGGGGGGGCGAGCTGACGCGCCGCCTGGTGGCCGAGCACATCCTGCCCCGAATCACCAATCCCCTGCTGGCTCCGCTCACGGACGGCGCGATTCTGAGCCCCGTGCGCGGCCCCCTGGCATTCACCACGGATGCATTTGTCGTTCAGCCGCTGGAATTTCCCGGAGGCGATATCGGCCGCCTCGCCGTCTGCGGCACAGTCAACGATCTGGCCGTCATGGGGGCGCATCCGCTCGCCCTGAGCCTTGCCCTCATCATGGAAGAGGGGCTCGATTTCTCCATCCTCGATCGCATCGTCGGTTCGATTGCCGCCGCTGCGCAGGAGGCGGGCGTTGCCATCGCGACCGGCGACACGAAAGTCGTCGAGAAGCGGGGGGGTGACGGCCTGCTGATTACCACCTCCGGCATCGGAGAAGTGCGCCAAAAGACCCAACTGGGTGCGGCGCAAATCGCAGCCGGCGACGCCGTACTGGTCAACGGAGGCATCGCCGAGCATGGTCTGGCCGTCATGTCGGTCCGCGAGGGTCTCTCGTTTCAGACCCGCCTGCGCAGCGATGTCGCGCCCCTGAACGGACTGCTCGACGCGCTCCTCAGCGACGTCCCCGAGACAAGATTCCTGCGCGACCCGACCCGCGGCGGCCTGGCCGGCGTGCTGGCTGATCTCGCGGAGGAGACCGGCCTGAGCATCGAACTCGACGAAGCTGCCATTCCGATCTCCCGCGTCGCCCGCCACACCGCCGAGATGCTCGGTCTCGACCCGCTCTCGGTGGCGAACGAGGGCAAAGTCGTGATGGTGGTGCCGGCCTCCTGCGCCGAACGGGCCCTGCGCGCGTGCCGAGGGCACCCGCTGGGACACGAGGCGGCCGTCATCGGCCGGTTCGTGACCGGCACGCCGCCCCTTGTCGAGATCGAGACCCGCGCCGGCGGAAGACGGATCGTGCAGCGGCCTTACGGCGAGGAATTGCCGCGGATTTGCTAGGTGATTCATGACGACACTGACACAGGTTCACGAAGGAATCAGCCGAAGCGGAGCCGTGCAGGCCCCGTTCGAGAAGGCGCTCTTCGACGAGCTTCAGACCGCCATCGCCTTCTATCAGCGCTCACCCGACTCGCTCATCCAGATCCTGCACCGTGCCCAGGAACTCTTCGGCTATCTGCGCGAGGACGTGATCCGCTACATCAGCGTCGAGCTGCGCGTCCCCATCAGCCGCGTCTACGGCGTGATCGGGTTCTATTCGTTCTTCTCCCGCATTCCCCAAGGCAAGTATCCGGTGAGCGTGTGCATGGGAACGGCCTGCTACGTCCGCGGCGCTGAGCAGCTCATGCGGGCATTCGAGAACCAGTTGGGCATCAAGCAGCGCGAGACCACCGTCGACGGACGGTTCAGTCTGCGGTGCGTCCGCTGCGTGGGCGCATGCGGTCTGGCCCCGGTGGCCATGGTCGGCAAGGATCTGCACAGCCAGATCCGCACCGATCAGATCAAGAAACTGCTGAAGGCGTACAAGTGAGCAGTGAGGTGCATCCGAAATACAGGGGCGTGTCCCTTGGGTGGCATGGGCAGCGTACTCGCTGCCCGTGCGAACGGGTTACGGGCAATCTGCATCCGCGCTTGCGGATACAGGCTGCCGCACTCCGTGCGAGATAGACGATGACGGCCAGAGAACTCAATGAATGGCGCGAGCGGATGTGGCTTGAGATGAACCTGCGCCTGGGCAAGGCGCCGCCCGGCGCCCCCGAGGGGCGCTACCGGCGGCGCGAGGTGCTCGTCTGCGCGGGCGGGGCCTGCGTGAGCTGCAACAACGCCGCCGTGACCACGGCCCTGCGCGACGAGATCGGCCGGCGCGGCCTGGCCGACTGCGTCAACCTGGTCGAAACCGGCTGCGTGGGCTGCTGCGATCTGGGCGTCGTGGTTCAGATCATTCCCGACCGTGTGCTGTATCGCAAGGTCAAGGCCGCCGACGTGCCGGCCATCGTGCAGCGGCACCTGATGAACAACGAGATCGTCACCGAGCTGCTGCACCGCCGCGACAATCAGAGCGAGCCGTACGTTCACCCCGAAGACATGCCGTTCTTCAAGCGCCAGCAGAAGATCGTCCTCGAGAACTGCGGGCTCATCGATCCCCAGGATATCGGCGAGTACGTCGGCGTGGACGGCTATCAGGGCCTGTCCCGCGCCCTCCACGAGATGTCCCCGCAGCAGGTGATCGCCGAAGTGCTCAAGAGCGGCCTCCGCGGGCGCGGCGGGGGTGGGTTCACCACCGGAAAGAAGTGGGAACTGCTCGCCGCGGCACCCGGCCCGGTCAAATACGTCATCTGCAACGGCGACGAGGGCGACCCGGGCGCATTCATGGACCGCAGCGTCCTCGAGAGCGACCCGCATCGCGTGATCGAGGGCATGATCATCGCCGGCTATGCCACCGGCGCGCAGCGCGGCGTGTTTTACGTCCGGGCGGAATACCCCCTGGCCATCCGCCGCCTCCAGATCGCCCTGGACCACGCCCGCAAGGTCGACATGCTCGGCCAGCGCGTGCTGGGCAGCGATTTCTCCTTCGATGCGGAGATCCGCGTGGGCGCGGGCGCGTTCGTCTGCGGCGAAGAGACCGCCCTGATCGCATCCGTCGAGGGCCGGCGCGGACAGCCCCGCCCGCGGCCCCCGTTCCCCACCCAGGCCGGCCTCTTCGGCAGGCCGACCATGATCAACAACGTCGAAACCCTCGCCAACATCCCGCCCATCATCCGGCGGGGGGGCGAGTGGTACGGCAAGATCGGCATGCCCGGCAGCTCCGGTACGAAGGTCTTCGCCCTCGCCGGCCAGATCAGGAACACCGGCCTTGTCGAAGTCCCTATGGGCATGACCCTCCGCGAGCTTGTCTTCGAGATCGGCGGTGGCATTCCCGACGGCCGACAGTTCAAGGCTGCCCAGACCGGCGGACCGTCCGGCGGCTGCATCCCCGCCGAGTTCCTCGATACCCCGCTCGATTTTGACTCGCTGCAGAAGATCGGCTCCATCATGGGCAGCGGCGGGCTCATCGTCATGGACGAGACCTCATGCATGGTCGACGTCGCCCGGTTCTTCATGGATTTCTGCGTCGATGAGTCCTGCGGCAAGTGCCCGCCGTGCCGCGTGGGCACCAAACAGATGCTCCACACGCTCAGCAAAATCACCAAAGGCGAGGCGGGCGAGCACGATCTCGAGCGTCTCCAGGAGCTCTGCGGCACCGTGGCCGCGGCCAGTCTCTGCGGCCTGGGCATGACGGCCCCCAATCCCGTCCGCAGCACGATGCGCTACTTCATGAACGAGTACGAAACGCACATCCGCGACCACAAATGCCCCGCCGGCGTCTGCCGCCACCTGCTCACCTTCGCGATCACCCTCGAGACGTGCACCGGCTGCAGCATGTGCTTCAAGATCTGCCCGGCCAACGCGATTCATAAGCACGACGGGCTCAAGAAATACCGGATCGATCCCGATGCCTGCACCCACTGCGGCTCCTGCTTCGATGTGTGCCGCTTCGGGTCTGTGACGAAGAACTGAGATGAGCACGATTCAACTCACCATCAACGGCCAGGAAGTTACCGGCCAGTCCGGCCAGACCGTGCTGGATCTGTGCCGTGCGTCGGGTATTTACATCCCGACGCTCTGCCAGTACGAGGGTCTCTCCAATGTCGGCGCCTGCCGTCTGTGCATTGTGGAGATCGAGGGCCAGCGCCGGCCCGTACCTTCCTGCACCACTCCCGCCGCCGACCGCATGGTCATCAAGACCGATACTCCGCAGCTCGAGGACCTGCGCCGCCAGACGATCGAGCTGCTCTTCTCCGAGCGCAACCACATCTGCCCGTTCTGCCCGCGCAGCGGCTACTGCGAATTGCAGACCGCCGGCTACCGCAGCCGCATGGATCACGTCCGCTACGACTACTGCCTGCCGATGCTCGAGATGGACAACTCGCACCGGCACATCGCCCTCGATCACAACCGCTGCATCCTCTGTACGCGATGCATCCGGGCCTGCGATGAGTGGGTCGGGGCGCACGTCCTCGACATGGATCACCGCGGCTTCAATGCCCTGCTTATCGCCGATACCGGCGTGCCCCTCGGCGAGTCATCGTGCGTCTCCTGCGGCACCTGCGTCTCCGTCTGCCCAACCGGCGCCCTGTTCGAGAAACGCAGCGCCCACTGGCAGGGACGCCTCCCGCCCAACCGCCAGGTGACCATCTGCCCGGGTTGCGGCGTCGGTTGCCGGATTTCAGTCTCCGTGCGCCACCGCCAGATCGGAGAGATTCAGTCCGCGGGCGGGCCGAGCGGCAATCGCGTCCTCTGCGAACGCGGGCGCTTCGGCCTGGTCGAGCCGGGAAAGCCGCGCGTCAAACAGATCGCCATCCGCAGAGGCAACGACTGGATGCCCCGCCCGCTCGCCGACGTGCTGGCCGACTGCTCGCGCCGCCTGAACTCCGCCCCCGTCAAGGCCGACCCGCAGCGAGTCGTGGCCATGATCAGCCCGCGCCTGCCGCTCGAAACGATCGCCGCCGCCTCCAATTTCCTGCAGAACGTCGTCGGCAGCAACCGATGGACGCTCCTCGACCGCACCAATTCCCCCGCCGTCCGTCAGGGGCTCGGAATGAACGGCAAGCCCGTCCCGCTGGCCACCCTCGCCGATCTCGACGAGGCCGATCTGTTTCTGCTCCTCGGCTGCAACCTCGGGCGCTCGCACGGCGTCGTCGCTTCTTACGTCCGACGAGCGGCCCTGCACCGCCGCGCCCGCATCGTCAAGATCAATCCGCGGCACACCTGGCTCACCGACTGGACCGATCTGCACATCCAGGTCGAACGCGGCAAAGACGCCCTCGTCCTGGCCGGCATCCTCAAGTATCTGATCGACATGGGTGTCACGAACGCCGAGGTACCCAAGGAACTCGCGACCCGTCTGGCCGCGCTCGACGATGACGACATGCGCCTGGTGACCGGCATCCCCGGAGCCGAGCTGCGCCGCGCCGCCGAGCTGTACGGCCGCGCCGAGCGCCCCATGATCATCTGCGGCAGCGGCCTGACCCGCAGCGGGCCGCAGGGCATGACCGCCGCCCTCAATCTGGTCAAGGCCATGAACCGCCGCACCTCCTCCGGTCGATGGCGGCTCATGGAGGCCGCGATGGGCGCCAACAGCGCCGGCAGCCGTGTCCTGGGCGACGGAGAGCTGGACCTCGGCGCGTTCGATCCCCATACCGCCGAACTGGCGTTCGTTCTGCTCGGCGACGATGACCGCGGCTGGCCGCGCGAATGGATCGAGGACCTCCGAACGGTCACCTACGTCGTCGCCATGACCGCTCGCGAACACGACATCCTCGACTCCGCCAACGTCGTGCTCCCGACCGCCACCTGGGTCGAACGTGCTGGTGGTTACCTCAACCTCGAGGGCCGCCTCCAGCAGGGCAATGCGCTCATGGAGCGCCCTGAGGCTTGCGTCGATGAAATCGAGTTTTTCCAGGAACTGGCGAAGGCCTGGCGCGGACCGAGCTGTCACTGGTCCCCCCCGGGACTTCCCGAGGGACTCCGAAACCTCGGCGACGGGCACCTCGTGCCCTGCGACGTGCAGACCCCGGCCCTGGACTTCAGCGGCCTGGAGGCCCTCGCCGCGGACTGAGCGGATGGATGACGCGGGTCGGGTGTCGGGCCTGCGAAGGAATCACTGGTTATGCCCAAAAAACGAATTGCGACTGTATGGCTGTGCGGGTGCTCCGGATGCCATATGTCGGTCCTGGACCTCG
>CAZQEN010000104.1:0-20849 GCA_964591605.1 uncultured Planctomycetales bacterium
AGCGGCCTGGATGACGCCGCCAGGGTGCTGGTCAACGATCTGGACCTGAAGATCCTGGGGCCGCCAGGATCCACCACCTACCATCCATGGACTCTGAATCCGGCCAGCCCCTCGACGCCGGCCGTCCGGACCGGCCGCAACCAGGTCGACAACGTCGAGCAGGTCCTCATCGATGCGCCAACCGCCGGGACTTACACCGTCCGCGTCAGTCACACCGGCGGCCTCTTCACCCAGGACTACTCGCTCCTGGTCACCGCCGACACCTGCCAGCCGCCGCGATCGATCACCCACTGGCGGACCGTCCGCATGCACGCTGCTCTCGGCCCTGTGCCCATCGAGCTCGACCCGGCCGCAACCGGCAATGACCTTGCGGGCCCGACCGTCGAAAGCCGCACCGGCGGCATCCAGCGCATCGAAATCGCCTTCGACGGCCCGGTCACGATTGTCCAGCCCGCCGCCGTCAGCGTCAGCGGACAGACGACGAATCAGGGCGCCCTCGAGCCCCCCCTCGCCTATGTGCCGACATCCGTGACCCTTGCCGCTCCGGATACCATCGCCCTGGAGTTCACCGCCGGCGCCCTCCCCGACCAGACGTGCTACACCGTCAGTGTGGGCCCGGGAGCGATCGCCGAGGACCTCGCCGGCGACTCGGATTGCCTCATCCGCGCGCTCGTCGGCGACGCCACCCGCAGCGGCCGCATCACGCTCAGCGACGCCATCGCCGCCGTCGCCCGGATCGGCGAGCCCGCCACGTCGAACCCGGGCTTTGACATCGACCTGACCGCGGACATCACCCCGGCAGACGCCCTGGTCGCCAAATCCCAGCTCGGCCGCCAGGCCTTGTGCCCGTAACACCCCTCAGCATCGTCCGTGGCAGACCCCGATTTCGGCCCGGGCCGGGGCAGCCAGTCCCGTGGGCCTCCCGGAAGCCGCCGCACGGTGCTCCCCCCGGCAACTGCCTGAATCCAACCCCCCGCCGCAAGCGAACAGTCAAACGAAGAAAGATGGTGTGACCTGAACAGAGCAACTGCGAGGATCAACTCATGATGGGCCATCTCACATTATCCATGACAGGCACGGTTTTGCTGCTCGTGGCCGCTGTTTCCGCGCTCGGGGCCGGCTGCGGCGAAGGGGAGAGCTCCATCCACCGCACGCCCCAGGATGCACAGGCTGACTCGTCGAGCGACGACGCCCGCCAGCAAGACGAGCCGACCCGTCCCGACTCTGCCGAGGCGACTCGGTCTGTCTACGATTCCGGAGATCAGCCCGCTTCCACCGCCAAGCCATTCCTGTTCAACGAAGCTGAGCTGCCGGAAGGTTTCCCCGCTCCCGGTCCCGTCGACCGGATCGTGATCAAGACCTATCCACCCCACCGGCTGGCGCGGGTGCGGTCTGCCGGCTCGCGGGACCAGAGCGGAATGTTCAGGCCGCTCTTCCGGCACATTCAGCGCAATGACATCGCCATGACCGCCCCAGTCCAGATGACCTACCCGGATGGCAAAGGCACCGAGGGAGAGCCGGTGAAGAAGGCCGAACAGCCCGACTCGATGGCCTTTTTCTACCGGGAGCCTGGTCTGGGCAATCCCGGCCCCGACCCCGCCGATGCCCAGGTCACCGTCGAAGATGTGCCGGTCATCACCGTGCTCTCGATTGGAGTCCGCGGCAGCTACACAAACGAGCGCATGGTCCGTGCCCGGCAGAAACTCGAGCAATGGATGGCGTCTTACCCCGGACGCGTCCGGCCGGTCGGCCCGATTCGCTTCATGGGCTACAACAGCCCCTTCGTCCCCGGTTTCCTGCGCTTCGGGGAGGTTCAGTGGCCCATAGAAGTCCTGCCGAGCGAGCATTCAGCCCACGCCATGCGATAACCCTCCCCCAGTCCGCGGAAGCCGGCGTATGCCGACCCGAGCCCCGCGCTTCAAGCCGCCCCATACCCGACGCGCTGACCGAGTCCCCAAAGCGCCAAGCCCGCCCCTGACAGCATCCCGTCTTGACGACTCACCCCGTTCTGATACGCTTGCCGATACAATATCCGTCAGCATTGAGTGAGGGAGCGGACCAGACTCGCAGGAGGCGTACACACATGCGTCGGTGGACACGGACGGCACGGATCGCAGCGGTGGTGGCAACCGGTCTTTTTTTATGGGGCGCAAGCACGGCCTGTGAGACCGACGCCTGGACGGATGACAGACGCGTCGAGGTCCCCCCGGACCAGACGGGCCCCGCCGGCGCCGGCGAGCTCCCCAACGCTCCCGTCGGACAGCGCACCGAGGCCGACCTGGTCGGCGAGCTGATCCTCCACCGGGCCATGTACGCCCGCTATCTGCGCGTCCTGGCCACCTACTACAGCGAACGCGGGTACGAGAACAAGGCCTCCTGGGCCCGGGCCGAGCTGCGCGACCTGTCGGGCGTCCGGCCGTACCGATACCTCTCCGAGGGCGGCGCCGCCACGACTTCCTTGGAGAATCCGCCGGAGGTCGAGTTGCAGACCATCACCGTCGCCAACCGCGAGGAGGTCGACCTCGTCGAGGAGATGATGCTCCATCGCTCCATGTACGCCCGCTACCTCGGCGTGCTGATCAGCTACTACAGCGAGCAGGGCCATGAGAACCAGGCCAACCGCGCCCGCAGCGAGTTCAACGACCTGCGCCGGGTCAAGCAGTACCGCTACATCATCGAAACCGAGGCCCCCGCCGCCCCCCTCCGACCGCTCGAATCCATCGCCGAGGCCGACCGCCTCTTCCAGCGCGGCCAGGAGCTCATGCACAAGGGCGGCCACAACGTCATCGTCTGGTATCACGCCGGCACCATGAAGGAGGCCCTCAGCACGTTCAAGGAGCTCGTCGAGAAGTATCCCACCAGCGACAAGGTCGACGACGCCGCCTACTTCATCGCCGAGATCCACAAGGAATACAACCAGGAACGCGACAACGAGATCGCCATCGAGTGGTATCAGAAGGCCATCGCCTGGAACCCCGGCCTGGACTACCCGGCCTGGTCCCACGTCGCCCACATCTATGACTTCCGCATGCATGACCGCGAGAAGGCCCTCGAGTGGTACCAGAAGGTTCTCGACAATGAGACGGGCAAGACCGGCTGGCGGTTCTGGAAGAACATCGACGTGGCCAACAAGCGCATCGCGGAATTGACGCCGGAGCGGACGCGCCATGCCCCCGCCGAGGGCATCGCCCAGGACGCCGGGCCGGCCCCGTCGGCCCCGCCCGCTTCAGAGGGCGGCAGCGGCGCGGAAGCCAGCCCCTCCGCCCCCCCCGCGCCGTAGCGCCGGGCCTCTGTGCACGGCGGTGGCGCGGCCACCCCCCGTGACGGCCGGGCCCGCTGAAAGCGAACTGCACCTCACGCGACGACGGCCCCACGTGCGCCGCTGCTCCGTGGACAGTCGAACCCGCATCGCCCCCGCATGAGAACCGCCTTCATCACGCTCGCCGTCACCGTCACCCTGCTCATGATCGCCGCCGCCGTCCTCGGCGCGCAGGTCGAGGGCGACCGATGGTTCGTCCAGCACTTCGCCCTCGGCCTGATGACCACCCTCTTCACCTGCCTGTGCCACTGCATCGTCCTCGCCTACTTCATGGCCACCGGCAAGATGATCCGCCTGGCCTTCGAGGATGCGGCCCTGAACCTGCCCCACGTCCAGTCCGCCCAGCGGCTTAAATCGAAGGCCTACGCCGTCCTCATGCCGGCCATCGCCTTCGCCCTGCTCGCCGCCGTCACCGGCGCCTGGGCCACCATCGAGCCCGCCCGCGCCCCAGCCCACCTGGTCCTCGTCCTCCTCTCGATCCTGGCCCAGCTCGCCGCCTTCTACCGGGAATACACCCTCATCGACGCCAACGCCCGCCTCATGGACGACGTCTTCCCCCCTCACCCATAGCGCCCGCATCGCCCGTCGAAGACCCCCGTAGCGGTCGAGAGGTTTATGCCACCCATTTCACACCCTGACACTCCCCACACCCTGACACTCCCCACACCCTGACACCCCCCGCACCCTGGCACCCCCCGCACCGCCAACCACCCATCACCACGTACCTCTCGCCCAGCATCCCAGCCACGGAGCGGCGCAAGCAGGTAGCCCGGGGCGCCGGCCCTGCGGACCGTCGGCACCACGCATTCAAGCCCCGGCAGGGGCGAAAGAGGGTAGCCCAGGGCGCCAGCCCTGGGAACAGCGCCCCCCCACCCCCAGCCCCGGCAGGGGCGACAGAGAGCACCGTCCGCGCCGGCGTGGTCACACCGGCCGCGCGATCCGTCCGCGTGCATTCATGCGGCACGCGTCCCGTTCACTTGCAGCAGATTCCTCAGCACCCGCCCATCGACCTCCCGCCTCCGGGCGGCCAGCGCGTGCCCGTCGGGCAGCGTCTGCCCCGCACCCGCCTCCGTCCTCACCTCGGCCCAGTCCTTCTGCCATCCCCCTTCGGGATCGGTGGCGGCGTAGGCGGCCAGGACGGCGCGGTCGAGGTGGGCGAGTTCGAGCCAGGTGGGGCGCTGGTTGTACAGGTTCGTGAGCGTGCTACTCCCGAGGAGGGGAAGCTTCTCGACTTCGCGGGGTTTGGTGCCGCGGGCCGTCCGCCACGGAGGGCGGACGCAACACACCGCGCGCTCGGGAAGCTCGACGCGCGACCACTGGGCGATGAACTGCTGCGGCGTCAGTCCCTCAGACATGCCCGCGGATTGTTCCTGAACCGCCCGGAGGTGTCAAAACCCCCCAACCCAATCCCATATCCCACTCTTCCGAAGGCGGATCACTCCCTCGCGTTTCAGAGCATGTGCGCGAAGCGGTCAAATCAGCAGAGCCCCGACCGTCAGGGAGCGGGTTCTTCAGCCTGATCGCAGCGCGCTTCCTCACGGGCGCGGCTCTGATCAGGCCCCTTAACCACCCTCTCACTTCTCACGTCTCCCCCTCTCCTGCGGCACCGGCAACTCGCGTTTGCCGCCCGCCAGCGATACGGTTAAAACAAGGCCATGAGTGCAAGCCCCATCAAGCTGGCGACGTGCAACGAGCTCTGGCGCGACGTGCCCATCGAAGAGATCTTCCGGCGGGCAGCCGCCATCGGTTATGCCGGCGTCGAGATCGCCCCGTTCACCCTCGCCCGCGACGTCCGCGGGATCACCGCCGCCCGGCGCAGGGAGATCGCCCGGGCCGCCGCCGATGCCGGCGTCGAGATCGTCGGCCTCCACTGGCTGTTCGTCTCGCCCGAGGGCCTGCACCTCACGACCCCCGACCCCTCGGTCCGCCAGCAGTCGGCCGAGTACCTCAAGGCCCTCGTCCACTTCTGCGGCGACCTGGGCGGCCACGTCATGGTCTTCGGCTCGCCCAAACAGCGCAGCCTCGTCCCCCCCACGACCCGCGACCAGGCATGGGAGCGGGCCAGGGAGGTCTTCGCCGCCTGCGGACACGCCTGCCGCGAACGGGGTGTCACGCTGACCATCGAGGCCCTCACCCCGAAGGAAACCGACTTCATCAACACCCTCGACGAGTCCGCCCGCATGGCCGACGAGATCAGCCACCCCAACATTGACGTGATGATCGACCTGAAGGCCATGTCCGCCATGCCCGACGGCATCGTCGGCACCACCCGGCGCTTCGGCGCACGCGCCAGGCATGTCCATGCCAACCAGCCCAGCGGCAAGGGCGTGGGCATGCCGCCCGCCGAGGGCGACCCTCCCCCGCCCGACCTGCCCGCCGTCCTGGGCACCCTCCTGGAGTGCGGCTACCGCGGCTGGGTCTCCTGCGAGCCGTTCGATTACAATCCCGATCCGGATACGGTGGCGCGCGAGGGGATCAAGGCCCTCCGCGCCGCCATGCCCGCACGCTGAAAGACCGCCGCAGCAGCCGTTGCGATCTTCGGGTGCCGGTCGTTCCCGTTTCTCCTGCGACACGAGGTGTTCACGTGAAGTACCTGCCTTATCCGACCGCGATCATGGCCTTCATCTGCCTGCTCACACCGGCCGGTGGCCAGGAGTCCGGCCCGGCCGGGTCTGCCCTGACGCCGCTGTGCTGGAAACCGGCCCAGCCCGCTGCGCCCGGTAAGGCTTGCCTGCTCGCATGGCCCGATGGCCAGTCCGTCGTCGCCCAGGCCGACGATCAGGGCCGTCTCTGGTGGCTCGGCGCCGCTGGCGGGCCGGCGGGCGAGCCCCAGGTCCGCGAGAATCCCGACGCTACCGTCCACGTCAAGGTCGAGCGCGTCGGCGACGATCAGATCGCCGTTTTGATCGACGGCCAGCCCTTCACGATGTTCAGCTTCAAGAAGGATGAGCCGCGGCCCTACCTCTACCCGGTGATCGGCCCGACGGGTGACCCGGTCACCCGCGACTGGCCCATGAAGGACAACCCCGCCGAAAAGGAGCGCAAGCAGCAGGATCACCCGCATCATCGCTCCCTCTGGACAGCCCACGGCGACGTCCGCACCCCCGAGCACGCCGACAAGGGCACCGACTACTGGGCCACCGATCAGACTCGGGAAATCGAGGGCCAGCGCAAGGCCGTCTACCGGGGCGGCAATGCCGGCCAGCAGCTCGTGACGAAAATCGTCCGCACCGTCAGCGGGCCGGTCTTCGGTCTCATCGAGGCCGAGGTCGACTGGGTCACCAGCGAAGGCAAACGCGAGCTGTCCGACACGCGGACCTACCGCTTCTTCCGCGGCACCGACGCCCAGCGGGTCATCGACTACCAGCTCGTCCTCCACTTTCCGGAGTCGGATGTGACGTTCGCCGACACGAAGGAAGGCGGCCTGATCGCCACCCGCATTCCACCCTCCCTGACCGAGAAGCCCGGCGAAGGGCACATGGTCAACTCGAAGGGCGGCAAGGGCGGCGAGCAGTGCTGGGGCCAGCCGGCCGACTGGTGCGACTACGTCGGCCCGGTCAATGGCAAGACGCTGGGGATCGCCATCTTCGACGCGCCGTCCAACTTCCGCCATCCCACCCGCTGGCACATCCGCGACTACGGCCTGTACACGGCCAACCCGTTCATGGCCCGCTCGGTCGACAAGAAGAACGAGGACAGCTCCCACACCTGGCAAAAGGGCGAGAGCCAGACGTTCCACTACCGCCTGATCATCCACAAGGGCGACACGGCCCAGGCCCGGATCGCTGAGCAGTATGCGACATACGCCGGCACCTTCGGGGGGCCTGAAAAGAAGTAAAAGGGTCTAAAACGACAGAGGAGATGATGTCCGTACGGCCGGCGCGCCGCCGGGTGGGTGTGAGTGCGCCCGTCCGGCATCTCAGTTGTTGAACAACTGCAGAATGCCCACGCCGAAGATCCGCACGAGGGCGCTGTCGCGGATCAGCAGCGGATTGGCCTGCGGGGCCAGCAGCACTTCGATCTCCCGCTGGAAGTTGCGCGCACACGCCAGTTGAAACGCCCAGCCGCTCAGCAGCACCGCCAGCACGCCGCACTTCCATCCGCACCGCCTGCCCGACATGACCCGTCTCCTTCCTCGCCCGCGCCGCATGGCCGCAGACAATTCGCCGTGGGGCGGGGCCTGCCGCCCGCCCCGCCCGGCCGTCAGGGCTTGGCCGAGCACGTGCAGACCATCCGCCCGCAACCCGGACACCCGGTGCCATACTTGGCATGGATCGCGTCGCTGAGGTCCACACCCTCGACATTGGCGAGCGTCACCAGCCACGCGAGCACATCCGCGAACTCCTCGCGCTTGTTGGCCTCGTCGGTCTTCTCGCCCAGCGCCGCGGCCAGCTCACCGACTTCCTCCATCATCCACAGGAAGGTGCCGGCCGAGCCGCGCTCCCGGTCCTTGTGCGAGTACATCCGCTCGATGAGCTGCTGAAAGTCCCGCAGATCGACGCCCAAGACACACCCTCGCTCAGTCCAACCCGCCGTCCACGCGCCGGGCCACGATAGCCGCCCGCCCCCCGCCGGGCAACCCGTCACCCGCGGTATAATCGCCCCCATGCCCCAGGAGCCGCGCCGCTATCGATTCCCCCCTGCCGCCCGGCTCCGCACGAAAGCCGACTTCGACCGCGTCCTGCGCGCCCGCCGGCGGACCTCCGACCAGTACCTGACTCTCTACACCGCCCACGGCCCTGCACCGACCGCGCGGCTCGGCATCGCGGTCGGCCGCCGGTTCGGCAACGCCGTCGCACGCAACCGGATCAAGCGTCTCATCCGCGAGGCGTTCCGACACCTGCGCCCGGACCTGCCGCCCGGCACGGACTGGGTCGTTATCCCCCACCCCGGCCGCCACGCCGCGTATCACGAGATCCGCAACTCGCTCGGCCTCCTGTGCGCCCGCCTGCTCGCAAAGCAGGCACACGCGAGCAGATGACGAGTACCCGCTCACTCCGGCGCCGCACACCGCCGATCCCGCACCCGGAAGACATGCGCAGCGCTCTGGCAGAGTGCTGCCACCTCGAAGTGCCGACGACAGAGAACTGAGGCACACCCGGCAGAAAGTGCGCATAAAGAAAGCACCAGGTGCCTTGAGGCAAGCCCGGTGCTTTCCGGAGGGGAAAGAAGCCTGTTTTGCCGAAGCCCCTCAAGGCCCGGCAGTATGACCCCTCTATGAATAGGACCGCATTCCTGTTTATCGGCCCTGACGCTCTATTATATGTCCTTCTCTGCCCAAAGGTATCGGCCAAGAAGGCCAATAAATTGAGCCAACGAGACATTCTAGACCAATCGGCCGAAAAAGATAGCCCATTTTAATGGATTTTTCAACTCGATCCACAGATCGGCTGTGAAATTTCAAGATCCACTGATCAATTCACAATCCGGCACGACACACAGCCACCGGTGGTTTCAGCAGTTCCATCGCCGAGCGGCGGGTCGGATGCTTGCAGCACCCGCGGTATGAGAGGAGCACTTCACATTCAGCACTGGGCCCAGCCGCACCGCTGGCACTTGTTACAGCCCTCCGCAAAGACCAGGGACTCTCCACATTCCGGGCATTTGACCTTGAATTCGAGGCGAACGGAGCCGGAAGTGCCCGAGTCTCCAGCCGACGCAGGCACTTCCGTCACCGGATCGTCATGAGCCGTCGTAGCGTGGCGCACTTCCGACACCTGCTCATGCCCTTTGCCGATCCCGTTGCCGTGGCCATGCCCGCCATGGCCGTTGCCGTTGCCATTGCTGGAGACAGACGGGGCCGGTCGGTCCAACTCACTGAGGTCACACTCGCCGAGCAGCAGGCTGCGAAGCCCGAACCGCTCCTTGGCTCGCGAATACTTCAACAGCGCCCGGGCCAGTCCGTCACCCAGGCTCATGATCTTGCCGTCCCGGGTAGGGACCTGCAAGCTGGATCCGATGTCTTTGAGCTGACGGATCACGTGCTTGAGCGATCCGCCCGCCCGCAGCCACAGCGAGATGAGGCGGCAGATGGCCTCCAGATCGCTGTTGGCAATATCGCCGCCCTTGCCGAGCTGAGCGAACACCTCGAGCTCGCGCTCGGTGCGGGCATCAACCGTGATCTTGACGTGCATGTTCCCGAAGGGCGTCATCTGGCGGATGCGGAACCCGCTGACGATTTCGGGGATGTCTTTCGGTTCGATCTCCGGCACGGTATTCACCTTTGTTTCGCGGGGCGGGCGACGGGTCTGACTGCCGCCGTCCCCGGTGCCCCCTGTGTCCCCCCGGCCGGAGGCACTGGCATCTGCGGCACGATGCTTCTTGTCCGACTCCTTGAGGGCCATCGGCTGCGAGGAGCGGCACCCGTCGCGGTAGACGGTAACGCCCTTGCATCTGAGCTCGAAGGCCATGCGGTAGATCGTATCGACGTCCTCGACACGGGCCTCGTGCGGGAAGTTGATCGTCTTGGAAATCGACGAATCGCAGTGGCTCTGGAACGCCGCCTGCATCCGCACGTGCCAATCGGGACTGATGTCGTGGGCACACACGAACACGTGCTTCACGTCATCCGGAATTCCGGGGATATGGGCGAGGGTGCCGTCCCTGGCGATCTGATCCATCAGCCCCTCGCTGTAAAATCCCCGTCCTCGAGCGACACGCTCGAATATCGGATTAATCTCGACCATGGGCGTGCGGCCCTCGTCCTGGCCCTTGAGGACGTTCCGGAAGAAGGCCAGGCTGAACATCGGCTCGATGCCGCCCGAGCAGCCGGAGATGATGCTGATCGTGCCCGTGGGGGCGACGGTGGTGCAGCAGGCGTTGCGCATCGGCCGATGATGGACCGTATCCCAGGTGCTGCCCTTCCAGTTCGGGAAGTTGCCCCGCTGGCGGGCCAGATACTCGCTGTAGTTGTGGGCCTCGTCGTTGACGAACTTCATGAACCGCTCGCCCCACGCGACGCCCTCCTCCGAGGAATAGCGGGCGTTGAGCAGGTACAGGGCGTCGGCGAAGCCCATGATCCCCAGACCGATCTTGCGATTGCCCTTGCACATCGCGTCGATCTCGGGGAGCTGGTAGTTGTTCGCGTCGATCACGTTGTCGAGGAACCGCGTGCTCTCGTGGATCGTTTCCCGCAGGGCGTCCCAGTCGACGCTGGCGGCCGGCGTGCAGCCGTCGCGGACGAAGCTGGCGAGATTGACGCTGCCCAGGTTGCACGCCTCATAGGGCAGCAGGGGCTGTTCCCCGCAGGGATTGGTCGCCTCCATGCGCCCGATGTGCGGCGTGGGGTTGAACTCATTCACGCGGTCAATAAACACCACGCCTGGCTCGCCGGTGGCGTGGGCGTTGGTGACGATGATGTCCCAGATCTCGCGCTTCGTATAGAGCGGGGTGCTGAATGACGAACCACGGGCGATCACCTGATCGGTGGGTGCACCGGTCTCCCGATCGATCACCCGCAGCTCGTCATTCGGACCGCGCCTGACGGGGATCAGCGTCCGCAGATCGTACTCCCAGATTTTGAGGTCCCGCGGCACGACGTACTCCACGCCGGTGCGCGGGTTGCGGCAGATCTGCGGTGAATCCGCATCCTTGAGGAACTCACTCATCCACTCGTCGGTGATTTTGACGGAGATGTTGTAGTTGGTGAACTGGCTGAGGTCCTGCTTGGCGTGCAGGAACTTGAGGATGTCGGGATGATGGATGTTCATCATGCCCATGTTGGCGCCGCGGCGGAAGGCGCCCTGCTGGATGGCATTCGTGGCCTCGCTGAAGGCCCGCCAGAAGCTGATCGGACCGGAGGTCGTGCCGCCCGAACTCTTGATGTAATCGCCGGTCGGCCGGAGTTCGTCGAAGGCGAAACCGGTGCCGCCGCCGGCCTTCTGGATGATGGCCGTGTGCTTGATGGAGTCGAAGATCTCGTTGATGCTGTCGCGGACGGGCAGCACAAAGCATGCGCTGAGCATGCCCATCTCGCGCCCGGCGTTCATGAGGGTGGGGCTGTTGGGCATGAACCGCCCGCTGACCATCAGATCGAAGAACCGCTCCTCCCACGCATCGCGCTCGGCCTCGGTCGCACCGTAGTAGGTGGTCTCCACGTTCGCGAGGGTGGCGGCAACCCGGCAGAAGAGTTCCCGCGGCGTTTCCGTCACCCGTCCCAGCTCATCTTTCTTGAGATAGCGGGAGCGCAGCACGCGCAGGGAATTGGGCGAGAGGCCCAATGTGTCGTCGCGATCCGTCGCCGACAATCCGCTGAGTCGATCCGTGACTAGAGCGGTCATGACCACAAACTCCTTCCGACGCCAACGCCACAAAAGCGCGTACCTACACCGTCCGCGCCGAACGGCACGCCCTGCAATGCCGCCAACCACAACACTCCGGATGTCTCGCCGCCCCCGGGGCACATCCCGTGCTACCGGGAGAGGAGCCCGTCTGGGACCCCGACCTGAACCGGCGATCAAAAGAGCTGACCCCCCCACATCTGGGGGGGCAGGAGCTTTAATACCTCAAGATGCTGGGCCAGTCAAACGGAATTTTAACCTTATGGCCCGTGTTTTTGGCTCTGTATCGCAAACCTCGTGTCAAACTTGAAGTTGCGCGCCACAAAGTTTTTTATCAACAACCCGCCGACCAACTACATGTCGGCTGAAGGCACCTTCAACATACAACATTTAGTACGAGTTTCAAGAGGGCGGGGTTTTCTGACGGAAATGCGTCCAGGGATAAGACTGAAACCTCATCGGCCAAGCCCGGTCCGGGCGGGTCACCGGGGGCCGGGGTCGCTGGAGCAGGGGCGCAGGCTAGATCACGACGGCCGAAGGTCCTGCCGGTGCAGCCGCCGGAGGCTTGCCGTGAGCGGGCACGGAACCCCGGTCGCAGAGCTTTCCGGGCACGATCACCATGCGGGGGAGTTGCCCCGGGCTGGCGGTGATCAGCAACTCCACCGCCCAGTGGGCGATGGACTCGGCGTTGACTTCGTAGGCGGTGAGCGCGTGATCGACCCCGTGCCGGCCCGCCTCGAGCATGGCACACACGCCGAGCATGGCGGGCAGGCGCAGACCGGCCTCGTGGGCCTGGGCGGCCGCGCTGCTGGCGACCTCCGCGCCGACGCAGATCAGGGCGCTGGGGCGGGCGTCAGTTGCCAGCAATTTCCGCCAGTCGAAATCAGCGTCGATGACCGCCGGGGCGACGGGGCGCAGCGCGCTGCGCTCGAGGGCGGCGCGGTAGCCGTGCTCAGCGGTCGAGGCCGCGGGCAGGAGCTCACGGGAGATGAGCAGCCCGATCTGTTCATGGCCGAGCCGGACGAGGTATTCGGCCAGCTCGAACGCTCCCTGGGCATAGTCGGGCAGGACGACGCTCGTGCGGATGCGCTCGTGGGCGTTCTGGATCATCACCACCGGGAGGTGGCGACGATGCAGTTCTGCGAGGAGCCGATCGCTGGTTCGACTGGCCAGAACCAGGCCGTCCCAGGACCGGAGCTGGCCCGGGGTGATGGCGGTGTCGGCGATCTCCCCGTTTTCGAGGAGGCTGGTGCGGCAGGAGACCAGGCGGTGGCCGCGTTCCCTCAGGAGCGACTCGACGGAGCGATAGATCGGCTCCTGGGACTTCTCATCCGAGCCCGACCCCAGCCAGGCATAGGTGAGGAGCTTGCGCCGCGAGGTGCCGGCCGGCCCGACGCCGTCAGACACGAAGGTGCCGCGTCCGACGTGGCGGATGAGCAGACCCTCGGTGGTCAGATCGCACAGCGCCTTGTTGATCGTCTTGGCGTTGGCGCCATAGCGCCGGGCGAGTTCGCGTTCACCCGGGAGTTTGGCGGAGAGTTCACCCGACTGGATCGCCTGACGCAGGCGGTCACGTAATCGCTGATACTTGTAGCGGGCGGATGATTCATCTCGTGAAGTATCGTCCTGGTGCGTACGACTTGATTGCATATTGCTGGTTACCCCCTGCAGGCCTGGGACTTCGTACGGTGCAACTCAAAGGACCCTCAATTCTCGGCACACAGAGAAGGGTACATTCGGATCGGGGAGATTCCTCGGTCGGAGGGGGAGAGGCGACCGCGATCAGCCCTACATATGCGCAATTGTGGCATGAACGCCGATAAAATCAAGCTGAAAAGGGGCTGCTTCACATCGGCGCGGCATCTTTCTTCGGGAAAATGAAAGAAACCGGGCCCGCGAAGTAGTGTGCTCCGCGGGCCCGGGGGCGTTTTGGGGCAAAAAGGCGAGGAGACCGACTACCGCACTCCGATTTCGGCGGGGGTCACGAGGAGGACGCTCTCTCTCCCCAGCAATTCGATCCGCAGCAGGGACCGGGTAACCTGTTCAAAGCGCAGGGGGTCGAGCCCTCGCAGGAGCGGCAGCAGCTCGCGGATGGCGGGGGCCTGAGCGGTCCAGCCCGGTGCGTCCGCGGACGGGCCGCTGACGGCGATCTGTGGGGTGTTCTTATCCTGCTTTTCACCCGTCAATCCCTCCATGAGGGCGTCGAAGAAGTTGCGCGGCTCGGGCATCTGGCGCACCTCGTAATCGCTGACGTTGGCCTGGGCGGCGGCGAACTGGACGGCGTCGTGCAGGCCGCCGATCTTGTCCACCAGGCCGTTGGCCTGGGCCTGGCGTCCGGTGTAGACGCGTCCACCAGCAATTTCCTCGATATCCTTCTTCAGTTTGTCTCCGCGGCCGCGGGTGACGCGGTCCTTGAACTCGCCGTAGACCTGCTGCATCATCCGGCGGACGATCTCGCGCTGGCGATCGTCGAAGCGGCGGTCGGTGCTGTAGAGGTCGGCGTTCTGGCCCATCCTGGTCTGGTCGAAGGTGATGCCGATCCAGTCCCAGAACCCCTTGGTGACGAGTTTGCCGCCGACCACGCCGATGGATCCGGTGATGGTGCCCGGCTGGGCGAAGATGGTGGCCGCCCCGGCCGAGACGTAGTATCCGCCGCTGGCCGCCACGTTGCCCATGGAGACGATGAACGGCTTGCTTCCTTTCAGTTCCTGGGTGGCATGCCAGATGATTTCGCTGGCCAGGGCGGAGCCGCCGGGCGAGTTGACGCGCAGCACGACGGCCTTCACGTTGTCGTCGTCGCGGGCTTTGGCGATGGTGCGGCGCAGCGTCGTGCTGGCGGCGATGCCGCTGTCGCCGAAGATGCCGTCCTCCTGCTTGCCGGTCACGATCATGCCATCGACGTAAATGACGGCGATGCTGGTCTTCTCGGCGCCGCGGGCCTTGTTCATGACCTCGCCCAGTGTCTTGAACAGGGCGAAAATGTTCGAGAAATCGAGCTCGGGGCCCTTCTTCTTCCCGTAGTCGTGGTCGAACTCGACCTCCGGGCCGTAGCGCTTCTTGAGGGACTCGGTGAACTCCTCGGCGTAGGCCAGCTCATCCACCAGCTTCGCCTCGAGTGCCTGCCGGGCGGTGAGGGGCGCCTGGTCGATCTGTCTGCGGACCTCTTCCTCGGAGAGCTGCCGCGACTCGGCAATGCCCTCGACCATCTGATCGAAGATGTCCTTGACCAGCCACTGGATCATTTCCTTGGCTTCGGGAGAGGGGCCGGTGCGGGTGAAAGGCTCTCCGGCGCCCTTGTAGGCGCCCACGTGCTCGATGTCGGCTTCGACGCCGATTTTGTCCATGAGGTTCTTGAAGTAGGCCTGCTCGACGTTCATGCCAAGGATGTTGAGATCGCCGGTGGGCACCATGACGATCTTCGAGGCGGCGGTCGCGAGCAGATAGGGGCCCGACCGGGTTTCCTCGAGGTAGGCATACACATCCTTCTCGGCCGCCCGGAGCTCCTTGAGGGCGGATCGGAGTTCCTGAAGCTGGGCGAGCCCGAGCATCGGTTCGTCGAAGACGATGACGACGGCCTTGAGACTGGGATCGCGCTTGGCCTTGCGGAGGCGCTCGATCCAGTCGTAGAGCGTCCGTCTCTCCTCGCCGCTGAAATTGAACTCGATGGCCGGGGGCTTCTCCTCGATCTCGCCGTGGATGCGGAAGACGGCGATCACCTTTTTGGCTTCACCGGTGGTGCCGGACTGGGCGGCGGCGCGGGCCGCGGGGAGCACAAACGACGCCGCGATGATGGCCAGAACGCTGAATCTGACGGGCCTCATGAGGTTCCTCCATTATCAGCCGCGGGGGGTGGCCCCGATTGCCCTGCAACGGGCAGGCGACCACGGACGACTGACTATTCCGTTCCGAAGATGCGGTCGCCGGCATCGCCGAGCCCGGGCACGATGTACCCGCGCTCGTTGAGGTGCGAATCGACGGCTGCCGTGTAGATGAGCACGTCGGGAGCGGCCTCGAGCATGCGTTCGATACCCTCCGGGGCGGCCACCAGGCACAGGAGCTTGATCCGCGTTGCGCCGGTCTTCTTGATGGCTTCGACGCCCGCGACACTCGAACCGCCCGTGGCCAGCATGGGGTCGATCAGGATGACCTCCGTGTCGGCCACATCGGGCGGCAGCTTGTTATAGTACACCACAGGCAGGAGCGAAGTTTCGTCACGGTAGATGCCCAGGTGGCCGACGCGGGCGTTTGGAATGAGTCTCAGGATGCCGTCGGCCATGCCCAGGCCGGCTCGAAGGATCGGTACCAGCGTGATTTCCGCCTGGAGGACGGTGCCGCGGGCCAGGCCCATGGGTGTTTCCACATCGACGGTTCGCGTGGGGTAGTCGCGGGTGATCTCAAAGGCCATCAGCATGGCCGTTTCGGCGAGCAGGCGGCGGAATTCCGGGCTGCCGGTTCGGGCATCGCGGGCACTGGTCAGCTTCTGCTGGACCAGGGGGTGGCTGACCACATGGACGTTGGGGAACGACTTCACAGGGCTGCGCTCCGATCCTGGGTATCCTTGAGGGGCCGCAGGCGTTACGCCGGGGTCCGATCGGCGGCGACGCGTCCTGCACCGGCGGGCCTCCAGAGCATCCACAAAGCGACTGGCCAGTGAGCGGCCGCCCAGACGAGCGCCGCAGTGCGTGGGGCCACGGGGTCCGCTCCGGCCAATCGTACGAGCACAAGGCTGTCGAGCAGCAGTGCGAGTACCAGCGCGGCCGCGAAGCGGTTCATGCGGGGGGGCAGCAACAGCAGCCACGCCGTGAGGAGAATAATCAGCTCGCGGGCCCAAGGGAACACGGCCACCCCAAACGCCATCGGGGCGGGGTTCAACAGGGCCCGCCACCGGATCTGCACGCCCTCGGGACCCGCCTGGAACGCGGGCGGGCCGAGGGGGTTCATCAGGTCTCCGTCCGGGGTGCGGACCCAGACGTGTCGGGGGTCGGCGACCAGCCGCGCCTGGGTGCCGAAGGTGCGGAGCAGCGCCGCGGCCATCACCGCCCGGCCGTCGCAGTCCTCCCGCCCCTTCTCGAGTACCTCGGCCAGGCTGGGCAGATAATCGGCGACCCCCCAGGTATCCCAGTCCCAGGCGTAAGCGACGCGGGCATAGACGAAGGCCTCGACGGCCTTCCGGAGAGCTGCTGGGTCGGAGAGGTCCAGGCCGTGCTGGCGGGCGTAGCGGTCGAACTGCTCACGGACGGCGAGGGCCGCCGGGCCGGCCGGGTCGGTCAGGGCCTGGGTCGACCGGGCGTGCCGCACGTGCCGACCCAGCAGGGCGGGGTGGGGGTACAACGTGAAGAAGACGACGACGGCGAAGACGGCGGTCTTCGCGGGGACGCGCACGAACCACCGTTGTACCTGCAGTGCGGAGAGTCCGGGCAGCATGTCGGGCGTGCCTCGATATCTCGGCCGATGGGCAGGAGTTCTCCCCAGGCCCGGATCGTTTGTACCCGATCTGGCGGCCGGTTCAAAGCGGGGAACGGGCCTCCATCCGTCGGATGGACCTGTCGAGCGCGTCGTCGACACCACAACCAGCATCCGTAGCGGCCGCTCCCCCGTGGCGGCCGGGTTCGTTGGCGTCTTCAGCCGCAGGCACGCGCCGTGGGCCGTGACACGAGCCGATCTGTCCGCCTGCACGGGGCGGAGCCGCCTTGTGGTACGAACGACCGGGCCCCGGCATGCCGGCACCGAGCCCGGAGAGGCCAACGAATCCACAGAGGGACGCAGATGGACGCAGATGAGATGAGCGGACCGCCCCCGATCAAGCCGGATACCCGGGAGGCTGGCCACTGCGGGACCCACCACAGAATGGCTTCGCTTTTTCGGGCGGCCAGGCGGGCGGGGGCCGGATTTCCTGCACAAGGGGCTGATGCAGCGTGGGTTACGCGTGCGGCGGCGGCCGGGTGAATTGGGTTCGTTTTGCATTTTTTTCCCGATCGCCGCTGGGGCCTCCTGTGATGGGTGGCCGGTGGGCGCGCGGAGCACGCGGCCCGTCCCTGCGAATCAACACGGCGGCTGCTCCGGATGGCGGGGCGAATCGGAGCGTCCGGCCACGGGTGGCGACGAGTGAGACGTGAGATGTGAGACGTGAGACGCGGGACGACCGCGGGGAAGGATTCCCGTCGCGGCGCGCCGGGATGGGTGCGGGATGGGAATCACACGGCCGCGGAGATGCCGGCCGGGGATGGACCGGAGCTACGTCGCCGGGTGGGGATGCGCCGGCGCTACGCGGTCATTCTCTGCGGCGGGGCGTGGTCGGGCCGATCTGGTCGAAGGGGATGGGTTTGAAGGCGGCGGAGAGGGCCGGGGCATCGGGGCGGAGGGCGAAGGGTGGTTTCGGGCTGATCAGGCCGGCGTCGGTGCCGACGAAGTTGTCATCGAGGCCGAGCATGGCCTCGGTGACCTTGTCGTGCAGGTCGAGCCACTTGCCGGGGCCCTGGCAGATGTTCCGCATGATGCGGTTGCCCTTGGGCAGGGCGGGCTCGTCGTCGAGGATCTTGACGAGCTGCGGGTAGCGCTCGCTGTAGGGCGGCTGCGTGACGTTCATGGCCTTGAGGCGGTCGATGAGCGTGTTGTCGCGGCCGTCCCACCAGAACTTCGCCCAGCCGGTGGCGCGGGCGTCGACGTGAATGGCGATGTGGCAGTCGGCGAAGATGTTGTTCTCGACCGTGTTGTCGCGGCCGCCGCCGATGAGGACGGCGCGGCTGACGTTCCTGAAGATGTTGCCGTAGACGGTGATGCCGCAGGCGCAGTCGTCGAGGTAGACGCCCATCACGTCGGTGAAGCCTTTCTGGCCCTTCACGCCGTGGATGTCGTGGAAGTAGTTGTGGCGGACGACGTGGCCGCGTTCGGTGAGGTCGCGGCCGATGTAAAACGCGCCGGCGTCGCCGCTCTCGGCGCAGACGTGGTGGATGTCGTTGTATTCGATGACGTGGTCGTTGCCGTGGATCAGGATGGCCGTGTGCGGGGCGTCGTGGATGTGATTGTGGGCGACGCGCTGGCTGACGCCGTGGACGTGGACGGCCAGGCGATAGGTCAGGCACGAGCGCTGATAGCGGTAGATGTGATTGTCGATGGCGAAATTGCCGCCGGGCGTGAGCGTTTTGCGATCGCCGCCCTCGATGTTGATGGCACCCTCGCCGCAGTCGTGGATCTCGCAATTTTGTACGCCGGTGGCAGTGGGGCCGCGGGACGGCTGGGCCGGGTCGGCCGCGATGTTGACGGCCAGCGAACCGATGTTGCGCAGGGTGCAGCCGGTGATAAGATTGTGTGAGCCGCCGATGATGTCGATCGCGTTGCCGCGGGTGTATTCGAGCGTGAGGCCCTCGATGGTGACGTGGCTGGCGTTCCTGAGCCGGATCAGCGGCTCTTCAAGAACCGAAACCCAGGTTTCGCGCTTTTCGAGGTTATCCGGGGGGAAGAAGTAGATCTTACCGCCCTTGCGGTCCACCCAGTATTCGCCGGGCTCGTCGAGTTCCTCGACGAGGTTGAGCGCGTAGAAACGCTTGCCGGCCGTGTAGCCGTAGACGCCGTGCGGCGGGGCCGTCGTGAACCTGTGGCTCGCCGGATCGAGGGCGGCGATTTTTTCGTACGTGTCGGCCCAGTCGTAGGTCCAGAAGCCGTGGACCCAGAGATCGTCGGCCGTCTTCCACCGCTCCATCGGGGCCTGATCGCAGGTGAAGGTGGCGCCCTTCTGGCCGTCGGGCACGGCGGAGATCGCGGCCCACTCGCCCGCGCCCGGCCAGCGGGCGAGGGTCATCGGCCGGCCGGCGAAGAACAGCTCGAGGGGCGCCGGGGCGAGGGCTCGCCCGAAACCCCGCGACCGCATCGTGCCCAGATCGCTCACGCCGTGCGCCCGCAGGTCGGCCTGGCGGATGCTGTCGCGAACGCCGGCCGGGATGCGCGTCCGGATGGCCTCGTCGTCCACACGGAACCAGCGGATGAGCTCGCGTCCGCCGACCAGACGCACCCGCTCGCCCTGCGCCGCCCGCCAGATTACCGGGGCGTCGGCGGAACCGCCGTCCTCGGCCGAGAGCTCGAACGTTTTGTCGAATACGTACGTTCCGCCGCGGATTTCGACGGTCACCGGCCCGGGCGGCAGAGACTTTTGCACGCGTTGCTTGCGGAGCTTGTCCCGCGCGGCCTCGAGGGTTCGGAACGAACCGGATCGCGCGGTGTCGGCGACGTCCGACCGGAGGGCCAGAGCATCATCACCGGTCAGAGAGACATAGACGGTGGCGCCGAACACGCCAAGAGGCAGCAGACAAACCACGACCAGAGCAGGGATGATCGCGTGCGGGTGAGTTCCATTAGGATGCCTCAGCGCGCAATAGCGCCCGGAAGCCTGCCTGAGGATTGTATCCACGAAGGTCGGAATCATCGCCTGGGTGTGCCCTTGGTGTAGTGCTCATGCTGAGCAGCAAAGTCGGGAGGCATGCCACCGGGCCGGGCTGCCTTGATGACGTCATCCAACTCGTCCTCAGTGGGTTCCTCCACCAGCACCTTCACCTGCGTGTTTGGCGGTATGTTGGAGGGCATCGGATCGTCGAGCACGACCTGCCTCCCGTCAAAATGTGCATTCAGTACGGTCATGGCGATGTTCCTCAGATGATATTGTAGCCTACAGAGGGCCACCCAGCTCAATACGTCGGCATTGATTTGTCGATTTCCTTCGCCCAGGCGGTGATGCCGCCGGTGACGTTGAAGACGCGTGTGAAGCCGTTCTTCTTCATGAATTCGACGGCCTGGGCGCTGCGGCCGCCCATTTTGCAGTGCACGACGTACTCGGCCGCCGGGTCGAGCTCGCGGATCTTCTGCGGGATCGTGCCCAGCGGGATCAGCTTCGCCTGCGGCAGGTTGCAGATCTGGTGCTCGTGCGGCTCGCGCACGTCGATGAGCACGAAATTGTCGCCGCGGTCGAGCCGCTCCTTGAGCTGGTGGACGGTGATGGCGGGGATGGGCTCCTCGCGAATGATCATGTTCGACTCCTCTCCGCGGATGCCGCAGAACTGCTCATAGTCTATCAGTTTCGTGATGGTCGGGTGGTCGCCGCACATCGGGCACTTGGGATCGCGGCGGATCCGGTACTCCCGGAACTTCATCTCCAGCGAATCATAGCGCATCAGACGGCCGGTGAGCGGCTGGCCCTGGCCGAGGATGAGCTTGATGGCCTCGGTGGCCTGAATGCAGCCGATGAGGCCGGGCAGGACCCC